>JBDUDV010000031.1:0-35352 GCA_040002755.1 Acidobacteriota bacterium | reverse complement strand
CGAGCATGTAGATGTTGGCGCCGGCGCAAAAGATTCGCGGTTTCAGACTGGTGATGACCACGGCGTTCACCTGCGGGTGCTCGAAACGGAGCCGCTGAATCGCGTCAGCGAGTTCAATGTCCACGCCGAGGTCGTAGGAATTGAGTTTCAGCTTGTAGCCCTCGGCGAACGTCACGTCTTCAGAAACGTCCATCGTTAGTGTGGCCACCCGGCCTTCCACTTTCAATTTCCAGTGTTTGTATTGGTCAGGTGACGTTTGAAAGTTGATCATGCGCTCCTCTTTGCGATCGCCAGGCGTCGCGACGCGTTTTCATAGGAAATAAAGGCGTTTCCATCGCCCCTAGGCGCGTCGTTCGAACGTTCGTTCGGGAATGGTAGAATAGCCTCAGGCCAATGTTTCAGTCAAGTTTGTAGACGATAACGCCTCATGATCTCTGGCATCGAGTTCGCGAGGGGGTGTCTCGGAGCTTGCTTGACAGGCTCGCAGTTTGGCGCGTAGGGTTTCGCTCCGATGAGAGGTAGTTGAGTTTTCGGCAAGTTTGAGAGCTGAACTTTAACTCCTGGCGATTTTGAAAACTGAATAGAGACAGGGAGGCGAATCTGTTCTGGTGAACGGCGCGGTCTTCAAAACCGTCAGTGAGACTGTGAGAACAGGCTCGGGTAGGTTCGATTCCTACACGCCTCCGCCAAACGATTGCGGAATGCGGATTGAGGATTGCGGAATAGGGAGTAATTGGTGAATCCCGACGAAATGAAAACCAGAACGCGTGCTTTTGCTTAACGCGTTATCCGCTTGGCTGAGAGCTTGCCAAACACGCCGACCGCTATGGTAATCAGAAACCAGATGCTTCGTTGTGGTCCGTCGGTGGGTGCTAATTACCGCGCTGCTTGTAGAGCTGAATCAAGACCAGACTTTGCTGCGAAGATGGGCATTGTTGAAGAAGAAGCCGATGAAACAGTCTATTGGATCGAGCTATTGATCGACGCTGGCATTGTCCAGCTAGCTCGCGTAACGGATTTGCTGAAAGAGGCAGATGAGATTCTTGCAATCACCGTCTCTTCCATCAAATCCGCGAAAGGGTTGCGGAAGGCCTAGTAACCTTGAACGCGGTTTGCAGATTCCGCATTCTGCAATCAGCAGTCAGCAATCGTATGAGAGAGTGGGTAGCGCTAAACATGACGCCTGGCATCGGCCCACGCGCCGCTGCCAAACTCCTGGAGCGTTTTGGTTCCCCGGAAGCGGTTTACCGGGCGACTCGCGCGGAGCTGGAAAAAGTCCGCCTATTGCCGGAAGCGGTCGATAGCATCATCGCCCGCGACCAGCACGACAAGGCGGAAGTTGAAATTGAAACGGTTCGGAAACTTGGCGGCGACATACTGATTCTGGATGATGGTGTTTACCCGCCACTACTACGAGAGACCTACGATCCGCCTATCGTTCTTTATGTGCAGGGTGCCTGGTCTGAATGTTTGGAACAACCTTGCATCGCCATCGTTGGTTCGCGCCGGTGTTCCACCTACGGGCAGAACGCCGCTTCGATGCTCGCAAGGGATTTGGCCCAGCGTGGCGTAACGATCGTTTCCGGTTTTGCGCGGGGGATTGACGCGGCGGCGCATCGCGGAGCTATTGAAGGTGGCGGTCGCACGGTAGCGGTTATCGGCACTGGTCTCGATCAGGTTTATCCGCGCGATCATAAGAAGCTTGCGGAGGAAGTGCTGCAGGCAAGAGGGGCGATTGTTTCGCAGTTTCCCTTAACTACTCCGCCGGTGTCGGAAAACTTTCCTTACCGTAATCGCATCATTAGCGGACTGAGTTTGGGAGTCATCGTGGTAGAGGCAGCAGAGAATTCAGGTTCCTTGATAACGGCGAGGCTGGCGATCGAACAGAACCGCGAAGTTTTTGCGGTGCCCGGCAACATTACTTCGCGAAACTCGTTTGGTACCAACTATCTGATCAAGGGCGCGGGCGCCAAGTTGATCCAGCAATGGCAGGATGTTGCGGCGGAGTTGCCACCGCAAATCGCGGCTAAGTTATTGCCCCCGCCGCTGACCGAAAAGAAGCAGGAGAAGTCGCTTGCGGATCAGCTTTCGTTGGTTCCGCAAGGGTTGACCGGTTTTGAGCAATCGGTTTTCAAGTTGCTTTCGGCTGACAATCCGTCGCACATTGATATGCTCGTGAATCAGAGTCGACTGACGATCTCGGATTTGACCGCGACGTTACTGACGTTGGAGATGCGCGATCTGGTGCGGGCGCTGCCGGGAAAGTGTTTCGTCCGGAAGATGTGAATGTTTGATGGGAACAATCTTAATAAGCGAACCGATCTCACCCAAACAACTTCGTGAAGCTGGTGAAGAGTTATATGGCGAGATGGTCAAAGCTGTCGTCGAGGTCGAGAAGGGAGTCATGGCCGCGGGTGCAGAGCTGCACGCCGACGAGGAAGCCTTTTTGCTCGAACGAAATTCACGGCAGGAGAATTTGTGGGTTATCAATTTGTATCCGGACCGGGTGCTGCCCGCAATGGTCGAGATCGATTCAATGATTAACATACGACCTCGACAAAACAATCGATCGCGCGTCGTGGAGGGCAGCGTTGCAGGAACGCATAATCGAGATTGTTCGGAAACTGGTGCGATAGAAAAGTAATGACAACATACCAAGAACTGACCCGTTTGAGGGAAGTAATATGCGATGAACTTTACAATGAGACACCCGAGTTAATTCACCCCTCCGACTTACGCACTTATTTTTTGTATTTTGGCATTCTGGCCCGCAGCGAACGAGACAAGGCTGTCGATCCAGTTGTGGTGTAGTTAGGCAAACAAGTAATGGCAAAAAACTTAGTAATAGTTGAATCGCCGGCGAAGGCGAAGACGATAAACAAATATTTGGGAAAGGACTATCTGGTCAAGGCCTCGATAGGCCACATCAAAGATCTGCCTGCCAAAGGATTGGGAGTTGACGTAGACGACGACTTTAAACCCACCTACGAAGTAATCCCCGACTCCAAAAAACGAAACAACAAGAAAATCGTATCGGAGCTGAAAGCCGCGGCAAAAGTAGCCGACAACATTTATTTCGCGGCTGACCCGGATCGAGAAGGCGAAGCGATCTGCCAGCACCTGGCTGAAGAAATTGTGCCGAAGCGCCCAACGAAAGCTACATTTCGTGTGATGTTTAATGAAATCACGAAGCGGGCGGTCAACGAAGCATTCGAGCACCCAAAACAGATCGATCAGAACCTCGTCGATTCGCAACAGGCGCGGCGCGTGCTCGATCGGTTGGTTGGGTACAAGGTTTCGCCCCTGCTTTGTCGGACGGTTGGTGGAAAACTGAGCGCCGGGCGGGTGCAGTCAGTCGCGCTGCGAATGGTAGTTGAGCGCGAGAGGGAAATCGAGAAGTTCATCAAGACCGAGTATTGGACGATAGCTGCCAATCTCGGCGCCAAACTGCCGCCAGCATTCGACGCGCGGCTATTTAAGATCGGCGAACAAACCGTCAAGACCGGTGGTTTTGATCAGGACATCAAGCCGAGCGAGATCCTGCTGGGCGACGAGGCAAAGGCGACGGATATCGTAGCCGAAGCAAACCGGCAAACCTTTGTTGTCAATGAAGTAACGAAGAAAGAGCGTAAACGCAATCCGGTACCGCCGTTCATCACTTCAAAACTACAACAAGAGGCTGCGCGGAAACTGGGCTGGGCCGTGAAGCGGACGATGATGGTGGCGCAGAAGCTTTACGAAGGTATCGAGATCGGTGCAGAAGGTTCAGTCGGTCTGATCACCTACATGCGCACCGACTCAACCCGCGTTTCCGACGCCGCGTTACAGGAGGTGCGGGATTTCATCAGCAAACAGTTTGGCCCTCCTTACTTGCCGGAGAAGGCGATTCACTATCGCTCGAAGAAGGATGCCCAGGATGCGCACGAGGCGATTCGTCCTACCGACGTAGCGCGTACGCCCGACTCGCTCTCGAGCTATTTGAACAACGACGAGCTGCGTCTCTATCGCTTGATCTGGCAGCGTTCGGTCGCTTCCCAGATGACACCCGCGCTGTTTGATCAGACCACGATCGATATCGCGGCGGGACGTTTCATATTCCGCGCGACTGGCTCGGTGCAAAAATTTGATGGCTTCCTGAAGATCTATCAGGAGGGCCGCGATGAGAAAACCGAGGAAGACGAGGAAGCTGAACGCACCCTGCCGCTTGTAGAAAAGGGCGAGACGCTCACCCTAAACCAGATCACGCCGGAACAACACTTTACTGATCCGCCGCCACGCTTCACAGAAGCAACGCTGGTCAAGGCGCTGGAAGAAAAAGGCATTGGTCGGCCGTCGACTTATGCCGCGATCATGACGACAATTCTGGCCCGTGAGTACGTCGAGAAACGTGAAGGACGTTTTCACCCGACCGACTTAGGCAAGACTGTTAATGATTTATTGATTGAAGGTGGATTCGCCGATCTCTTTAATGAGACCTATACAGCGCGAATGGAAGAGGAGTTGGACAGCGTTGAAGAAGGCAAACTGAAATGGACTGATGCGCTCCATGAGTTTTACGACAAGTTTTCGCGTGATCTCGTTACCTTCACCGAATACACGGGTCGGATAAAGAATGAAGAGATACCTACAGAAGAGGTTTGTCTCAAATGTGAAACCAAAGGCATGGTCCGTAAACGCGGCCGCTTCGGTAAGTATCTCAAGTGCCTGAAATGTGAAGCAACGCGCGATGCCGAGCCGAAAGCCAGCACGAACGGCGCCAATGGCACGGAAACTCCCGGCGGCGGAGTAGCAGCGGAGCCGGAAATTTGCGAACTGTGCGACAAGCCAATGCAGATGAAGCGCGGTCGGTTTGGACCGTTCCTGGGCTGCACGGGTTATCCCGAGTGCCGCAACATTCGGAAGATTGCCAAGAGCGGTGTGGCGGCTCCCGCCCCGGTGCCTTTGGACGAGAAGTGTCCGGTTGATGATGCGCAGTTAGTTCGTCGCTTCGGACGCTTCGGCGAGTTTATCTCCTGTTCAAATTATCCGAAGTGCAAATACATCAAGCAGGAGTCGACTGGCGTTCATTGCGCGCGGCCGGGATGCAAAGGTGAGTTGGTAGTCAAAAAATCCAAGCGCGGCAAAGTGTTTTATGGCTGCGGCACATATCCTGACTGCGATCGCGTTTATTGGGACAAGCCGGTTGCGGATGCTTGCCCGAAATGTAATGCACCGTTTCTGCTCGAGAAGACTACGAAGAAGCAAGGAACGTTTCGACACTGCGCCAATGAAGATTGTGACTACAGTTCCATCGAGGGCGCGGTTGAGAAACCCAAAGCCAAAGTCAAAGCGAAAAAGTAACTGGTCAGCGGGACAGTCATTTCTGTCTGTCCGATCTAACAGGTTTCCGGTTTTGAGTTAGAATCCGATTGCTAATTCCCGACTTCAAATTGAAAATCAATCAAGAGGGACAGACAAAAATGCCTGTTCCTGCAAAACGAGGAGCCTAAGAATGTTCAGACGCAATGCGACCTTCGTACTGCTTTTCATTTTCTTTGTTTCGCCCAGCGCGACCCTTGCTCAGCAGCCAACGCCTTCGCCCAGTCCGGCAACTACGGCAGGAGCGCCAGCAACCCCGCCAAAAGATCCCAATGATCCAATCGAACGAATAAAAGACGAGGGCCTGAACCGTTCACAGGTGATGCAAACCTTGAGTTATCTGAGCGACGTTATTGGTCCCAGGTTAACTGCATCGCCGGGAATGAAAAGATCGAACGAGTGGACGCGCGATCAACTGACGAAGTGGGGACTGCAGAACGCACATCTCGAGGCTTGGGGACCGTTCGGTCGCGGCTGGACTCTGAAACGATTTTCGGCGCAGGTCTCGGAACCGCTGAACATTCCACTAATCGCTTATCCGAAAGCATGGTCGCCGGCCACTGCCGGTCCGTTGACTGCAGACGTAGTTTACGTCGATGCGAAAGATGAGGCTGACCTGCAACGATTCAAAGGTAAGCTCAAAGGTGCGATTGTTCTGACCGCCGCAATGCGCGAAGTGAAAGCGCACTTCGAACCAATGGGCACACGCCGTGATGAGAAAGACTTGCTGGCCCTGGCAGATGCACCGGTGCCAACTCCGGGCGGCGGGCGCCGTTTTACTGCGGAACAGCGGGCCGCGCAAGTGTTCACCATGCGGAAGTACCAGTTTTTTCAGAGTGAAGGCGCGGCCGTGCTGGTTGATGCCAGTCGCGCAGGAGATGGGGGAACAATTTTTGTGCAGTCTGCAACCGTGCCGCAGCCCGTAACGCTCGACTCCTACGGCCCGAATGCGCCCAGACTGATTCAGTCGTACGACCAGACGGCCCCCAGCATCCTGCCGCAGCTCGTCCTGGCGGTCGAACACTACAATCGCATCGTGCGTATGGTCCAGGCTGGCGAAAAAGTGACGGTGACGGTAGATCTCGCGGTCGATTGGCAAGATGCGGATCCGATGGGTTACAACACCGTCGCCGAAATTCCCGGCACAGATCTGAAAGATGAGATCGTAATGCTGGGTGGACACATGGACTCGTGGCATGCCGGCACCGGCGCCACAGACAATGGCGCGGGTGTAGCCGTGGCTATGGAAGCGGTACGAATTCTTCAAGCGCTAAATCTAACACCGCGGCGCACGATTAGAGTTGCTCTGTGGACCGGTGAAGAGGAAGGGTTGCTGGGATCAAAAGCCTACGTGGCTGAGCACTTCGGCAAGCTCGATACCCCGGCTGCCGTTGCGGGCGCCTCGCCGCTGCCGAGTCCATCTCCCGGTCTGCTCATTACCAAACCTGAATACGAAAAATTTAGTTCCTACTTCAACCTCGACAACGGTACTGGAAAGATTCGCGGAGTTTATTTGCAGGGTAATGAATCCGTGCGGCCGTTGTTTCGCCAATGGCTGACTCCTTTCCGCGATATGGGTGCGGCAACGCTTTCCATTTCGAATACTGGTGGCACGGATCACCTTTCGTTCGATGCGGTTGGCTTGCCGGGATTCCAGTTTATTCAGGACGAGATTGAATACGACTCGCGCACGCACCATTCGAACCAGGACGTTTTCGATCGCATCCAAGGAGACGACCTGAAACAGGCCGCGACGCTCATGGCGGCTTTCATTTACAACGCGGCGATGCTTGATCAGAAACTGCCGCGCAAGCCGCTGGCGAAGTAAACCTACTCGTGGGGACAGTGAAAAAGGGCGAGCCCGTTCAGCAGGCTCGCCCTTTTCGGGTTTTGTTCGCGCAGTCAAAGGATATTAGCTGCGACCGACGGCGGGCTCGTATGAAGTCCGACCTTCTTGTTTATCACTTGTGGCGGGACGTTTGGCGGACAGATCGAGACCAATCCAGCCCTTGATCTTTTTGAGCAAGGCCGGCAAAACGACCTGCTGAGCGGTGCTTGATAGTTCCTCGACCAGGCGATCTCCGATCGCTCCGGCTTCCCGGCCCAGGCGTTCGTATGCAGATGTTCCCTGAAACCGTTCAAGCAGGCCGGGGCCATCGTCGTGGCCGTTCGTCCTCGTCTGTGGATTGATTGCCTCGTGGGTTACCGGCGGGGCCGACAGCGAATAAGAGGGCGCAGGTGCGTAATGCAGTTCATCACGCGCGTCTCCCTTAATTGCCGCGGCAATACCGTATCCCACAAAGAGGCCGACGCCTGCGGCACCCAACGACCAGGCCACCGGTTGTTTCTTGAAATGCTCGCGCCAATCGAGGGCGTCCTTAACGCTTTCAACTTGCTGCGCCACACTTTCTTTGATTTCCGTAACGGTGTTTGTGATTGAATCCCGGGCTTGTTCCATGCGGCGTTGAAGCTCCTCCTTGGATGATTCTTCGGACGCGGGGCTTGATGATTCCCGCGCCCGTCCCAACCCTATAGTTCGTTCTTCAGCCATTGCTTGTCCTTTCTAAGCTCAGCGATAGTCCTATCGGGAACCAGACTTTGCCTGGCCATGCGGTTCTTCATTGTCACAACGATCAGCCCGCCAACAATTAGGTAAAGCAAGCCGGCGGAAAGAAAGCCGATCGCGTACTTTGCAGCCTGACTCAGGTCGGCATTTGCGAGCAAGGTCGAGATGCCAAACGCCACAGCGACATTGAGTAGCGCAAACCCGATCGCAGCTACAACCCCACCCACGCCGATCATAATGCCGTCGCGAGCGTACGCCGAAGCTTCTTCTTTGATTTCCACCCTTAACAAACTTATCTTTGTGTCGAAGAGTTGCATCACGTCATCACCCAAACGACCAAAGAGAGAAGGCAAAGTTTCATCAGACTTTTCCACGCCTAATGGCGTAGAGGTAGTTGTAATGCCACTAGCAGCTGAAGCAGCAGCCATAGCGTTGTCCTTTCCTATTGAGGCGCGCCGGAATGTCGATGCACGCCGACCGGCGTTATCGCCGGCCACGAAGAATTAAGCCGACCAGTAAACCAGCGGCAGCTGAAATCAGAAGTGCCTGACCGGGATTCTTGCGTGCGTAGTCTTTCGCGTTTTCAGCCATCTCTCCGAGGTCTGCGCTTTGAATATCTTTGATCTTGTCTCCGACGACCGAGATCTTATCGCTCAAGAATTCTTTGGCCTGACTGGCAGCATCCGAAATCTTGCCGCCATATTCCTGCGCCACTGCAGTTGCGGTGCCGGTGGCGGAACCGCTTTGTTCCGACGGCTGTGAAGTTCCAGGGAAGTTTGTTGAAGTTGTGTTCTGCGACATGCGTTGTTTCTCCTTTAATTAAATACTGCGAAAGTTTCCAAGTCGATTTCACTTTCACGTTCTCCCAAGGCATGAGCAAACAATGTGCCGAGTGTGGAGGCGAGGTACAGCTCATGCTTTTCAGGCGATGTTGTTTGGAATGTGCTCCAGAAGCGTCCTCGTTTAGTTTCGCGACCAAACTTCAAAACGCTGCTGCAGGAGCTGGAAGCTTGTTGCGAAAGGGTACGCGTTAAGGCGTTGCAGGTCGGGAACGATACAAAGCTGGGCGCAAGAGAGCAGGCGCTTTTACTGCCCGTTAACTTGAATCGCGAAACCGGCAAAGAGGAGCCTCGGCGGTCTTGACAGTCTCTTCCAGCAATGGTAAGTAAGTACTTACTTTGGACGATTGAGACAGAAGGATTTTCATTTTGAGTAAGCAAATAAGCGCTCCTGACGTGAAATTGGCCGCCCCGGTTCAGCCCGGTGGGGCGACGCGCATGAGCGCAGAAGATAGAAAGCTGCAGATACTCCGCATTGCCGTCAGTCTTTTTTCACAGCGGGGTTTTGGCGGCACCACTACCCGGGAGATTGCAAACGCCGCCGGCGTTTCTGAAGCTATGGTCTTCCGCCATTTCGCGACGAAGCAGGAGCTCTATTCGGCAATCCTCGACCACAAGGCCTGTTCGGGTGATTCGATGAATCCGGAACAGATGGTAGCTGAAGCGTTGATGCAGAAGAATGACCGCGCGGTTTTTGAACGGTTGGCTTTGGGCGCCCTCGATCATCATGAATGCGATCCGGAGTTTCAAAGACTACTGCTTCATGCCGCCCTCGAGGGGCACGAGTTGGCCGAGATGTTTTTTGAAAAGTTCATCCGGCGCGTTTACGAACTCCTGGGCGGATACATTACCGAGCGGCAGCACGATGGCGCGATGGTTAAGATTGATCCCGCTATCGTCGTCCGTTCTTTCATTGGCATGATTATTCATCATTCACTTAATAACAATTTATGGGATCCCAATCGTCGCCTGCTGCAGATCTCAAACGAAGACGCAGCGAAGCACTTTACTGACATTCTTCTGCACGGCATCAGCCGCGACTCCGAGTTGACGACGAAAACGAGGAAGGCAAGTAAGGTTTCTGGAAACGGTCTTTCGAGAAAGAGCTAGAGTCAATGTCTGTTCCGAGATTACCAGTTCGGGTCGCACAACTGTTTGCGTTGGCTGTCGCCTTGTTTGGCGTTTTGTTACTCGCAACGTCGTGCGGCGGTTCCAAAGCAAATGTTAGAAGTGAAGCGAACGCTCCGGCACAATCAACCGCAGTCGAGGTAACGACTGCGACGGCAATCGTGCGCGAGTTGCCGCGGTTTTTTGAAGCAACCGGAAGTTTAACCGGCGACGAGCAGACGGATGTTTCACCGTCCATGGCCGGCAAGGTCGTTCTGGTTGCAGTTGACCTGGGAAGTTATGTGAGACGGGGTCAGACAATCGTTCGCCTAGACGACGTGGATGCGAAACTGCGCGTCCAACAATCGCAGGCGCAGGTTGATCAGGCGAAAGCCTCCTTGCGCCAGGCGGAAGAGAAAGTTGGAGTGCGACCGGGGCATACTTTCGATATCAATAAACTTCCCGAAGTCGCAAATGCGCGCGTGGCGCTTGAACTCGCCGACAAGAATTTTCGTCGCTCGGAAAAATTGATCGAATCGGGAGATATTTCCCGCTCAGTTTACGACCAGCAGAAAGCGCAGCGCGATCAATTGAAGGAGCAGTATGAGTCGGCGCTTTCGCTGGGCCGACAAAATAACTCTGCCGTCATGACGGCGCGGGCGAACGTTGCAAACGCCGAGAGCCAGCTCAATCTTGCGGTACGCAATCAAAGTTACGCCAACGTTTATTCGCCCATTGATGGCTATATAGCGGATCGTCCTGCAGACCTCGGCGAATATGTTTCCACAACAACCAAAATTGCAACGGTCGTCAAGATCAATCCCTTGCGCGTGCGCATCGATATTCCGGAGCAGGCCATTTCAGCGGTAAGCGTCGGTCAATCCGTGTCGGTAACCACCAGCTCGTGGCCAGATCAAAACTTCAGCGGTCGCGTTGCGCGCATCTCGCCTAACGTTACGCCTACTTCGCGAACGTTAACGGTCGAAGCGGAAATTCAAAACAACAGTGGCGTGCTGAAGCCGGGACAATTCGCAACGGTGCGCATCCTGCAGTCACGTGCCGCGCCCGCGACTCTGGTTCCGGCCCGCGCAGTACGCACCGAATCCGGTGTTAGCCGCGTGTTTGTAATCAAGGATGGAAAGGCGCAGGAGCGCCAGGTGCAACTGGGACAAACAGAAGGCGATCTGGTTGAGATCAAAGGCGGGGTTGCGGAAAACGAAATCGTGGCGACCAGCAATGTCCAGCAGTTGAGTGATGGAATGGCAGTAAGACAATAGGTCTTGCGACTTTGGTCTGAGGTCTTTGGTGGTGCAAATCACTGTAGAGAAGATCGAGGACCAAAGACCCAAAACCAAAGTCCGGTTTCTATGCAAAAGTTAGCTGAAATCTGCGTCCGGCGTCCGGTGTTTGCGACGATGCTGATCCTGAGTCTGACTGTCGTCGGGCTCTTCTCATACAAGTCGCTCGGCGTCGATCTTTTCCCTAAGATCGATCTACCGACGATCACGGTCACGGTTGTTAACCCCGGCGCGTCGCCGCAGGAAATTGAAACCGAGATCACCGACAAGATCGAAGGCGCTGTAAACACGGTAAGCGGCATCGACGAGTTGCGCTCCACTTCCGTGGAAGGCGTTTCCCAGGTCTTCATTACTTTCCTGCTCGAGAAGAGTCCAGACGTTGCGGCGCAGGAAGTGCGCAATAAAGTTGACCTGATAGTTAACGATCTTCCGGTTACGGCGGAGCAGCCAATCGTTCAGAAGTTAGATACCGATGCGGCGCCGGTTGTGCGTATTGCCGTGTCAGCACCTCGTTCGCCGCGCGAAGTTACGGACATTGCCGACAAGAAAATCAAACAACAGATCGAATCGATAAACGGTGTCGGCCAGGTGACCATCATCGGCGGCCGCACGCGTGAGATTCAAGTCTGGGTCGATCCCGAAAAGCTGCGCGCTTTCAACGTCACCGTCGCGCAAGTGGCGGACGCGGTGCGCGCGCAGAATATGGAGGTCCCCGGCGGGCGAATCGACGAAGGCGCACGCGAGCTGACCGTCAGAACGATGGGCCGCATCGTCCAGCCGTCTGATTTTAATAATCTTGTCGTAGGTAGCCGCGGGACTTATTCCGTCAAGCTAAGTGACGTTGGTTATGCTGAAGATGGCGTCGAAGAGGCGAGAACAGAAGCCCGGCTAAACGGTCAGCCGGCGGTTACGTTGGTGGTTTCGAAGCAATCGGGACAAAACACCGTAGCGGTGGCTGAGGCGGTCAAGGAGCGGCTGCTGGGGATCCAAAAGACTTTGCCTCCGGGTTTCAAGACCGAGGTGGTGGGCGACCAGTCGATCTTCATCAAAGCTTCCATCGAATCAATTCAGAAGCACTTGATCGAGGGCAGCATCCTCGCCGCCATTGTTGTTTTCATTTTTCTCTGGAGCTTCCGGTCCACGTTAATTGCGGCGCTGGCTATTCCAACGTCGTTGATTGCAACGTTTGGCTTGATGGCCGCAATGGGCTTCACACTGAACCAGATTACGATGCTATCGCTGACGCTGATGGTTGGTATTGTGATCGACGACGCGATAGTTGTGCTTGAAAATATTTTTCGGTTCATTGAAGAGAAGGGCATGCCGTCGTTTCAGGCGGCAATCGAAGGGACTAAGGAAATTGGTCTGGCGGTCACGGCCACCACCTTGTCGCTGCTGGCCGTCTTCCTGCCTGTCGGATTCATGGGCGGCATCGTCGGCCGCTTCATGTCCTCGTTTGGTTTGACTTCTTCTTTCGCGATCGCCGTTTCGTTGTTGGTCTCGTTCACGCTAACGCCGATGCTGGCGGCGCGGCTCATCAAGCGCAGTAACGACGCGGAAGAAGGAACTTTTGAACGTCACACAGAGCCGGCTGACCACGGCTCGAAGCAATCGCGCTTTTACGGTCCCATCGATCGCACTTACACGCGAATGCTTACCTGGTCTATGGCGCATCGCTGGGTAATTCTCGGTGCCTGCGTAATTGTGATTGTCAGCATTGTGCCGTTGTTCATGTTCGTTGGGAAAAACTTCCTGCCGGTTGACGACCAGTCGCAGTTTGAAGTCAGTGTGCGAGCGCCGGAAGGCTCAACCCTGGTTGCAACCTCAGCTTTGGCCGAGCGCATTTCCACAGACATCAGGAAATTACCCGGCATCACCGACACCCTGACGACCATCGGCGGGGGCCAGCAGGAACTGGTCAACACCGCCTCGATTTACGTGAAGATGCAGGCGCTGGACGAACGCAGCGTTTCGCAAAGTGATCTGATGTTGCGGGTGCGCTCGGAAATTCTGGCGAAGTATCTGAAAGAGTTTCCGGGACAACTTAGAACCAGCGTGCAACCGGTGGCAGCGATTTCTGGTGGCGGCAACCGCAACGCCGATATCCAGTACGTCATTGGCGGTCCTGACCTCGAGAAACTGACGAAGTATTCGGACGCTCTGCTCGCGAAGATGAAAACAATTCCGGACGTAGTTGACGCCGATTCGTCGCTGGTTACCGGCAAGCCCGAACTTCGCGTGGTTATTGATCGCGCCCGCGCCGCGGACCTTGGTGTTCGCGTAGGTGATATTGCGCAAGCTCTCAACACGCTCGTCGCCGGTCAAAAAGTTTCGACGTTTAATGCCGGCACCGATCAATACAATGTGCGTGTGCGCGCGATTGGTCAGTCGCGCTCAAGCGTGCAAGGTCTCAACCAGATGATTGTTTCCTCTGCGAAGATTGGCTGGGTGAGTCTCGACAACCTGGTGCGCTTTGAAGAAGGCACGGGCCCATCGGCGATCGATCGGCTGAACCGGGAGCGCCAGGTCACGTTGTTAGCAAACGTGAAACCGGGCGGCTCGCAGGCTGCAGTCATTCAAAAGATGAACCAGTTTGCGAAAGAGGTGGGCATCGATTCTGCTTACAAAACGGGGCTGGCTGGACGTTCAAAAGAGCTCGGCCGCGCCGGCTATTACTTCATGCTGGCCTTCGTCCTGTCGTTTGTTTTCATGTACATGGTGTTGGCCGCCCAGTTTGAATCGTTTATTCACCCGGTGACGATCCTGCTGACGTTGCCGCTCGCCATACCCTTCGGCATTCTCGCTTTGCTACTGACCGGACAGACCGTAAACATTTTCTCGGGACTGGGGCTGTTGTTGCTCTTCGGTGTCGTTAAGAAGAACGCGATTCTGCAGATCGATCACACGAACCAGTTGCGAGCGCGCGGTATGGAACGACTCGATGCGATCATTCGCGCCAACCGCGACCGCTTGCGGCCTATCCTGATGACGACAATCGCGCTGGTCGCGGGCATGTTGCCGCTCACAATTTCAAGCGGACCGGGCTCAGGCACGAATCGCTCAATCGGTGTGCTGGTAGTTGGTGGCCAGTCTCTTTGTTTGCTACTGACGCTGTTGGCGGTTCCGGTTTTTTATTCACTTTTCGACGATCTGGGTAAGAGCAGAGTTTGGGGACACATCGGTTCAGGAGTGCGGGGTGTGTTTGGTCGCGCGCGACGCAAGGTGGCCAGCGCAACTGCAACGCTATTGAGTTTGGTTTCGAGGCACTAGATGAAGAGTTTAGTAAATTCAAGTTGGTTGGGCTTGATTGTTTTTGTTCTGTTAACCGCGCCGGGCGTGGTTGGACAGGAGCTTAGTCCGTCTCCAGCGCCATTGCCGCAGGATTTGCCGGTGCCCGCGATCGCTCCCGATTTCCGTCCCGCGCAGAAACCATTGCCGGAGCTTGGCCGCGTTGGCGTGGACATGGATCGCCAAAAGCCGCTTTCGCTGCGCGAAGCGTTGGCAATGGCGCTGGAGAACAACAAAGACATCGAGGTAGCGCGTCACAACGTCAAGATCGCTGAGTTTGATCTGACCGCTGCGCACGGTGCTTACGATCCGCGTCTCAGTTCGGCAACTTATTACGAGCGCATCAAAAGCCCTATTTCCAGTTTTCTCAGTGGCGGTGCAAACGGCGCTACCACGCAAAGCGATTATACCGGAACCGCGCGGCTTGAGGGTCAAACACCGAAATTCGGTGGCAACTATCGCCTGGATTTTTCGTCTGTTCGACTGACCAGCAACAATCAATTTACGGCGCTCAGTCCGCAGTATCCGACGGCGCTCACGTTTAATTATACCCAGCCACTGTTGCGGGGTTTGCGGTTTGATAACAACCGCCGCCAGATCGAGATCGCCAAAAAGAATCTGTCGCTGACGGATGCGCAGTTTCGTCAACGCGCGATCGAGACTATTACGAGCGTGCAGCGCGCTTACTGGGACCTCGTTTTCGCGTTAAGAAATTTACAGGTACAACGAGACGCGGTGCGCGATTCGCGCGCGCAGCTTGAACACAACAGGCGCCTGGTAACGGAAGGAGCTTTGGCGCCGATCGATGTGGTCGCCGCTGAGGCGCAGGTGGCCGGCTTCGAGCAAACTCTTTTCAGCTCGCTCGAAGACGTTTCGCGCAGCGAAAACAATTTGAAGAATTTGATTGCGGTCAATCGCCAGAACGACTTGTGGAACGAGTCGATCATTCCCACTGACTCAGTCGATCTGGCGCCGCCTGAGATTTCCTTGCCGGAAGCTTTGAAAGCGGCCATGGACAACCGGCCGGAGTTGCAGCAGTCGAATGTGCTCGGCGAGATCAATCAGATCGATCAGAAGTATTTTCGCGAACAAACGAAGCCGGCGATCGACTTGGTTGGCAGTTATGGACTGGTGGGTCTAGCCGGCACGCAAAACGGCGCCGGCAGTCCGTTTGCCGGCGCTTCGAATACGGAGCTTCGCGCCAGGGTCGACCAACTTCTAACGCAGGCGGGGCTGCCGTTGTTGACGCCGCTACCGCCGCAAACGCTTTCGCCAATTTTAATCGGCGGCTACGCACAGTCGGTGCAGAACTTGCTCAGCGATCGGTTCAATAATTTTCGCGTCGGCGTACAGATCAATCTCCCGCTGCGTAATCGCACCGCCGAAGCCCAACTGGGTCGTTCGCTGGTCGAAGGCCAGCGTATCGCGACGCAGCGCGAGCAGCTCGAGCAGACGATTCAGGTTGACGTAAGAAATGCCTTGCAGTCTGTCCGCAGCGCCGAGGCTCGATTGCACGCTGCCGGTATCGCCAGGCAGGCGGGCGAACAACAGTATCAAAGTGAACAAAGAAAACTCGACGCCGGACAGTCTACCGTGTTTTTGGTGCTCGAGCGCCAAACCGCATTAGCAACCGCGCGCGGAAATGAACTGCGAGCGCAAACAGATCTCAACAAGGCAATCGCGGAACTACAGCGGGCTACCGGTAATGCCCTGACGACCAACAACATCGTCGTGCGGGTGCGCTGATTCAGGTCTCCCGAGTTAATGCAGCACCGCACACGAGAAGGCGGTGAGCGTCTGGGGCCGACACTCACCGCCTGCGACTTGCTTGAGCAGGCTGTGCCGACGTTACTGAGGATCCAGATGGACGAAAAACGGTTTCTTGAAACCTGGGAGATTCATAACCGCATCAATCTCTACCTGCTCGACGCAGTTGAACCCGCAGCTCTTGTAGGTTTATCGACGTCGAAAGGGCGAACCGTCGGTGAACAGTTTGCTCACATCCACAACGTGCGGCTCATGTGGCTGAAATCGGCGGCTCCGGATTTGCTGGCCGGTTTGACGAAGCTTGAAAAGGACCAGGCTGCCGACAAGAAACTGCTGCGAAAATTTCTCGCCGAGTCGGGCGAAGCGATCAAATCGCTGCTGAATAGGAGTCTGGAAGCCGGTGGCAAAGTGAAGGGTTTCAAGCCGCACGCGTCCGCTTTTCTGGGTTATCTGATTTCACACGAATCGCATCATCGCGGCCAGATCATACTGTCACTGAAGCAGGCCGGGAAAGGCCTGGACAAGAAGGTTCTTTATGGAATTTGGGAATGGGGCGTTAGGTAAGGGCTTTGACGTCTCAACGTTCAAATTGAGATTTGAGATCCGAGATTTGAAATCGCTAGCCTACGTTCCTCAACAGCACCAACGCCCCAAAGCAAGCGCCGGCGATTATTACCGCCGCAAGGATGTACCACGCAACTAGTTTGGTCTGACACGCCGGGCACCTCGTTCTGGCCCACCAAATTCGCCTCTCACATGTTGGACATTTCATCACTTATCCCCTGGTCGTAGTTTGGAAAGAGTAGGACAGACAGGAATGTTTGTCTACAGTCGCGCCTTTGGGTTGCGGTACTCTAGCACATTGCATCCTCTAGTTCGCTGTTGTCGGTACAACCCGAGATATCGAGCTAGACTCTAACCGCTCGTGATGACACTTGACCAAACCCTTCGGCTCAGTTAAACCTCAAGGGCAAATGGACGAAACACAATTCGAACTCGACGCGCTCGCAGTTTTCTCCCATCCGGACGATGCTGAACTTTCCGTTTCGGGAACGTTGCTGCGCCTGAAGGCGCTTGGGTATCGCACCGGCGTGCTCGACATGACCCGCGGTGAGATGGGCACCCGCGGCACGCCTGAACTGCGCGCTCAGGAAGCGGTCGAAGCCGCTCGCCTGATGAAGTTGGATTTGCGGCTCAACCTCGGACAGCCTGATGGACATATCTGGCTGACTGAAGAATCGCGCACGGCGGTGGTGCGAGTGATACGTTCCCACAAACCCAAAGTCCTGCTGACCGCGCACTGGGACGATCCGCATCCCGACCATGCGAATACGTGCAAGATCGTGCGCGATGCCGCGCGACTGGCGACGATGGCTCGTTATGATGAGGAAGGGAAGCAACAGCCAGTGCCGATGCCGGCGATCATGCACTCGCTGTTCTCACGTCACGTAGTGCCGTCATTCATCGTTGATGTTTCAGACTTTGTCGAGGAAAAGATGACGGCAATCAGAGCGCACGCGTCGCAGTTTTATCGCGCGGACTCAAAGGAACCCTCAACGCGCATCAGCGATCCGGCGTTTCTGATTCAGATCTTGGATCGGATGCGCTACTTCGGTTCGCTCATCGGCGTCGCGGCCGGCGAGCCGTTCTACGTCCGTGAGGCTTTGAACGTAGACGATCCAATCGCACTGTTAACACGCCCGATGAATATTTACTCCTGAACTTACTTCTTGTCACTCAGCAGCGCTCGTGCAACGGCGATAAGCGCAGTAGCGCGCGGCGCCTCATGTTCGAAGCTTCGAGCTATTTCGATTGCCTGTGTTGCATTCTCCTGCGACAATGTTCGGAACACACCCGGCAAGTCAAACTCGTCGATGGTGCTCGAGTGTAATGAGGTCATATTCTTGGATTCCAGTTTGATCAGGATGCGGCCGTCTACACCGCTAAAACCTTCGGCGGAATTTGCAGCCTTGGCAACTTCCAACATTGTTTCCCACGCCCGTGGTCGATCCGTTCCGAGCAGGGCGTTGGCAACTGCGATCAGGGCACGCGGGCGGTCAGGATCAGAGACGTCAATCCGCCGCGCTTCAACCAGCGCGTCCGCAATTATTTCCAAAGCCTTCTCGCGATCCGCCGGCGGCATTGCCCTCGCTGCTTCAGTCAGCAACCATACTTTTTGAATGTGCGTCAGCTCGCCATTGCTGACCAATATCAAAGCCTTCTCAGTTTCTTTCTTACGCGCCGCACTAAGAGCGATCGACATATCCACATAGGGCCTGACCTTTTTGCGCAGTTCACTGTCTTCAATCTTCTCAGTGAAGTCGCGTGCGCGCAGGTCGCCTCTTTCCGCAGTCCTGGCCGCGAGGTTCAGATAAAGCGCGTCACGTTCATCGGAAGTTTTAGCGCGGTCGATCCGATCAAGTATTGACTTCTCGACATCTTCGGGTTTGCGATCGGAAGTAATTCCCCGTTGGATCGGATTGTCCTCCTGCTGGTCACGTACATCTTCCTCAACGCCCTGGCCCAGCACAGACATCTCACCGCGCAATTGTTCGCCTATCTCTTTTGGAGCGTATTGCTCAAAGAGTGGCAGCAAGCGCCGGATCACGAGGTATTTTCCCTGCAAGCCTGACGTGCTGCGATCCTGTTCCTTCGAGGGCGAAGGGCGCAGCAGAACCGCGGTCGCGGTACGGAAGAAGGCGTTGCGCAACTCGGGCACGACTTCGGGTGGCGGCGTACGGCGGTTCATTGATGATGACGATTGACCGCCATCCGCGCCGAAGGTGACAAAGAGATGGGGTGTGAACAAGTAAGACGACAGCAGTGAGATTGTGTTCGCATCGGATTTCATGTCCGCGTCCGCCACGGCTAACTGTCGGGCAAAACGCTGATCCGCTGCGGCTGGATTCTTATCTCGCAGAGACGAAAGAAAGTTGAGACTGTCCATCGTGATTGCTCCCAGAGCGGGATCAGCAAACTGCAGCGCACGCTCAACTAGGTCGGCATCAAGCAACTCATTCGCAAGTCGGAAACGTTGTCTCACTGAAGCTGGCGTATCAAAGGAATCGTTGCGCGCCGGTGAAGTGGCATCAGTCGCTTCCTGTTTCCGCGCTTCCTTAAGTTTGTCTAGCAGTTCTTCGCCAAGCGCGCGATCACGTTTGGCCGCCAGACGCAAGACTTCTGAGCGCAGGTCGGGTCCGCCTGCGAAAGCGACCGGCCCATTCGGATTGTCTTTCTGTTTGCGCTGGCGTTCTTCTTCAAGCTGACGCGCCGTGTCCTGATCGAACAGCTCGGCGGCATCCCACGCTTTGCGGAAGAGAGCGCGTCCCTGTTCGGGATCAGGTTCCCAAAGCGCGTCCGCGATCTGAGATAGAGTGCGCGCACGCAGTCTTTGATCTTGATAGTTGCGAGCATCATTAGCCAGCGACACGAGTAAAGAAATACCCAACGCCTTCTGTTGTTCTATTCGGGCTTTCGCAGCGGCGGATGTCTCTTTGCTCTTGGCTGCGGGTTTGGCAGCCGGCGCAGCTGCCTGCGGTTGAGCAACTGTTTTCCTGACAGTGTCCTGCGCCGGAATCGCTGAAGCCAGCCACAGCAGAAACGGAATTACAAGAAGAGATGGCAAACTGGAAGACAGATGGCGGCGGGCCATGTTGGTTCTCCTGCGGAAGGATTGGAAGACGGATGTAACCGAAGAAGTTAAACGTGCGGGGCGAGTTTAAGTTCCAGAAAGCGATTTTGGAGTGCGGTGACCTGTCACCGCTTTGGTCGGCTGCGACCTGTCGCAGCCATCTCCGACTAGTTAGCTAAGTGAAACCGCGGCGTTGAGCCGCCGCGGTTAAAAGCGGCGACGGGTCGCCGCACTCCAAAATCAGACCGCAACTACTTCCATCTCCGGATCAACTTCCTGCTTCAGCATTCCCTCAATCGCCATCAGCGTACCGGTGAGTGAACTCGGGCAACTGCCGCAAGCCCCCTGGTAACGAATGCTCAGCGTGTGATCTTTGAGACCGAGAACTTCGAGGTAGCCACCGTCGCCCATCAGCGCCGGGCGCACCTTCTCGTCGAGAATGTCGTTTATCTTCAGCAGCCGTGGATCGTCGCTGGTTACAGCAGCTATCGCGCCGCCCACCGCCGCCCCGGCTGCTGCCGCCGCGCCGGAGTTAACTGCTGGTGCCGCGCGGATCGGGACCGCCAGCACTGGAAGCAGATCATCCCAGTCGCCTTCGTCTTCTTTTTCGACAGTGATCATCTTGTCTATGTAAAAAACCGAAACCACGTGGCCGACGTCAAAAAGCGATTTCGCGAGTGGATCGTTTTCCGCCAGTTCCGCAGAGCCAAACTGATGGACCGTGCCATTGCTTACCGCTTCTTTGAGAATAAATTTGACCGCGTTTGGATTCGGTGTTTCTTCAATATCACTGATCTTGGGCATTGCTAAATCTCCGCTGTCTAAACCAACAAGTAAAAAAGTCTGACTATCTCGCTGCGTCTCCATTATAGCGAGTTTAGCGGTGGAGCGCAGGTGCGCAGCGCTTGCAGTTGAAAGACGTTACCTTCCCGTCATTCCCGCCTGGTTTAACGTGCGCAAAGCCTGGTCTATTTCCCAACAAACAGCTATTGCCAAAGCGCAAAAGCGGGAATATACTCCGCCCCTCACTTGCCCCCCTTATAATTAAGGTGCCAAGTTGAGATGGGGGCAGACGATTGCGAGGGTCGTCTGCCTCCAGTTTTTTTGTGAGCAGTGAGCAGGTGGGCTGTGATCAGGTAAGACGATTTGACCGGTAGAGGCTACAGATTCGCAAGTGTTGCCTACTGCTCACTGCTCACTGCATACTGCTCACTGATGAACATCGGCATCACGGTCTATCCAACTTACGGCGGCAGCGGCATCGTTGGTTCTGAGCTTGGGAAGGAACTGGCAGCCCGCGGCCACACAGTTCACTTCATTTCTTCTGCATTGCCCACGCGGCTTACTGAGCTCAACGAACGCGTGCGCTTTCATGAAGTGGAGATGATGTCGTACCCGCTTTTCGAGCATCAGCCTTATACGCTTGCACTCGCAACCAAGATGGCGACGGTCGCGGAAGCCGAGAACCTCGATCTGCTGCACGTACATTACGCGATCCCACACTCAATCAGCGCCATCCTGGCGCGCGAATCGATCAAGAGCCATCGGCGGCTGCCGGTTATTACTACTTTGCACGGCACCGACATAACGCTGGTGGGCGCTGATCGTTCATATCTACCCATCACTCGTTATGCACTTGAGCAGTCGGACGGTGTTACGGCTATCTCGAATTATTTGAAGCAGGCGACTATCGAAACGTTTCAATTCGATCGCATCCAGGTAATCCCAAACTTTGTTTGCCCGTCTGAGTACAAACCTAAGTTGGATTGCGATCTGCGCCAGAGCCTTTCGCCCGACGACGTCCCGATCATGGTGCACGTTTCAAACTTTCGGCCCGTCAAACGGCCGGTGGATTGTATTGAGATCCTCGCGCGCGTATTAAAGAAGACTGAAGCGCGCCTGGTGATGGTGGGCGATGGCAGCGAGCGTACCAGCGCAATCCATCGCGCCAAGGTTCTTAACGTTTATGACCAATGCGTTTTTGTCGGCAAGCAGCCAAACATCGTCGATTACCTTTGCGCGGCAGACCTGTTGCTGTTGCCGTCCGAGCAGGAATCGTTTGGATTGGCGGCGCTGGAGGCAATGGCTGTACAGGTTCCGGTCATCGCTTCGCTCGTGGGCGGCTTACCGGAGGTTGTTGACGACGGTGAAACTGGATTTCTTCGTCCGGTCGGCGACGTCGACAAGATGGCTGAAGCTGCGGTGAAGTTGTTGACCGATCCGACGCTGCGACGCGAGATGGGTAAACGCGCGCGGGCGTCCGCCCTGGCGCGCTATAGTACCGATATTGTGATTCCCAAATACATCGACTTTTACAATCAGGTCCTGGCAAAGAAGGAGTGAATGATGAGAAACATTCCGCCAGTCCTTTTGCTTCTGCTACAGCTTTCCGTACCGGCCCTGTCCCAGCAGCCCGGCAACCCAAAGCCACAAACCACCCCTGTCCCAACAGAACCTCAACCGTCGCGGTCCACCGATGACGACGTTGTCAGGATCACAACGAACCTGGTCCAGGAATTGCGCACGCAGTTGCGATTGTTTCGCGACGGCCAGCTAGTCTTTACGGGTAAAGAGAACTCGTCAGCACCAGCCACTCAGCCCGACCCGAAACGAATTACTATCACCGGTGCCGTAAAACTTGGCGCCGATCTGGTTCCCGGCGAGTACGTGTTGCAGGTTACCGCTATCGATCCACTCGCTGACGAAAAAGATCGCGTGGCAACGCAATGGATCGACATTGAAATTATTAAATGAAGAACTGGTCTTTGGCCTTGGGTCTTACGTCTTGGAACTTTGTTCTTTGTATTTTGTTCTTTAAGGTTGGTGTCTTTCGGAAGGAAAGCCCCCAGGTTCCTAAGTTCTAAGCTCAAAGTACAAAGGCCAAAGACTAAAAAGCCCAAAATCGTACCCCGAATGCATTCCATCATCATCGGCACTGCCGGCCACATTGATCACGGGAAAAGTTCACTCGTCCAGGCGCTAACCGGCAAAGATCCGGATCGTTTACCCGAAGAAAAACGTCGCGGCATTACTATCGATCTTGGGTTCGCGGACCTTGATCTCGGCGATGTGCGCGTTGGCTTCGTCGATGTGCCCGGACATGAGCGCTTCGTGAAAAACATGCTCGCCGGCGCTCACGGAATCGATGCGGTGGCGCTGGTAATTGCGGCTGATGAGGGCGTAATGCCGCAAACGCGTGAGCACTTTGAAATCTGCCGGCTGCTCGACGTGCGCCAGGGTTTGATTGTGCTAACTAAAACAGATCTGGTTGAGGATGAACTCTTAACCGTCGCCTGGTCCGAGGCCGAGGAACTGGTGGCCGGGTCGTTTCTCGAAGGCGCGCCGATTATTCCGGTTAGTGTGCGCTCAGGAATTGGTTTGGATGAATTGCGCTTGGCGCTCACTCAAATGGCCAAACTCATTCCTGAGCGCTCAAGGGATTTTGTTACCCGGTTACCAATCGATCGAGCCTTCACGATGAAGGGCTTCGGCGCCGTAGTCACGGGCACGCTGGTGGCGGGAGAGATTGGCGCGGGCGACGAACTAGAGTTGCTGCCTAACGGCATTCGCGTGCGCGCGCGCGGCGTGCAATTGCATGGAGCTTTAGTTTCGCGAGCCCAGTCCGGCCAACGAACTGCCGTGAATCTTGCCGGCGTAGAGGTGCACGAAATTGCAAGGGGAATGACGTTAGCGCCGCTGGGCCGTTTGTTGCCGACGCAAATCATCGACGTGCAGCTAAGCGTATTGCCAAGTGCGCCAAGGCCCATTCGCACGCGTTCGCGTCTGCGCGTTCATCTCGGTTCAGCGGAGGTGCTGGCGCGCGTTCGTGTTCTTAACACTCGCGGCGAAATTCCACCAGGGGAGACGGGCTTCGCACAACTAAGATTCGAGAAACCCGTCGTCGCACTGCACGACGAGCGCTTCATAATTCGCTCCTACTCGCCCGTCCAGACAATTGCTGGTGGACTGGTTTTGGATCCGCAGACGACAAAACATCGTGGTCGCGAGTTAGCTAAAACTCATGAACGCCTGCGCGCGCTGCTTGATTCCGGGCGACCCGGCAAGCTGGCCGTATTTGTCGCGGCGGCCGGCGATCGGGGACTACGCCTCGCGGATATTGCGGCCCGCACGGGTTGGACGGACGATGTTGTGTTGCGAGTCGCGAAGCAAGCCCAGGAAGTGACAACTGTCGAAGCTGACGGGGTGCTGGTTTCCAAAGAAAACTTTAAAAGACTTTCACGACTGGCCGTCGAGGAAGTGAAACTTCATCACCAGCGCGAGCCGTTGGCACGAGGCCTGGCGCGCGAGACTTTGCGCGAACGCCATTTCGCTCATGCGGCGCCGGAAATATTTCGGGCGGTTCTAACTCGACTCGAGGCAGCCGGCGCTTTGGTGTCGGAAAAAGATATAGTGCGCGCTCGCGAGCACGGGCAGGAACTGTCCGCGGCCGATGAAAAATTACGCGACAAGATTGCGCAAAGGTATGAAAAAGCCGCACTCGAAGCACCGACACTCGACCAGGTCTTAGTCGACGCTGAACTAACCGCTGCCCAGCGAACGCACGCCCGAAAGATTCTCCAACTGTTAATCGACGACGGATCTCTGGTCCGCGTCCAGGGCGAGATGTTTTTTAATTCGCGGGCGATCGAGCATCTGAAAAGGCTCCTGCGCCGCTATGCAACTGAACATGAACCGGATCGCCTTATCGACGTGTCAACCTTCAAGGATCTGGCCGGCGTTTCCCGAAAGTATGCCATTCCGTTACTCGAGTACTTCGATCGCGAACGTATTACGGTACGCGCGGGCGACAAACGCATTATCTTGAAGTAGATGGACTCTCGAGAAGCGCCCAGATATACGCGCCCGACCAGGTCGCGGATAATCGCTGACCGACGATTGGAAACACTTGCGTTCCCTGAAACGCGGCGTTAACATGCTGGCCATACAAGTGAATTCGGCTTTTTCTCTTAAACCTTCATAGCGAGTCAATTGCCGGAGGGCAAAAAATGAAAATCAAAGAGTTGTTGGCAGCGCTGGTGGGTTTAGCTGCAGCCGTTGGTGCGATCTTTTTCTTCTATAAATTTGTGACCTTTGAGGAAGCAAGCGGGGGCCGGCATTTCGGTTGGTATTCACTGTTCCTGGCAGCCATCGCCTTCGTCTGCGGACTAGTCTACTTCCTGGGTCACGTCAATCAGGAAGAAGAGATTCACATTACGCAGTAACTGACGGTGCTAGACGCGCTCGCTTAGTGGTACATCTGGTTTGGCTGCCGGGCTGATTAAGCTCCGCTGTAGCTATTGCCAAAATCTGAATTGACGCCGTTTGTGCACAGTTACGGCTTTGTCGCGTGCCCAAACGGCGTTTAGTTTGTAAAGACACCGAAGATTTTTCAGGAGAGACGAATGTTGATAGCTTCGCTGATTTTGCTTGCCAGGGTGGAAACGACGGCTAACATGCCGAGCTACTTCATCCCTGTTTTTTTTGGCATGTTCCTGGTGGGCGCGATCGCCTGGTTGGTAGCGGCTGTGCTCGGCTTCGCGCGGGCGCGCGCCTTTGGGCCCTCAGCGAGATGGTTCTCATTTGCCGCAGTTTGCTTGTTGCTATTTCACATTCAGGTTGTTGCCGCCGGTTTTGGGGTTGTGACAAACGACACTGCGCTGGCGTTTAGTATTCTAACGTTCCTGAATTTGTTTGTTATCCTCGGGGCTATCTGCGCGATCCTGGGCTTTATAAGACTGACCAGCCCCCGTTAATGTCCGGCAGTCTTCGTTTGTTTGCGGGCGGGTTGGTTCGTCAAAGAAGGCAACAGGCCAAAGCTGATCGGACAGTTAGAACTCGCTTGATGGTAAAGAAAGTCTTTGTAATCGCTGCGCTCGCACTTGCTGCGGGCGCGGCGTTTTTATTCTTCCGTGAACCAGGCCGCGCCGGTGACCGCTTGCCCGCAAATGCGTTTGTGCGCACGCTCGGGAGCCGATTCGTCATCGCCGGGAAACCGTTTCGTTTCGTGGGCGCGAATGTTTCGGTGATGTACCGCGACGAAGATCGCAAGTTGATGCCGGACACTTTGCGGCAGGCTTCGCAGGCGGGCATTCGCGTTGTGCGCGTGTGGGCCTCAGGCGAAGGTGGCCCAGGCGACATCGGGCCATTGACCGATTTGGCCGACTGGCCGCGTACACATCCGCTGCGCTGGTCCCCCGGGAAATGGAACGAAGAAGCATTCGTTCATCTGGATAACGTAATCGCTGAAGCGGCTCGCAACAAACTGTTGGTGCAGCTCTGCCTCGCAAACTGGTGGCGAGACACTGGCGGCGTCACCCAGTATTTGCGCTGGGCCGGCATCACGGACGCAGCTGACGAAAAATTCCATTTCGGTATCAACCCGGAACGGGCGATGCTTTTTTACACCAACGATGAGACGCGCCGTCTTTATCGCGAACAGCTCGAGAAACTTGCCAACCGCCGCAACACCGTCACCGGCACCCTTTATCGCGACGATCCGAATATTTTTGGTTGGGAGTTGATGAACGAGGCGCAGGCGGTGACTAGTCGCTGGGGCGAACGACGAGCGTGGATTGCCGAGATGAGCGCCTATTTGAAATCGCTCGATCCAAATCACCTGATCACACCGGGCGACTGGGGATACCGCACGGCGGCAGAGCGGCGGGAGTGGCTTGCAGATCATCTGCTACCGAACATCGACTATTGTGATGTGCATCACTATCCGCTCCCTGACACAGATGTCTCGGTTGATTCTCCCACAGCGCTGCGCGAGTTTATCGACAACCGCGTGGCAGCGGCTTTATCCATTAGAAAGCCCCTAGTGTTTGGCGAATTCGGAATGGGAGGGGAGGGCTACAACGGTTTTTCGCAGCTTGACTGGTATCGCGCCTACCTCGAGAGCAATGTTGCCGCAGGCGCGGGCGGGGCAATGTTTTGGATTCTGACGCCTGATCCGGCGCGCGGCTATGGCATCACTTACGCAACCGATCGCGACCGTGCCGTGCTAGCGGAAGTTACTCACGCCTCGCAGATGTTCACTTCGCTCGCCGCTGCCGATCCGCCGGAGCGCCTACGGGACCCGATGCGACATTTGGTGCCACGCCAGTTTGCGTGGACACGGCCGGCAAATGATCCGGCCGTCACGCCGTTGATGATTGTTAACGAAGACAAGTCGATCCTCTATCGCTTCAAGCCACAGATGGCGTCGAGCGAACGTTTTGAGAAAGTCGGCGGCGGTCCCGGATACATTTGGGGATTTGGGGTTGGCTACCTTGAATACACCGTGCCGGAACGCGCAGATCGTCGTCGAGTTAGCGAGATCATTGTTCGTGCGCACCTGCAGCCGGTGCTGCCGATCGACGCTAAGTCCGAGAACATTAAGACACGCGTTACGCTTTTCGTGAACGGCAAAGCCTGCGGCTCGCGGTTGATCCCGTGGGAGCCCGCCGGTCAGCCACTCATTTCGGAGTGGCGAGTAAATAGTTATCTAACGCGGATCGCTGCCATGCGTGGCAAGTCCCTCACGATTCGCTTCGCGGTCACGCCTGAGTCTGATTGGCTCTACGGCGTGAACATTTCCAACTGGCCGGAAGGCTACGAATCGCACGATGCGAAGCCGGTGGAGGTTGAGGTAAGGCGATGACATCGCCTACATCCTTGTCGGAGAGGTGTACAAGTACTCAATGGGGACCCTGCTCGAACCGTAGCATAACAAATTGACACCGCTGCAAAAGTCAAACCTACTTTTTTCTAGAAGAGGGTTTTTGTGCGGGGGCCTTTACTCGTCTCGAAGGCTGAAACTTCACTCCTTTGAGATTAGCACCACTTAAGGTGGACTTTGTGAAGTGTGCTTTTTGCAGATTCGCTCCCTCGAGATTTGCACCTTCGAAGGGAGATCCACGGCCGACCGGTTGGAAGCCCCAATGAGAGCCTCCTCGTAGGTCCGCCCGCTGGAGATCCGCGCCCTTAAGATTTGCTTTGTGAAAGTTTACGTCGCGTAAATCTGCTCCGCGCACGCCTATTCGTTGGCCCTGAATGCGCTTAAACCAAGCAGCAAACGCGGTAGGATCAGGATGGACAATCAAACTGACTTCCTTGGTTACGCGTGCGCAAGCATTGACGCCGCCAGCAAAGCCTCCTCGGCATTTCGCGATTGAAAACTCTCGTCCCTGTAACGGTTAATTTGGCGTAGTCTGGTAGTCAATGTCTTGAGGGAATGTGTAAACCCCAAATTGAAAGTGTCCCCCAAATGCCGAACGTAGAGATGTCCCCATTACTTGCGCAGCATACAGATCTCGCCAGGTCGGCATGAAGTTGCGGACGACAATATTCCAGTCGAACTCCGCACCTGTCGACCGTAACAGGTTTCAATAGGTCCTCGTGTTTTCAACCAGAAGCCTGGACTGAAGCCGGAGATTATGCGGCCCGTGATTCTTAGTTTAAGGAATTGACTGGGTATCCGCCTATGCAGCCCGCAGTAGCGATTTTTTTACTTCCTGCGGCAATTCAATGAGAACGAAATACTCCTTCGGATACAAGTAATCCTCGCCGCTTTCATCCACTACGCGAACGTCGCCATCTGACGCTGCGTCAGCATCTGGGAGGATCCGGTAAATCTTGTGAAGTTCCAGCGAAGCGGGATAGTCTGCGTTGTTGACGCAAACTGCAAAACGGTTTGGAGATTTCTTTAGTTCTTTCATGATCTAATCAAGGTAGCCCTTACGTTTGATTTCCTTGCGGCCAATACCGTGAGCCTCGTACCAATGTAGCTCCGCCAGCCGAATCCTACCACTCACAAGCCGAATTGTCGCCACGCCTTTGAGCTTTCGCCACCCTCCCTTGCCATACATTTTTCGAAGCCGCTGGAGATCGTGAATTCTACCGCCCACGGCAATAATTTTAACCTCCGTGATCTTGCTGATTATTTCAAAGTTCATTAGTTAAACAACTTCGCAAGACTGACCTGACGGCCAACCCAGTACATTTCGTGAACCTAACGTTCATTAATCTTCAAGTGGCGATCGAGAAAGTCTGATGATGCGTGATAGGCCCGCAACCAATCCTCGTGTCGCAGAAAGTCGTGTATCTCATCCGGAAAAATTAGCTGCTCAAACTCCACTCCCTGATTTCGCAAGGCTTCAACCAGATGCACTGTCTCGCTGAACGGGACGTTGCGATCGTCGTCGCCATGTATCAGTAACACCGGCGAACGCCACGTCTTCATTGACGAGAGCGGTGACGATTCGAACGCCAACCGCGCGGCATCGGGCTTGGCAAGCGGATCGTAAGTCGGCACGAAATTGCGAACAACGATGTTCCAGTCGTGGACGCCGTGCATGTCGACGCCGGCCGCGAAAAGATCCGAAGCGCGCGCGAGACCCATCGCCGTTAGATAGCCGCCGTAAGAGCCACCCCACAAGCCAATTCGTTGCGGATCTACATCCGAACGATTGCGCATATACATGCCCGCGCCCATCACATCATTGAACTCGCTCCCGCCAGTCGCCCCGTAATTCAAAGCCTCGCGAAACTCCATACCGTAGCCGATGCCGCTACGGTAGTTCACCGAGAGAACGATATAACCGTGGTTAGCGAGATATTGATTCATCGCGTAGGCGTTGCGGTAGTAGTACATGTAGTGCCACCCGAGAAGCATCTGCCGGCGTGAGCCGCCGTGGAAAAAAATGATCGCTGGATGGCGCTTGGTCTTATCGAGGTTCGCGGGCAAAAACAGTTGGGCATGAATCTTCATGCCGTCAGCGCTGTCAAAAATCACCGGCGCCGGTTTAACTAATGAGCTCTCCGGAAACTCGGTGGGAACCGTCTGCGACGCGAGGTCCTGAATAGAAGCTGTGCCAATCTGGATTCCGGCACGTCCGGGCCGGCGCGCGTCCGAGTGAAGGAACGCAACGCCTTTTCCATCACTGGTTTCAACCGGAGCCCACTCAATGCCGTTGCCGGCAATTATCTCACCGGTTACGGCTCTCGCCTGCTTTCCTCCTGCGGCTGGGACCCGCCAAATGTAGCGTCGATCAATATCTGTTTGGTTCGATGAGTAGATGATCTCTTTCCCATCGGCGCTCGCGGATACATGTTCGACTTCAAACTCTCCCGGGGTCAGCAGAACTGGTTTCGCACTGGGTGACCCAGCAACAGAGATTGAATACAGATGCGTCCAGCCGTCTTTCTCCCAGGGGAAAACGATTCGGTCATCAGACGACCAAATAAGCTGATTGTCTGCAACAATATTTCTAAAGACACTGCCGGTGTTCCTGTCTGCCTTCCAAACTTCGCGTGCTTCGCCCGTCTCGGCGTTTGCAACGCGAATTGACCACGGTTCGCCGCTGCGCTTGGGCGCAAAGGCTGCCGCTTCACGCGATGCCGGAATGCGAATGAAAGCAACTTGTTTGCTATCACGTGACCAGACCGGGTCGCTGTCGCGATCCACGCTCGGATCGAGATAGCGCACATTCTTCGCAGCAAGGTCATACACCCCCACGAAGCTGTGTTCGCGACGGCTGCTCACGAAGACGAGTTTCGAGCCATCCGGCGACCAGCGCAGAGAGTCGCTTTGTCCTTTTGCCTGAACGAGCGCAGCGGGCTTGTCCGTTCCCTCAAGTTTTACGGACCAAATTTTTTGCTGGGAAATGTAGGCGAGAAGATTGCCTTTTGGCGAAATGGCGGCGGAATGGCCTTCGGCCAACTGCCGTGGCGGCTTTCCGTCGAGCGCAACTATCCACAACCTTTGTTTCGGCTCCTCGGGTGAGCTACGCGGATTGGGGCTTTCGCCGAAGTTGTCGAGATCGCCACCGCGCGTGTAAATGATCGCCTTCGCGTCCGCCGTCCAAACCAGTTCACCAATGTCCTCGCCATCGTCTCCGTTATATGAGGTCAGCTGCCTGCCTTTGTATTCGGGCGGACTGGCCACCCAAATGTTGCGCGAGCCTTTTGCGATTTGCACCCAGGAAACGCTGCCGCCCACCGGCGCAGCAACCAAATCGGCAGGGAACGGCGCACTCATGACTTGCTCAAGCGTGAACTGCTTAACTTGTGTTTCGGTTTGAGCGCGGGCAACGGTGAAGGAGAAACAAAGCAATAGCGTGGCGATGAGAAGGCTTTTCAAGACGGTGCTCCTGTTTGTTTGCGCCGGCGGCGCTTAATGTGGGCCAGACCCTGAGGTCCCAGTAGAACCCGGTACGGATTGATTAGTGACTTTCGCGAGCGTCGGCACGTGCCGCACGGCTCCCTGAATCGCATCCAGAGATTTTCGGTCCAACTGGTAAATCGATGCGGATGGCACTGGCCCAAGTGAAACGCGAAACGCGGGGGCTCCAGACTCAGTTAGCGCCGAGAGAATTTGTTCGTTACTAAAATAGCGTCGTCCGCGCGCGTCGATCACAAAGTCTCCTTCGCGCAGTTGCTGCAACTCGGTTGGATCGGAAAGAAAAACACAAGCCAAATCGGGACGGCCGGCTCGCTGCGAGTAGTAAGAACACAACGTCTGACTTTCGCTCGCGACTCGCGATCCCGGCTGCGCGCGGCGGGCTATTGCAAAAATCGCGTCACGCATACTGGCATCGTAAAACTCATCATGCGGGAAGTAGTAACCGGCTTTGGCCGTGCCGCCGCCGAGTGCGTTTGTGTAGAGCCTGAAGTGCGGCGCCGCTCCGACCAGAGCGACCAGCGACCCTGCGATAACAATTAGCCCCAGCACCGGGCGCGCGTAAACCCTGGGCCAGTCCGTCAACAGCAGCGATGAAAGTTTTCCCCCCAGCCAACGGCCGGTAGCCTGGATTCCAATTGCCGACGCGATCAGCACCGCCGGCAACACCGTGGTGAAGTAGCGGGTAAACTTTCCACCGCCAAAGCTGAATGTCATCATCCAGAGAAACATCCACAAGATTATAAGGTAGCGACCGTCGCCGAGTTTACGCCGGAATAGAAGAGGCAATCCCACCAGGAATCCGGCCACAGTTAAGACCGGCAACTTAATAACGACGAAGAGATGGTAAAAATACCACGGTATGCCACGGAACCAATCGGTCAGCTTGTGCGAATACATCGTGCCCATGAATTCGTAGCCGTCATGGCCGATGCGTTTCTGCCCGGCAAACTGCGTCATCTGATGCCAACTGGCCGGCAGGAGAATGGGCGGATTCAGAACCAGAAATACAACGATCAAGATCCCCCAAAATTTCAGCAGTCGTTTCTTGCCGAGACGCCACTGCGTGGCTGGCACTCCCTGAAAAATGTAGTAGTAGCAAATGGAAACCGATAGCAGTTGCGGCAGGTACTTCGAAGCCATCAACGCGCCAAACGCTGCGGCCGTTGCCCAATAATATTTTTGGGCCTGACGCGGAGATTTTGTTTCAGCGACGCGTTGCGCTCGCAACCAGCAGTTGTTGCCCAGCAGGAAAAAAAACAGGACGAAGGTGTCTTCTTTTGCGATGCGATTGAACCCGATGGCCATAGGATCAAAGGCCCAAAGCGCCGCGGCTATCAAGCCGACCTCCGCGCCAAACAATTCTGCCGCCAGCAGGTAAATGAGAATTACCGTAAGCGCGCCGAAAATTGTGCCGGGTAGTCGTAACGCCGCTTCTGTCGCGATTGGCCAACGGCCGCCCAGTGCCGGAATACTATTCCATTTGTCTGCGAAGACGACGCTACAGGTTAGCAGCGCTTTCATCAGGAATGGATGTTCGCTGTTAGCTGCGGTCAGGCCATGCTCGCGGTAATCCGTCACGGCCTCCAACTTGTTCAATTCATCTTCACTCAAGCCTTCGGCGCTCAATCCCGAGACACGGAAACCGAAACCTCCCAAGACTAGTAGGGACATAAGGACAACGAGCAGAGTCCGGTTCACCGAAACGATTCCGCGTTCCGCAAAAAGCTCCGGTTTTACTCCCGCCGTAATGAGGGCATCAGTTCTTGCTGCCAATGGTTTTGGTCCCTTACTTCCAGCCGGCCGGTTGGGCGCAGAAAGGCGTCCGACAAAAGCGGCAAGCGTAGCGCGATTCAAACGGCGGCGCAACCTGAGGCAAAAAACTCGCGCCAAACCCACCTTAGAGGCTTGCATTTCCGTTCCAAATCAGCGAACATTCGCGACGTTTGTTAACCTTAGATCGCAGCGGCTGGCGCCTTCTACCTGGGGCTGGTCGATTCCGCGGATCAAATAACGCTTGTACGTCAATTCTTTCCCACAGTTGTGATTGATTTTCCAGGACGCGATTTTCGTGCTCTTGATGAATTCAGAGAGGAAGTAACATGGCAGAAATTCAGGAGAACCTTGAAGCGGGAAGTTCCGCTCAACCTTTCCGCATAGATCAAAAGCTCCACCAGATACTTTACAAATCGGAAGCAGCCCCCAAGCTCGAACCGATGCCCGAAGAAGTATTGCCGGAGCCAGTGTATCCGCAGAAGCCCGATCCGGTCCCCATGACGCGGAAGGAATACCAGAAGTTTAACGCCATTCGGACCTGGAAGAGCTGGGGCTCTCCTTACTTCAAGTCACGTTGGCACAGCAACGAGTTGCGCCCGATGGTTCCGTACCTGTTCACGGAATGGAAGTGCAATCTCGATTGTCACTATTGCTGGTCTTACAACAACGCCGTCAAGGGCATGACTGAAGACGTTGCCAAGCGCTCCATCGATTGGCTTCATTCAATCGGTTCGCGCGTGTTGGCCTTGATGGGTGGCGAGCCGCTGCTGCGTCCAAAGTTCATCCACAAAATCGTCGACTACAGCGCCAAGCGAGACATCTTCGTTTACTTGCCTACCAACGGCCGCTTGATGAAGCCCGACGTAATCGACCGGCTCGGCGATGCCGGTATCGCGACGTTTAATCTGGCGGTTGACTCAGTGGGGGAGCGCAAGTCGCTGCCGAAAGCGCTCGATCCGATTCGCCCTTACTTTGATTACCTCGTCAAACGTCAGCATCACTATGGCTACTCGGTGATGTTCAATATCAACATCTGCCATAACAACATGGACGATGTTAAGGAATTGACCGAAATTGCTCACGACAACGGCATCGCCACGGATTATCACGTGAACGAAACGCCAATGATGGAGCAGACCCACTTCAAGCATCTCGACGATAATCAAACCTATCTGACTCCCGAGGACTGGCCGAAGGTCGATGCGCTGCTCGATTACCTGCAGGATCTGCGCGTCAACAAGGGCTACAAGATGGCGAACCCGACGCAGCACATGGAAGACATGAAATTGCTGATGCGTGGCCGCGTTCCACCCTGGCAGTGTCGCGCCGGACAGAATTCGCTGATCATTCGCACAGACGGTTCGCTGGCGCCGTGTTTTCCGATGTATTCGGCGACTCACGATTGGGGCACGGTCGGTAACCACAAGTTTGACGTGAAGCAGTTGGACGAGATGAAAGTTGAATGCACGAAGCACTGCCTATCGACGTGTAACTACATTCTCGGCTATTGCTACGACAACATGCGCGTCATCAAATGGGGACTTAAGCAGGCGCTGCATGGCTTCAAGGGAGCAAGTAACGGCTTCTAATCTGGTCGTCAATGCAAACGAAAACCGGAGTCATTTCAAGATGGCTCCGGTTTCTTATGTCTTCAATTCTTGTGATGGTTGTTGGGTTTGGATATTCACCACAGAGACGCAGAGAACACAGGGGGTGCACAGAGCAGGCGACAAGGAATTACGCAACAATTGGATGATATCACTATGTAACCCGTCCGCCCTTCATCGTCAGGATGCCGATGATCACATTGATGCCCACGCCGATCGCAATCGCAATCCAGTATTGTCGTTGATCGTCGATCGCGCTCTTGTAATGGATCATGGTTGCTATGCCGAGCGGCCCCCAGACAAGAATTGACGAAACGAGGCCTGGTCCATAACTAAGAATGCTAAGTGCGGTCACTGTGTGGGTGATCGCATTTCCTGCCACCAGGGCTCCCAGGATTACCAGCATCATCGGAAGAAACTTTAGTTGTTTCGCCAGCACGACTCCGATCGTAACCAGAATCAGACCCACGCTTTGCGCCACGAGAAAACGCGCGGTCGACATATGCACGCCGCGGAGGCGAAGGATGTAAGCCGGATAGCCTTCGCCGCCAAAGTATTCTTCTGCGATGTGGACCACATAACTAAGCGGAAAGAGCCACGACCAGAGAATGGTCCGGCGGTCGTAAATTCCCAGCGAGAAGTTTGCTTCAGTAGTCATTTGTTGGAGACTGCGGTTGACGCTACATCGCAAGTTTCAGGATTGTCTTAAATGAGCCCGACTGTTATATCAGAACTGCCGGCGCGCGTAGGCAATTAACAATACTCAAAACCATATACTTGCAAGCCGCACGGTCAACTCGGTCTTTAAGCCAGCCGAAAGGTAGCGCGCTTCATACGAACCCAGATAGAATGTGCTGTTTTCGTCACTGAACCTGAGTCTTCCTGCCTGAACAAATACCGCTATGACCATTACTGCTGGCACTCGACTTGGCCGCTACGAAATCCGCTCGAAGA
>JBDUDV010000030.1:0-36273 GCA_040002755.1 Acidobacteriota bacterium | reverse complement strand
AGCGCGCGCTGGAAAAGTGGCTGCCAAACTATCTCGACTGGTGGCAGGAGATGGGCCCCGACGGTTTTCAGCAAAAGGACGTTTACCTGCGCACCGCGATCAGCGTCGAGCCTGACGGTTGGGCAAACTTCGATTTCGTGAAGATGCCGGACTATCGCTGGGGCATCTTTCTCAAGCCTGCCGAGGCCGGTGCGAAGATTGGTTTCGGCGATAACTACGGACAGCCTGCCTACCAGGAAGTGCCCGGCGAATTCCGCAACTCGCTCCGTCGCATCATCGTCACGCAAGGCGACACCGAGCCGGCTTCAGTTGAACAACAGCGGGAACTCGGCAAAACCTGCCCGTCGCTTTACGATCTGCGCAATTTGTTTCAGGTAAACGTTGAAGAGGGCCGCCATCTGTGGGCCATGGTCTACCTGTTACAGCGATACTTCGGACGCGACGGCCGCGACGAAGCCGATGCCCTGCTCGAACGTCGCAGCGGCAACCCCGACAAGCCGCGCATCCTCGAAGCTTTCAACCAACCCTGCGATGATTGGCTCAACTTTTTCTGCTTCACGATGTTTACCGACCGCGACGGCAAGTATCAGCTTTCGGCGCTCGCGGAATCAGGTTTCGAACCGCTGGCGCGCACCTGCCAGTTCATGCTCACCGAAGAGGCGCACCACATGTTTGTCGGCGACACAGGTCTCAATCGCGTCGTCAAACGCACCGCGCAGTTGATGAAGCAAGGCGATGTGCGCGAGCTCGGCGGCATTCCGCTGGATATTATTCAGAAGCACATCAACTTCTGGTTTAGTTATTCGTTGGATCTTTTCGGCGGTGAAATCAGTTCAAACTCCGCAGACTTTTTCGCGGCTGGACTCAAAGGACGCTACAAGGAGCAGGAGCAATACACGGATCACATGGTCGCCGATCAAAATTTTACGATGAAGGTTGTTGAGGATGGACAACTGAAAGATCGCGAGGTTGCGATGCGCAACGCGCTCAACGAAGTGTTGCGTACTGAGTATGTGAAAGACTGCGCAAAAGGACTGGCGCGCTGGAACAAATCGTTGGCCGATGAAGGAATAGGCGAGCGCCTCTTCCTACCCAACTCCAGGTTCCATCGCCATGTCGGCGAATACGCCGGCCATCATTTCGACCTCGAGGGAAACCTGATCACCGCTGAAGAGTTTGAAAAGCGCAAGGCTGACTGGTTGCCGACGATGGCGGATCGGGGGTACGTGCGCAGCCTGATGCATCCGGTAGTCGAGCCGGGAAAGATTGCGAACTGGATCGCGCCCCCGGCGACAGGGATCAAGGGCAAGCCGTTTGAGTTTGAATATGTTCGCTTATGAATTTCGAATTGCGGATTGCGGATTGCGAATTTCGTTACATCCCCAGTGAGACGATCTATATTGTGAAAGAGATTATTCAAAACACGGCAGGCAAAGCTTCTAAATTCGAAATTCGAAATTCGCAATCCGAAATTTCCAGATACGACCAAAAGCTGGAGTTTATTCTCCGCAACACTGCGCGTATTTTTGCCGAGAAGAATTATCACTCAACCACCATGCGCGACATCTCGCGCGCAACCAACGTCAGCCTCGCCGGCCTCTATCACTACTGCAAATCGAAAGAGGAACTGCTGTTTCTTATTCAGGACAACTGTTTCGGCCGCGTCCTCGAGCGGCTGGAGGAGCGTCTGCGAGGAGTGGACGATCCTTTAACCAGGCTGCGCATCTTCATCGAGAACCACCTATCGTTTTTTGCGGCGAACATGGCCGAGATGAAAGTGCTGTCGCACGAAGCCGAGTCACTTGCGGGCGAACTGCACACACACGTTTCGTCGAAGAAGGAAAAGTACACGAAGCTCGCGCGCCGGATTCTAAAAGAGATTCAGCAGGAGCCGAACTCTGGATCGCAAGTCGATCTCACGGTCGCAACTTACGCTTTATTCGGTATGATGAACTGGATTTACAATTGGTATGACCCCAGTGGCAAGCTGAAAGTTTCGGAGCTAGTAGATAATGTGACACGCTTATTCCTGCGCGGATTTGTTGCTGGATCGCCGGCCGGGGAACTAGACTTCGCTCCTGGAAGCGGAGTTGAACCGCTGAGCGTTTGGCGCGGCTCGCTGTGAGATAGTCGGACTATCTTTTACATGTTTGGTGGGAGATCTTGATCGTGAAAAAGGCGAGTGCCATCCTGGCTGTTGCCAGGGGTCATCTCACTGTTACGCTTCCGGTGCTGCTTATCATCACCGTAGCTGGATTTGTTGGTAGGTTATTCGGAGGCACTGAAGGCTTATTCCTGGGCATAATTGTAGGAGCGGTGCTTGCTTGGCCGTGCTGGTCCTTTCTGATACCGCGATGGCGGGATTGGGTTGAGGGTGAAGGTATAGCACCCGAAGATGTCCAATCCCTTGCCGCGAGCACCGGACTACTCTGGCCGACAGGATCTCTCTTTGAGCGGACGGAATGTCGCCGCAAGAGCGGCAAGCGAGGGTGGTAACAAAATGGCAGAGGCTGAGGCACAAGTTATGGGAACGAAATCAACCGGCGACCTGATTCAATATGACGCTCGGGATGGCATCGCCTTCCTGACGCTCAACGATCCGCCGGCAAACACTTACACGCACGAGATGATGCAGGCGCTCGACGCCGCGATACTCAAGGCACGCATGGACGAGAGCGTCCAGGTGATCGTCCTCAGCGGCAACGGTGAAAAGTTTTTCTGTGCCGGCGCGAATATTCAGATGCTCGCTAACGTGACGCCGACGTTCAAATACTATTTCTGTTTACACGCGAACGAAACGCTCTCGCGTCTGGAACAAACGCCGAAGCTCGTGATTGCAGCGATCAATGGCCACTGTGTAGGCGGCGGACTTGAGGTGGCGATGGCCGCGGACATTCGCATTGCGCGGCGCGCCGCCGGGAAGATGGGGCTGCCCGAAGTTTCGCTCGGGGTGCTGCCGGGAACTGGCGGCACGCAACGCTTAGCTCGAATCGTTGGCAAGTCGAAGGCGATTGAGTTGATGGCGACAGGCGAACTTTTTCCATTTGAGCGCGGACTCGAGTTGGGATTAGTGAATCAGATCTTCGACGCTGAAACCGGTGAACAGTTTATGCAGCAAGTCATGGACTACGGAGCGCAATTTACAACGCCAAACAAAGCTGCCGGCGCGGTTGGGAGAATCAAACGTGCTGTGCAGACCGGCGCGGAGATTCCCTTCGAATCAGCCCTCGCGCTAGAGCGTGAACTCCAACAACAACTGTTTCAAGCGGAAGACGCGAAAGAAGGACTGGACGCGTACGTGAACAAGCGCAAGCCGAACTTTACGGGAAAGTAAGTTTCAAGTTCCAAGTTCCAAGTTTCAAGTTAACACCTCGGGATGTTTTAGCTTGAAACTCGAAACTTGAAACTCGAAACTCGAAACTGCCTTATGCCCTACCAACAAATCGACGTCACTGAAGACTCCGGCATCACCACGATCACGCTCAACCGTCCGGAGAAGTTGAATTCGCTTGCCGGACACATGCGGCGCGACCTTGCCGAGGCTCTCGAAGCTGCCGGCGCCGAACGCAGTGTTCACGTCGTTGTGATCACTGGCGCGGGACGAGCGTTTTGCGCCGGCGGCGACGTGGCGGCGATGTCAGATCTGATTGAGCGTCAGGACACGGAAGAATTTGCGCGTTTGCTGGGCGCCGCAAGCCGCGTCGTCACTGCTATCCGGCAAATGACGAAACCCGTGATCGCCTCCGTCAACGGTCCGGCCTTCGGTGCCGGCTGCAATCTCGCGCTCGCCTGCGATCTGCGCATCGCATCTACCACCGCTACCTTCAGTCAATCGTTTGCGAAAGTTGGTCTGCATCCCGATTGGGGCGGCACGTATTTTCTGCCGCGACTGGTTACTCCAAACAAAGCCTGCGAAATGTTTTTTCTTGGTGAAATAATGGACGCCGCGGAGGCGTTGCGATTGGGAGTAGTGAACAAAGTCGTGACGCCGAACGAATTGGAAGCGGAGACTCGCAAGCTCGCTGAGCGTTTGCGCAGCGCGCCTGCAGTTGCGCTGGCTGCGGCGAAGCAAGCTGTCTACATGAGTCAGGCCGAGGAACTCGAAACGATGCTGCGCTTCGAAACCGAGGCCCAGATGAGGTGCTTCGAATCGCATGACGGGGCCGAGGGCTGTCGAGCATTTCTCGAGAAGCGCGAGCCAAAATTTACGGGACGGTGAATAGTTTCAACTTCCAGGTTTCAAGTTCACGACATTGCCGAATCGAGAAACCTGGAACTTGGAACTTGAAAATAATACGAACATGAAACTTAAAAACAAGCTTGCGTTAATCACCGGTGGCGGTCGCGGCATCGGCCGCGCCATCGCACTCCGGTTTGCGGCTGAAGGCGCTAGCGTTGCCGTCGCTGCACGCACCGCAGCAGAAGTTGAACAGGTCGCAAAGGAAATCAGCGATCAGTTTCAGACCAACGCGTTAGCCGTAACTTGCGATGTTTCAGACAGCGCAGCTGTCAACGAGATGTTTGCGAGAGTCACTGAACACTTTGGTCGCGGGCCGGACATTCTGGTGAATAATGCGGGCATTGCCGAGTCGGCCGTTTTGATCAAAACAGGCGACGAACTCTGGCAGCGACATATCGCGGTCAATCTTTCGGGAACATTCTATTGCACGCGCGCTGCAATTCTCGGAATGGCTGGGCGCGGCTGGGGCCGCATCATTAACATTGCTTCGATTGCGGGAAAAGTCGGCGGACCTTACATCTCTGCTTACTCCGCTTCCAAACATGGCGTGTTGGGTTTAACGCGCTCGGCGGCGCTGGAAGTTGCGCGAAATGGAATCACTGTCAACGCGATTTGTCCCGGTTATGTAGATACTGACATGGTGACCCATGGCATCGAAAACATCACTCGCAGGACCGGTATCACAGAAGCAGAAGCACGAACGGCGCTCGAAGGCATGAGTCCGCAGAATCGCCTGGTAACTGCGGAGGAAGTAGCGGCGTTGGCCCTCTTGCTCGCGTCAGAAGAAGGTCGCGGGATAACCGGCCAGGGGATAAACGTCGACGGCGGCACGGTGATGTTTTAGAGATTTGGTGATCGCGTCAGTTGCCCGACAGTAATGTCGGATTCCGCAGACAGGGGAGTGTCGCAAAAGTGATCCCCCATTACTGTCGGGCTACTGCCCCGAATGCAAGTTGATAGACCAGCCGCACCGGCAACCCCACTACATTGAAATAATCGCCCTGAATTCCTTTGATGAAGAACGCCGCGCTGCCCTGTATTCCATAAGCGCCGGCTTTTCCTCGCGGTTCGCTAGTGGCAACGTACCAGTCAATTTCGTCCGCCGACATCTCAGCAAAACGCACTCGAGTCGTTTCGTGATCAATTGAGACTTGAGACGAGCCGGAGCGCACCAACGCCACACCGGTCAATACTTCATGCCATTTGCCGCTCAGGAGCCGCAGCATCCGGCGCGCGTCTTCGTCATCGCGCGGCTGACCGAGAATCTCCCCCTCGATGACCACCACGGTGTCAGCGCCGATTACCAGGCGCTCCGGAAATCGTTCCGCTACGGTTTCGGCCTTGGTGCGCGCGAGACGCTTGACGTAGCTCACTGCGTCTTCCCCTGAAAATCTGGTCTCGTCGATGTTGGCGGCAATCGCTTCAAACTCCCAGCCAACTGCCGTCAGGATCTCGGCGCGGCGCGGACTCTGCGAAGCGAGTATAATTTTTTCTTTCAACATCGGGACAAACACACCACAAGTCTATCCCCAGATTACGCGGATTACACAGATTGGGAGCAGGAAGTCGGTAAAGCCTTCGAGTAGCGCCACGCCCTTCGTATGTCGATCTTTTCCAAATAGACTTACCGCCATTTTCATTCCTAATCTGTGTAATCAGCGTAATCTGCGGATGTTCTGAATTTGAATTTACAACACTCAACTTATACACTCGCCCACGTTCTGCAACGAAATGGATAAACTGATCAAGTATTTACCCGCGATACTCCGAGCCTCGGATAGTTCTCCGGAACTCGTCGAGGCCGCCTGTATTGCCGCGTGGAAACACGCGGTGGGCGAAGGCTTAAGCGGTCATGCCGTTCCCGTTCAATTACAGAGCGGTGCTCTGGTTGTAGTTGTTGCAGACAATGCTTGGAAAAAGCAACTAGAGCACATGTGCGGACAATTGCTGTTTAGACTCAACTCCGTATTGGGCGAACCGCTGGTGAAATCGATTGAGTTACGAGTGGATCCGAGGACGCTCGAGTCGCTGCGCACAGCGCAAGCGAGCAAAGGCAAGGGCAGGGACGCTGATTACAGAGTTCCGGCTGAATTGTTGACTGCTGCCGCCGGGATTGAAGACGCTGACTTGCGACGCGCGTTTCTGGGAGCAGCAACGAGCTGTGTACGACGCTTGGAAGAAGCTTAGTTTTCAAATCCAAATTCCGAAATTCGCAATCCGAAATTCAAACCGATGCCAATCACTGAAGCTGAAGTCGAAAAGGTCGCGCAACTCGCGCACCTGGAAATCACGCCGGCAGAGCTCAAGATGTTTGCGCCCCAGATGGCCGACATCGTTAGTTACGTCGAGCAGTTAAAGGAAGTCGCCACGAGTAACGTCCCGCCGGCACTGGGCGGATTGACGCCGGAGGGCGAAGCCACTGATTCTGCCCGCGACGACACGCTGGTTCCATCGCTGGGCCAGAAGAAGGCGCTCGCCGAAGCTCCCGATGCCGCAGCAGGGCATTTTCGCGTGCCGAAGGTGCTGTAAGCAGTGGGCAGTGAACCTACCAGGTGACGAGTTTCGAAGCGATGACTGAATGCAATAGCGACATTGAGGGATTGAGGAGTCGCATCACCAGCGGCGAAACGAGTGTGCGTGCGGTGGTGGCGTCATCTCTTAACGCGGCGGAGAAGTTTAACGAGTCGCTCAATGCGTTTCTGGAGATAGCTCGTGATGGAGCGTTGAAGCGAGCCGAGTCGATTTCTACCGAAGGCGCGCTCGCTGGGATCCCGATAGCGGTCAAAGACAACCTGTGCGTCGAAGGCATGCAGACGTCCTGCGGCTCAATCATCCTCGGCAATTACCATCCGCCTTATAACGCCACCGTGATCGAACGACTGCTCGGCGCCGGCGCGGTCATCACGGGCAAAACTAACTGCGATGAGTTTGCCATGGGCTCGTCAAACGAGAACTCAGCGTTCGGTCCGGTCAGAAATCCCTGGGACACGACGCGGGTGCCCGGTGGTTCCTCCGGAGGTTCGGCAGCGGCGGTTGCCGCGGGAATAGTGCCGGTCGCGTTGGGCTCGGATACCGGCGGCTCGGTGCGTTTGCCGGCGTCGTTCTGCGGCGTGTTTGGTTTGAAGCCGACCTACGGGCGCAACTCCCGCTATGGATTAGTTGCTTTTGGATCATCTCTCGATCAGGTTGGAATCTTCGCGCGCACTACGAGCGATGTCGCCCGGGTTCTGGGAATTATCGCGGGACGCGATCCGCAAGATGCAACCACAGCCGACGCGCCCGTGCCGAACTACGTTGCTGAACTAGCGGGCGACATAAAAGGTGCGCGTCTGGGGCTGCCGCGATCACTTTTTGGTGCCGGACTCGATCGGGAAGTGCGCGCCTCAGTAGAGGCAGCGGTGGATGTCTATCGCGATCTGGGCGCGGAGGTAGTCGAGGTTGAACTACCAAACGCCCAGTACAGCATTGCGGTCTACTACATCATCGCGACGGCTGAGGCTTCTTCAAACCTCGCGCGCTTCGACGGCGTTCGTTATGGATTTCGCGCAGAAGACGCGCCGGCCTTGCGACAGATGTATCGAAAGACGCGTGAGGAAGGTTTTGGTCCGGAAGTTAAACGACGAATTATGTTGGGCACCTACGTGCTCTCCGCCGGATACTACGATGCCTACTACAGCAAGGCCCAGCAGGTTCGCGCCCTGCTCAAGGAAGACTTTCGTAGGGCCTTTGAAACTTGCGACGCGATCATCACGCCGACGTCACCGACGCCCGCGTTCGCGCTTGGCGAGAAAGTCGATAACCCGCTCGCGATGTATCTGAACGACATTTACACGGTGACGGCAAATCTCGCCGGCATTCCCGGCATTAGCGTTCCCTGTGGTCTGTCGTCGAATCGATTGCCGATCGGTTTCCAACTGCTGGGGGCCAACTGGTCCGAGTCGATGCTATTCAAACTCGCCCACGCGTACGAAACAGCGCAGCCATTCAACGAACGCCCACCGATCTGCGCCTGATATCAGCGCTCAAGCGCGTCCCTGGGAAGAGCTTGAGTCATTAGTTGCGGGATCTTTGGCCACCTTATCCGGAATCCAATCGCCGGTGAAGATCTCTACGACGTTCTTTGCGGTTCCCACTACCGGCGTCACGTCCAAACCCAAGTGAACCGCGCCGGGGACGATCCCCTTCTTCTTGATGTCGTGGCCGGCAAAGCCGACGGTGAAGATGGTCCCAACAATCGGGATCGCCTTCAGGAGTTTCTTAACAACTGCCCAGCCCACTCTGCCTTTTACTGTCTTCGCCATAGCTCCGGATCAGACCACATCCCCGCGGGCCTGCCAACCCGGAAAGCCGATTCGACGCACATTTGTGCTCAATTTGCGTTGTTTTGCACGTGTACCCGGCAGTTGTGCATGTGAACGCGACGGCCGTGCACCTGTACGCGGCAGTTGTGCATGTGCACGCCCTGGGATTGACGGTACTTTTGGGCATTTCGCACACCCGCCGGCCGCCGGAGGTTAGAGGTATCTAAGATGTGCTAGCATGCCCCTTCATGCGCGCCAAACTCTTCGTTTCCACAATAGCTCTTTTTCTGTTCGCGCTGCTCGTCTCGTGTAATCGCAGCGGCAGCGCGTCTCACAAACTCTTAATCTACACACCCCACGGTCAGGACTTGTTGCGCGACTTCATCGCGCAATATAAGAAAATTCATCCGGAAGTTGACGTGCAGTTTCTCGACATGGGCTCGCGCGAAATCCTCGAGCGGGTGCGCGCCGAACGCAATCGTCCGCAGGCGGATTTGTGGTGGGGCGCCGCGCACACAACTTTTCAAACTGCCGCCGAAGAAAATCTGCTCGCGCCGTATAAACCGACCTGGGCGGACAAGGTGCCCGCCGGCAGTCGCGACAGCCAGGACCGCTGGTATGGCACTTATCAAACACCGGAGGTGATCGTTTACAACAGCGACGCCGTTAAGCCGGAAGAAGCGCCGAAGGATTGGGACGACGTGCTCGATCCGAAATGGCGCGACAAGATCCTCATCAGAAATCCCAACCCCTCAGACTCGATGCGCGCGATCTTCGGCGCGATAATCTGGCGTTTCTACAAAGACACCGGTTCGCCCGAGAAAGGTTATGATTGGTTGCGACGCCTTGACGCCAATGTCCATGAATATACTGCAGACGGCACACTTCTGATGCAGAAGTTGGTGCGACGCGAGGGACTCATCACGTTGTGGAACCTGCCGGACGTTTGGATTTACAAGGAACAAAAAGGATTTCCGATTGGGTACGTGTTTCCGACTAGCGGCGCGCCCGTAATCACGGACGGAATTGCTCTCGTACGTGGCGGGCCAAATGAATCCGACGCGCGCTCGTTCTACGAATTTGTAACGACCCAGGAGAGTTTGACCCTGGCTGCGAAGAAGTATTATCGAATTCCGGTGCGGACGGACATCGATCGCACGCAACTGCCGCCCTGGATGAATGAACGTGTGAACGAGCTGCCGCTTGATTGGGATCTGCTGCGGAAGCAAAGCGGCGAATGGCTGCGCTATTGGGACACTGACATACGCGGGCGGAATAAGAAATGAAACTTCTCTGTGCGACCTGTGTCCTCTGTGCCTCAGTGGTGATCTGAGCAAGCGGTCACCACAGAGGCACGGAAGCTAGAGTACACACAGAGCCGTAAAGACATGCCTTTGCTTTCTCTCAAGAATCTTTCGAAGACTTTCGACAAGACCATCGCTGTCGCCGATGTCTCGCTTGACGTCGAGCGTGGTGAGTTTTTTGGCTTGCTCGGCCCTTCAGGCTGCGGCAAGACGACCACGCTCCGGATGATCGCCGGCCTGGAACAACCAGGCTCCGGAGTAATTGAATTCGAAGGCAAGAACATTACGAGCCTGCCAGCCGAGCGGCGCGGCTTTGGCATGGTCTTCCAAAACTACGCGCTGTTCCCACACCTGAACGTAGGCGAAAACGTCGCCTTCGGCCTGCGCGCGCGTCATAAGTCAAAGACTGAAATCACTGGGCGCGTCAGCAGCGCATTGGAGTTGGTGCAACTGCCGGATTATGAGAAGCGCCGGGTAGACGAACTTTCCGGTGGTCAGCAGCAACGTGTGGCGATCGCGCGAGCCATCGCCATCGAACCGGCGCTGTTACTTTTTGATGAACCGCTTTCGAATCTGGATGTGGCCCTGCGCGAAGAGACGCGCGGCGAATTGCGCGAGCTGGTTACGCGTCTCGGCCTGACTGCTGTTTACGTCACGCATGATCAGGAAGAAGCGTTCGCACTATGCGATCGTATCAGCGTGATGGTTGGCGGTCGCCTGAAGCAAACCGGCCGGCCACGCGATCTTTACGAGCACCCTGCACAGCTTTCCGTTGGCAAGTTTCTGGGACGAAATAATTTGATCCGGGCTGTGCGCCTCAGTTCAAGTAAGGCGGAGGTTGGTGAGTTCAAAACGCTTGACGGCAGCCACCTGGTTCGCGTTCCCGTTAACGACAAGGACCTCGTGCCCCTGAATCAACCATGCATCCTGGCGATCCGACCGGAGCACATCGTGCTGGCAAACTCCGCTGAGACACTCGAGAACGCATTATCAGCGACGGTACGTGAAATCAACTTTGCCGGCGCCACTTCGAGTATACGGCTCGACGCCAACGGCCTAATGATCGAGGCTTTGACCCTAAACGCCGGCGGGCTCGCCATCGGAGACCAGTGCACGGTGGTTTTGCTGCCTGAGCGAATTGCGCTCTTGAAGAATGAGTGAGTCCTCTTTTTCAAAGCCTCGCCGCTTCTTAGTATCCCCGCGTCTGGTCTTTTGGCTGATCGTCGCGGTTGTCCTCCTTTACGGCGTCATCTACCCAAACATTCATGTCGTCGTTGCCTCGCTCCAGCAGAACGGCAACTGGACACTGGCCAACTATGTTCAGGCGCTTTCGCAGACCATTGTGCTCGAGTCGATCTTCGCGAGCGTCGGGGTCTCAATCTTGACGGTTTTACTGTGTGCGGCGGTTGGCATTCCGCTCGCCTTTCTTTTCGAGCGTTATACCTTTCCAGCGCGGCGCCTGTTTGCCTTGTTCGCCGCACTGCCTTTGGTGTTGCCGCCTTTGGTCGGCACTGTCGCTTTTATTTTTCTCTGCGGCGAATCGGGCATTCTCGCGCGGCTGGTGCAGTCAGCATTTCATCTCGAACACTCGCCCTGGTCGCTGCGTGGCTGGCCAGCCTTGCTGCTCTTTCACACCTATACGATGTACCCGTTCTTCTACGTTTTAACGGGAGCGGGTTTGACGCGTATTGATGCGGCACTGGCCGAGGCGGCGCGGAGCCTCGGCGCCGGTCGGACGCGCGTTGTCACGCGGATCCTTTTACCGCAACTCACGCCGTCATTGATCGCCGCGGCGTTGCTCACCTTCATGACTTCGATGGCTTCCTTCAGCGCACCACTGCTCTTCGGCGGCGGCGTGCGCGTGCTGACACTGGAAATCTATACGGCGCGACAACGTGGCGACTACACCTTGGCGATAACCGAGACTGTAATCCTCGCGGCAATTTCACTCAGCGCGCTATTCTTCTTTCAGCGCTACGAAGGAACACGAAAGTTTGCCGCTGCGGCAATGAAGGGGGCGACGAAGAAGCGCCATGCGATAGCGAGCGGCCACGCGCGTGCAATCGCGATTGCCTGCGGCATCGTGTTTTCACTATTACTCGTTCTGCCCGTCGCTACGCTCGTGCTCGTTAGCTTTGCGCGCGAGGGAAACTGGACTACGCAAACCGTGCCTACGGCCTACACCATCGCTAACTACGTAAAAATATTTTCCGACTCACGCGCGAGCGAAGTTTTCCTTAATAGTCTTTCGATGTCGGCCATCGCTGCCGGCGCGGCGCTGGTTTGGAGTTTCTGCGTCGCCGCTCTGTTGGCGCGCAAAGGCAGCCGGAAATGGAAGCGGCTGCTGTCATGGTTGATACTGGTGCCCTGGGCGCTGCCCGGCACTGTGGTCGCTGTGGCAATTGCGGAGGCATACGGCCAACCCTCGTTGTTGTTGGGTTCTTTCATACTCGTCGGGACGTTTTGGATTCTGCCGGTCGTTTACTTTCTGCGCTTCATGCCGCTGGTCGTGCGCGCGGTGCAGGCGAGCATGGAACAAATCGACGCGACGCTCGAGGAAGCTGCTGCCAGTCTGGGTGCTCGCTGGTGGCAACGGTTCACGCGCATTACGCTCCCGCTCGTCTGGCCAGGTGCGATTGCCGGCACGCTGCTGGCTTTTGTGATTGGGCTGGGAGAATATGTGGCTTCGGTGTTGGTGTTTGTGCCGACCAATCGTCCCATCTCGATCGCGATTGCATCTGAGCTGCGCGAGTTTAATTTGGGAACGGCCGCGGCTTACGGTGTGGTGCTAATGCTGATGATTGGAATAATAATGACTGTTGCTGCGCGGCTGGAACGAAATTAAGATCCGAGTTCCAGATTTTGAGTTTCGGGTTGAACTCCAAATGATAAAGAATAATTCTCGACGATCGGTGTACGTAGTCTTCGCACTGGCTCTTGCTATCGCGCTTCAGGCTTTCCCTTTGGCGCGCGCGCAAGGGCCCGCATCCCTGCCCGCTCAAGCAGCGGAAACGATTAACAAGGCCGACCTGCAGCAGGCGCTCGTTGATCTTACAAGCACGTGGACAGTGATGTGTGTTGCTGCGCATCCAGACGACGAAGACGGCACGACATTAACTGTGCTGAGGCGAAGAGACGGCGCACATACGGTCAGTTTGTTTTCAACCTACGGCGAGGGCGGACAGAACGCGGTGGGCCCGCAACTCTACGAAGAGCTCGGCGTGATCAGAGCGCATGAAACCATGAACGCCGCAAAGATTCAGGGTTCGGAACCGTACTTTCTGGGTTTGAAAGATTTCGGCTTCTCCAAATCGGCGGACGAAGCGTTCAAGTTCTGGGGCCATGACGAAGCATTGCGACGAATGGTCCTGAAGATTCGCGAGTTGCGTCCGGACGTAATCATTACGCATCACGACACCACCAGCGGCCACGGGCATCATCAAGCCACCGGACGGTTGATCATTGAGGCCTTCGATGCCGCCGCTGATCCTAAACGCTTTCCCGAGCAGCTCAGCCAGGTAAAACCGTGGCAGGCGCAACGACTGTTTGTCCGTGTTTTTGGCAACACAAACCTGGGGACCAACAGTGCATCGCCCGATAAAATTTTCGCAGTCGATCCAAATCAGATCGACCCGGTGCGCGGCACTTCATTCGCGGAACAGGCGCTGAACGCTTTGCAACAACATGCGACACAGGGGCCATGGCCCAAGTCAGTTGCCGACATGATACGCGCGCGACGAATCGAAGGCGGAAAGCTGCCGTTGATTCGTTACCATCTCATTCGCGAAGCATCCGGCGCAGCCTCGCTGCCCGACAACGCCGGTACACCACTCGCCGGCTTGATACTACCGGAAAAGATAGCGGCAGCAGTTGAACCGCCAAAAATTGATGGACATCCGATGACCGACTTTCTCGATCGACCGGATCGGATTCTCGCAGCGTTGGTCGACTGGCGCGCAAGCCCGTTGCTCTTCAAGCCGCTCGACGATATGCAAGGCGTCGATCGTCTTAGCCTGTTCGCGTCTCGCGCTAACCACGCGTTGGCAGTAGCTGCTGGAGTTTCGCTGACGTTGAGCTCGCGCGCTCCGGTGCTCGTACCCGGTGTTCCGACCAGCTTCGCGATCAAGATTGCTAACGAAGGTTTGAGCAGCTTGCACGTGGACGACCTTCGCTTCAACGCCTGGGGTAAAGACGCGCGCCTACGGACCGCGGATCTACTCCTGCCGGACACGGAGACTGTTGTCACTACTGACAGCACAGCGCCTCAGCATGCAACCTTGACGGTACCTGAAGAAGGTCACCTTTACGACGGACTCTTCCTTGGTCAACCTTTCTCGGCCACCGCGGAGCTTGAAGTTGATGGCGCTAAGTTTTCAGTAAGCGCGGAAACTCTGCTCGAAGTAGCGCCCGCTGTTGAGATCAGGAAGGTATCGCCGTCGCCTGTGGTTTGGACACCTGGTCGCCGCGATCAGGCGCTGAGTTTTGCCACAGTGGTCAGGAACAATCTGCCCACGCCGTTTCGCGGCGAGTTGGAATTCAGTAGTGGCGTCCTGGGGATTTCGGCAGTGGGCGGTAAAGTTGAACTGCAAGCGAATGAAACACGCTCTATTGACCTGCGATCGAATGCGGGGCCTGCAGCGAGGGCACGCAGGTTAAGTAGTTCGAGGGAGAACTCGAATTACGCGACCCTGGTGGTAGAAGACTCGAACGCCGCGGCTATTAGCCGTCGCACTGTGCCGGTAGCTTTCAGCGACGCGCGAGTTGTTCGCGGCTTGAACGTCGGTTACCTGCCTAGCTTTGATCAAACGCTCGAGCACTCGCTGGCGGCCTTAGGAGTAAAGTCCAAAGCGTTGACGATTGATGAGATCAAAGGCGCTGACCTCTCGAGCTACAGCACCATCATCATCGACAATCGCGGCTATGAAGCGCATCCCGAATTGATCGCGGCGAATTCTCGTTTGCTCGACTTCGCTCAGGCAGGTGGAACGCTAATTGTCTTCTACCACAAAGACAATGAGTGGAACCCTGACGAGAAAAAGAACCGCCCGCAGTTAGCACCCTATCCAATCGTCCTCGACGATAAACGCGTGACTGACGAGACCGCGCCGATTGCGTTCCTCGAACCGCGTCATCCGTTGCTGAATTTTCCCAATAAGATCACGCAGGCAGACTTTGCGAATTGGATTCAGGAACGCGGGCTTTACTATCCGAAAGAATGGGAGCCCCATTACACCGCGTTGTTCTCAACCAACGACCCAGGCGAGAAGCCGCTGCAAGGCGGTCTGCTGGTCGCGCAATTCGGAAAAGGAAACTATGTCTATACGAGTATGGTTTGGTATCGGGAATTGCGCGCCGGAGTCCCGGGAGCATATCGCATTTTTGCGAACATGATCAGCTACGGACACAAGTGAGAGCGTGAATAGACTCTGCTGTCGGTTTCGGAAAAGAGATTTTCCATTTGTCATCCGCGAATGACAAATGAGAAATGGAAAGTCTGTCTGAAAATTTTAAGAAATCGCTTCCTGCTCAACTGCTAACTCACCTTCGAGTTTCGCCTGCGCGCGCTCGAGAAACGTCCGAATCATTTCGCCAACGCGCTTCTGCATTTCCGAACTGATCGCGCCTTCGCCAACCAGCGCGGCGAGACGATGCAACTCGCGCGCGTGGGCCCGGCGCAGCTCCACGTGCTGTGAGATTTTGATCAGGACGTTATGTCCGCGAACTTCAAAGGCCGCAGCATAGCGCAGATAGTTTTTGTTCTCGGTACCAGCCGGCGACCATTCAAGTCGTTCCGGACCATCTTCCGTTTTTCGCACCGCAAAGCTGGCCTGCACCGAACCAATAACCGGCACCTCGGCGCGCACCCTCCAGCGCATAATGCCGCCGGATTCACTGCGAATGCCTTCAATGCCCGGCATCAAGTCGGCAAAATTCCGCAGCTCGCCAAAGAATTCGCGCGCGCGTTCCAAGGTTGTTTTAAGTTCTAGCTGACCCGTGTATGAAGCTTTGATTCGAAACATTTTCCGTCCCTTAATCGTGTTTTAGATCCGCAATAAAATCCGCCCGACTTGTTGATGCTCCGGTTTGACTTTCCGTTGTAAACACCAGAACCTAAAGCTAAGTTACACGATTAAGAATTTCACGTAAACAAGCAAATTTATCGTCTTAATTAAAGGGGGAGTGTCGAGGTGAACACGCACAGAAGGTGTCCGCGTTGCCAGGAGGCAACCATGAGGACCTGGGATGAGCTAAATCCTGACGAGCAAGCGGTGGTTAAGCGCCTGCCTGCGTCCGCAGACTACCCGGCGGCGGAACGCCAGCGGACGCACCAGTGGTGTACGCGCTGCTGGTATGAGGCGACCGGCGAAGTTGAACAAACGGTGTGAACGTTTCATGTCGTAATTCGATCGTAAGCTTCGCGTATTGCGCGCATTCGTTCGCGCAAGGTTTCGTTCAGCTCGGCAGGTGTTGCGAAATCCATCCGTCGGGCAATTTCCTTGAACGCCGGATAGTGAGCGGATGGCAGCGCCGCGACTTTGCCGACGATGAGGCGCAGATGATGATCGATGGCGCGGAGCAGTTCATACCCTCCGCTGAGCGCCTCGAAGTCGCGCCTGTCCAAGGAACCATTCGCTGCAAGTCGCTCGAGCGTCGCCAGCGTTGAACGATCTTCGCCTTCATCTGCGACGTCGTCGCGAAGCTGAAGATAGCGCGTGGCGAAATAAACATCGAGCATCCCGCCCGCTGAATATTTGATGTCTATATTGTCCTGCCCGCCTCGTCGCCCAGTATGACGTCCGTTCCCGGTTGTGTGTCTTCCCTTTTCAAGCTCGAGCCGCTCGCGGACGCGGCGGGTTTCCTGTCTCAATTCATCCGGGCTGATCTCGCGTGCCCTCTCGTGGATGGCGTGTCTCGCATGAGTTTCAATCATCCTGCCAAGTTCGAGATCGCCGGCGACGGCGCGCAGCTTAACGTAAGCGAGCCATTCCCAAATCGCGCTGCGCTGTTTTGCGTAGTCGAGAAATCCTTCGGAACTCGTGACCAGTGGGCCATTCTTCCCGTTGGGGCGTAGTCGCAGATCCACTCGATATAAATAACCCTCGCGGGTCACGCTGGAGAGGGCGACGATCATTAACTCAACCAGACGAGAGTACGCTTCATCCTGCGTGAGCGAAGCGACCGGCGACGAAACAAGCGAATCGTAAACGATGGCGATGTCGAGGTCCGATCCATAGTCAACGCCGCCGCTGGCTAGTCGGCCCAGCGCCAGGACGCTCAAGCGCGGGCCACCCGCGAACGGTCCGTAGCGCCGCACCATTTCACGGCGCGCGACAAGTAAGGCCACATTGATACTGGCCACGGCTAGTTCGCTCTGAAGCTCGTTAGAGTCCAGCAGATCGAGCTGGCCAGTTGCGTCTTCGGCGCCAATCTCGATTAGGAGTCTCGACCACTCGCGCCGCAATGCCGACAGCTCCGCCGCGAAACCCTTTTCTACGTCTACGCTCGCTCGCAACTGCGCCCGGTAGTCCCGGCGTCGCAGGCGCGAGTGCTCCGTTCCCAGCAAACCAATCAAAGCCGGATTGCTGGCCACCATCTCGCCGAAAAACTCCGAGGCGCCACACAATCGCACCAGCCCAAGTAAATTGTCGTCAGACAGATCCAGTCGGCCTTCGAACTTATCCAGCGATGCGGCAACCCGGGCGGTGAAGCTTATCGCGCGTTGGACGTGACTTGATTGGCGCGCCGCTTCACAAAGACGACGCGTCAGCAATTGCACGTTTGTTGTTGCCGTGCCGAGTGCATTGGTCACCAGATGCGAAATAAAGACTTTCGCAGCAATCTGCATCACCCGAGACTCATCCGCGATTTGCTCCCAACCGGCATCGCCAGTTACTTCAGCAGCCAGTGTCGCGGGCGAGGTACGTGCTCCATCTGTCTTTGAAATTGACGCATCTTCATCGTCGGCAAACACACGATCATAGGCTTTGCGTACTTTGGTGGTATGCGAGATGAGAGCGTTTTCGAAATCAGCAAGTTCCGCGCAACTCATGCGCCTGGCCACGAGCGATCGTTGCGGTTCGGATTGCGGCACAGTGTGTGTTTGCAGTCCGTGCTCCATCTGCAGTCGATGTTCCAGCGTGCGCAAGAACGTGTAGGCGTCTGACAAATCAGCTCGCTCCTGTTCTGAGATGAGATTGCGGTCAGCCAGTCTTCCCAAACTTATCAATGTGTGTGCAACGCGCAACCATTCGTCCCGGGCCCCGTGTGCCAACTGCAGCGCCTGTGCGATGAACTCGATTTCCCTGATACCCCCGCGCTGGAGTTTCACATTGAAGCCTGCGTTCTTTCGTTCGACACTGCGGTCGATCTTCTGCTTCGCCAAACGAACACTGGCGAGGGCATCCTTGACGGAAATATCCGAACAGTAGATAGAGGTTTGAGTGGCGAAGGCAAACCTCGAAAAGAGTGGAGGCGAGCCGGCTGCGGCGCGGCTGCGAATCAGGGCCTGTCTCTCCCACGCCTGGGCAGACTTGTCGTAATACCTGAGCGCTTCATCGAGAGAACAAGCGAGCGAACCGTCACGGCCGTATGGACGCAGACGCAGGTCGACGCGATATGCCGCGCCTTCGCCCGCTGGTTGGCCCACCAGCTTGCTGACCGTCTCGGACAACTTGATGAAGTATTCGCGGTTGCTCAGTTTCTCTCGCTCGCCGGAACCAGAGGTTGTCCCGTCGTCGGAATAAATAAAAAGTAGATCGATATCTGAAGCGTAGTTGAGTTCCCGTGAACCAAGTTTACCGAGCGCGATCACGCAAAACTCAGCAACGGCCGTGCGCCCGTCCGCTTCATGCTGCGGCGCTCCGTAACGATTGTCCAGATCCTGGCGCGCCAGGCTCAGGGCGTGATTGAGAATCGCATCGGCAAGGTTTGATAGCTCCTCGGTTGTTTCGACGAGGGTGTGGGCGCGGCGGACGTCGTGCAGGTAAATGCGCAGCAACTCCCGACGACGGAAGCGCGCGAACAGGATTTGCGGAGTCAAGCTCGAGTTTGTCAAAGAGAAGCGCGCCAGAGACTCTTTTAACTGGTCGCGAGTTCTGACGCGAACGTCCGCGCGCTCGCGCTTGAGCCAGGAAACGTAGTCAGGGTTCTGTTCTAAGGTGGTAGCGAGCAGCGGGCTCCAGGCGGCCAACGCCATGGTGTCGGAAAGGAGTGCCGGGTCGCGAAGTAATTTTTGAAAGGTACGGGGCTGTTCGTTCGCAACTCGTTCGAGGAAAAGGCGAGCGCCTGTTTCGTCGGGAAGATCGCGAACCAGTGATTCAAATTTCGCGTCGAGATTTTGCACGCGAACATATTACGCCAGAAACTCCAGAGTTATGAGTCAGCAGTCTGGAGCTGTTGCGGGGCGGCGAAATCAGACTCGATAGTCAGGAAGTGGCAACGTCGCGGTAAAGGAACGCGCCCGCGATTGCGGCGGCAATCGACGTAATCAATTGAACACTCCGACCTTAATCCAGAGCGCATGCGAGTAGAACCCCAGCGGAATGAACTGTGCGGGACCGGCAACTGAAAAGGCGAGCCACGCCACTACTCCCGCCAATGCCGCGGTCCTGGGTCCGGGGCGACAGCACAATCGCATTAGGGCGTTAGAGGTAAATTGAGATCAACCCGCGACCGAGCTCGAAGAGGCGAAGTAAACAAAGGCCGAACGAATCATAATGCGGCTCTGCGCTTCCTAAGCCGTCATAGACCGCCTTCCAGTCTGCACCCACCACCACGCGCTCGTGAAACACTCCGTCGGTGACAAAAAGGATGATCGCGGCGACCAGCACCAATATGCAGTCGAAGCCAATTAATTCTGTACATCGCTACCTCGCTTCATTGTTGAGCCAGCCGCCAATGTCCAAAGTCCGTTGTAACTAGCATTGAACTTTGGACATCGGACTCTGGACGCGGCGTTTAGATATCGAAATAAAGGGAAAACTCCAAAGGATGCGGACGCATGCGCAACGGAGTGATCTCCTTATCGCGTTTGTAGGTTATCCAACGCTCAATCAATTGCTGGCTGAAAACGTCGCCCTTGAGCAGGAAGTCGTGATCGGTTTCGAGCGCTTTCAATGACTCGTCAAGCGAGCCAGGCAGAGTGGGCACGTCCTTCAATTCTTCCGGGGAAAGATCGTAGATATCCTTTTCAAGAGGATCTCCCGGATCGATGCGGTTCTGAATACCATCAATCCCGGCGAGGAGCATTGCCGAAAATGCCAGGTATGCGTTGCACGACGGATCGGGCGGACGAAATTCCAAACGCTTGAGTTTGGGATTGGTTGAGAACATCGGAATACGAATGGCCGCCGAACGATTTCTCGCTGAATAGGCCAGGTTGACCGGCGCTTCGAATCCCGGCACCAGGCGCTTGTAGCTATTCGTTGTGGGCGCTGCAAACGCGACTACCGCGGCGGCATGTTTCAAAAGTCCGCCGATGTAGAAGCGTGCCATCTCCGAGAGTCCAGCATAGCCATCGCCGGCGAAAAGCGGTTTGTCGCCCTTCCACAAGGACTGGTGACAGTGCATTCCCGACCCGTTGTCTCCGTAAAGCGGCTTCGGCATAAACGTCGCCGCTTTGCCATACTGGTAAGCAGTATTGCGAACTATGTACTTAAAAATCTGCAAGTTGTCGGCGGTGCCGAGGAGCGTTGAAAACCGGAAATCAATCTCACACTGCCCGGCGGTAGCGACTTCGTGGTGGTGACATTCAACGGTGACGCCACACTTGCCCAAGGTCAGGGAGATCTCGGAACGCAGATCGCTGAGCGTGTCAGTGGGCGGGACAGGGACGTAGCCTTCCTTCGGCCGAATCCGGTAGCCAAGATTCGATCCCTGAAACTCGTTCGCATCACGACCTGTGTTCCAGTGACCTTCATCCGAGTCGATTGAGTAACCCGCCGACTGCTGTTCGTTATGAAACTTCACCGAGTCGAAAACGAAGAATTCGGCTTCCGGTCCAAAGTTAGCCACGTCGGCAAGGCCGGTAAATTTCAGGTAATTTTCTGCCCGCACGGCAACTGATCGCGGATCGAAGGGATAACCTTCCTTGGTAATTGGATCGACCGCGTTGCCAATCAGACAAAGCGTTGGGTGGTCAGCGAACGGATCCATCCACATGCGCGCTGCGTCGGGAACGAGCAGCATGTCTGATTCATGAATTGCGGCCCAACCGCGAATCGATGAAGCGTCAAAACCGAAGCCATCTTCAAAGTTGGACTCGCCCAATTCGCCGATGGGAAAGGTTAAGTGTTGCCAGGAACCTGGCAGGTCTGTGAATCGAACGGAGACAAATTTTGCCCCCTGGTCAGAGGCATACTTTAAGACAGTCTTTGCATTCATGAGATCTCCTGATTTGAAAAAGGGAGTGTTAGGGGTGCTCTTCGCCCCGATGTGTTCGTTGGTGCGAAGTGTTGCGGAAGCCGATACTGGCTACGGAAAGGGCCGAACGTCATAGCGCGACGGCACGAAAAAAGAAGGCATTATAGTTTGGCAGTTAACGATGTCAAGGGTTTTGCTGCCAGACTTTCACGCAGCAGTGGCTTTTAACTAGTAACCCCTTTTGTCGCAGGGTTTAAGTGCACACAAAAATAAAACCGAAACAAAAAAGTTATAGACCCACCCCACATTTTCTGTTACATTGCGCGCCTAGCGTCCCATCCAGAATCTTCCGCCACAACGTGTCAGGGATGTGTATTACTACGCTTTTGCTTCAAGAATCACGAACATCCGAGTTTTTCAGGCAAGTCAGGAGACCGCGAATTGACCACGGCAATTGAGCAGACGCTTGAAACCTATGGTATCGAAAATTGGGGTGCGGGATACTTTGACGTAAACCGCAAGGGAAACCTCATCGTCCGTCCCGCTGAAGGTGACAGCCGCTCCGCTGATCTAAAGGAAATTATCGACGACCTGGCCCGGCGCGGAATTGGCGCGCCTGTTCTGCTGCGATTCCCCCAGCTGGTTGCGTCACAGGTCAGGAAACTACAGCGCGCCTTCAGCCGCTCCATCCGAGAATTTGAATACCAGGGCGCGCATATGTGCGTCTATCCGATGAAGGTCAACCAGCAAAGATCGGTGGTTGAGGAATACCTGCGCGAGGGCTCGCGTTATGATTTTGGCCTCGAGGCTGGTTCAAAGGCGGAACTCTACGCCGCACTGGCCCTGGAGCAAACACCCGACAGCCTGCTGGTCCTTAATGGTTTCAAAGACGAAGAATTTATCGAACTCGCCTTTGCCGGCGCCCGCTGCGGGAAGCGGGTAGTCATCGTGATCGAAAAATTAAACGAACTGGATCACGTGCTCAACATCGTCGAGCGCCAGGAAAGCGGCAACGCTCCTGTGCTGGGGATGCGCGTCAAGCTCTATTCGAAGGGCTCAGGCCGCTGGGAGAAGTCCGGCGGCGAAGCGGCCAAGTTTGGGCTGACGACGACGGAGATGTTGGAAGTTATTCGTCGTCTCGAAGAGGCTGGCCGCCTCGACATGCTCAAGCTGCTTCATTTCCACATTGGTTCGCAACTTACCGATATTAAGCGAATCAAGAATGCGATGAAAGAGGCCGCGCGCGTCTATGCGAAGGTCTATCAGATGAAAGTGCCGGTGGATCTGCTCGATGTGGGCGGAGGTATGGCGGTTGACTATGACGGCTCCAAGACGGCATTTGACTCGTCCGCGAATTACAGCGCCCAGGAATTTGCGAACGACGTTATCTATACGATCAAGCAAGTCTGCGATGACGAAAACGTTCCGCATCCGACAATCATTCAGGAATCGGGTCGTTACCTCTCTGCGTATCACGCCATGGTAATCACCAACGTGCAGGACGAAATCGAAACGGTCGTTGAGGACATCACGCCGATTGAGATTGACGATGACGATCCGCAAGTGGTAACAGAACTCGGCGACCTGCGGTCCTCAATAACGGTAAAAAACTATCGCGAGTATTACCACGACGCTTTGGAGCATCGGGAAGAGTTGTTCACGCTCTTCAACCTCGGTTTGGTGTCCCTGGAGGATCGCGCGAAGGGTGAAGTTTTGTTTTGGGATGTTTGCGAACGGGCCGACAAGTATGCCCAACAGGCGAAGTACGTGTCGGAAGAGTTTGACGATCTGCGCCGGCTGCTTTGCGCTAAGTATTTGACGAATTTTTCGGTGTTTCGTTCGGTTCCTGACCACTGGGCGCTCGATCAACTTTTTCCGATCGTGCCGATCCATTATCTCAACAAACCGCCGACAGAATACGCGACGCTCTGCGACATCACCTGCGATTCAGACGGTGTAGTTGATAAGTTTGTCGATCTGCACGATGTGAAGCAGGTACTCGAGCTTCATTCATTGGTTCCGGGTGAGACCTATTACCTCGCCTTCCTGCTGGTCGGCGCCTATCAGGAAGTGATGGGTAACAACCACAATCTTTTTGGCACGCCGCACGAAGCTCACATCTACATTGATGACGAAGGCTACCTGATTAAGAAAGTGATTCGCGGCACTACTGTAGGCGAGGCAACTGAGCGTGCTCGTTACGATAAAAGTCTCCTGCACGATGGTTTTCGCCGTTTAATAAGTCAGCGAGTCAAAGAAGGTGAACTAAGCGAAGCGGACGGCGCGGAGCTCACGCAGTTTTATGAGTCTCGTTACGACGCCTATACATATCTTTCCGTTAACGGGGCGAAACCTCGCTCACGGCGGCGCACGGATTTTTAGTTAGTTTGAGTGAACCAGCAATCATTTCTTTGACGTTCACAATTTGAGAGGTTGACAGTTCTATGGTTACGCAGCGAAAACCCAAAGCATCGAAGTATCTTACGACGCCCACTCGGCCGGTCCAGGTTGATCGGGATCGATCGGTTGCCGGTCTACTCGAGAAGATGGAAGGGGCCGGCTTCGGCGGGCGCCAGTTAGCGGAAGCTCATCGCATCTGGCTCGACATGCTCGGTGACAACACCACCATCATTGTGGCTGGCTCAGGGGCGCTGATACCGGCAGGAATGCGCCGCTTGCTCGCTTACGTGATCAAGAACCGTTTTGTCGATGTACTCGTTCTTTCGGGCGCCATGCTCTTCCATGACCTACACGAAACGCTTGGTCGCTACCATTTTCAAGCTCATCCGAACATGACGGACGCGGAACTCGACGCCTCACAGATCAGCCGCATGTGGGACCTGCTCGCAAGTGATGAGGAATACCGCGAAGCAAACGAGTGGGTGGGCGGATTTACCAATCAACTCGATCAGTCGCGCCCTTACTCGACACGCGAATTCCTGCACCTGCTCGGTCGTGAGTTGGCGGAGATCGCGACGGAAGACGGCGTACTTACGTCAGCCTATAAAGCGCGCGTGCCAATCTTCTGTCCGGCAATTGCTGATAGTGGCATCGCCGTGGGAATTGCCGCGGCCCGTTTTGAGAAGAAGAACAACTTCATGTTCGATATCGTCCAGGACGTGCTCGACATGGCAAACGTAACCGCGCGCGCACGATTAACCGGCGTCATAAATCTTGGCGGCGGTACTCCGAAGAGTTTTGTGCAGCAAACGGAGGTCTCTTCGTTCATCCTCAAGAATCACCATCAGGGTCACAAGTACGCGATCCAGATCACTACGGACGCGCCACATCCCGGTGGCCGCTCCAATGCAGTTTCGTTTGACGAGGGATTGATTTACGGCAAATTGGCCCGCGGCGCTCACAGCGCCTACGTGAATTGTGATGCGACTATCGCGTTGCCAATTCTCATCACCGCTTTGTCGCAGACTGCCGCGAAGTACCTCAAGGGCCGCAAGCGTCCTAACTTCACCTTCGGTCGCGAATTGATCGTGGAAGTGCCATAGCCAAGTGAGGCCCATAGTCCTGCGACAGTAGACGTCCATCGCTTTATTTCTGAGGTAGGCTCACCCAGCCCGCTGATCCCCCAAAAGGATAGCGGGCTCTTCTGATACCGCGCGAGGTTATTGAGATCGCAAACCTGGCGTTCTTCCGGCCACCCTCCACCCAAGCCTTTGCACAGCTTCGGCTATCGATGAACTTCAGCCGCAACGCTCGGTTTTATGGGTGTTGATTCGCAGCCCACGCTTCAAATGAAATGAAACTGCCTGCGTCGAACACTTCAATCTTGTAAACCGGATGGATTTCCCATACCGACCGCCGTAGTGGATTGCCTCCGCCACTAGGCGCACCACATGGAGACGGCTTGTGACTGCCATCGAAGAAGAGCTGGCCCGTAATCCTCACCCGCAGCCGTTTGACCGGAAGCGGGTTTGTTACATGCGACTTTGTGCAGGCGTTCGAATCAAATCGGTCCCAGACTGCCGGTCTGAAGTGCGGAATGATTTCCGCGGTCGCGCTGGAACATTCCTGGGCCGAAGCCGTCTTACCCAGAGCGATGTGGATGTCATTCCATTCGAGGAGCGAGTTTTTGCAGTTAACGCCTTCACCGCCGAAGCCGAAAGGAAAAGTGTCGTCGTGCTTGGCATCCAGAACAAACGCATCAAGCGTGACCAGTTCTCCCTCGCCCAACGTCACTGGATGGTTGTGCACGTCTACTGTCGCAAGCCCTTGCAATTTCGCACGGTCGGCGGGTAGCGGCGGGCCACCATTGGGGCCGCTGTTGCCATAAGTGAGTTGGCCATGCTTTACCTTCAGATCAACGGCGCGCTGAAGCTTGTCGATAGAGGTAAAACCGATCTGGACCGGAGCTCCCGTAACGCACAAGTTATTCTTGATCTTGTTTTGCGCCTTGTCCTTGTCCCTGGTGGCGCATCCCTCGTTAGGACAATGTTCGTCAATGTCATGACTCTCTCCCCCTACCCAGGGGAGACTACATCCCACGTCGAATTGCTGATTGACGTTGCAGTTTGAAGGATTGGCCGGCGCATTGTCGTGGCAATGAGACACGTGCTGGGTGTGTGTCGAACTTGTATGGCCGGAGCGGCCTCTTCGGGATCTTTTTGTGTTGCCTGAGGACTCGGAGGTTGTCAGGAAGGTGACTGTTAGTAGGAAAACGAAACAGGCTACAACGCAGATAAAGAATCTGGCTTTCATGGGGCCTCCTTACTAGGTTGAAAAAGATCTAGACTGGCAGGTTGTGCCAATGGCCGGCGAGGAATCGTTGAAACTTACGGTTAGCCTTGAGGGCGGGCTTACTCTAGTCCTTGCAAGATTTCTTGTCAACAAGATCTTCCCCAGCAGTCTAAGGCTTTCAGGCAGGCGCACTATGAGAAACCGGCGGCCGAAAATCGCTTCAGGAAGATCAGGAGGTTTACCGCACGGCAGGACAGGGCGGTGTCATCTTTTGGCCCTTGCTAGTCCGAAGCAATTAGGTGAGCCACTGCAACACTTCTTCTTCGCCCGTGTTGCGTTCGCCACCTACTACATGAATGAAGTACTCCTCCAGCGAAATCGGCGCTGCTTGCTGACCGTCGTCTTCAAGTTTGATTCCTTTTCTCAACTCATCGAGCGAGCCCACCGCCAGCAGCTTCCCTTGCGAGATGATGCCGATGTCGGTGCAGAGCCGTTCGATAATCTCCAGCACGTGCGACGTCAGAAAAACTGTGAGACCGCGTGCAGTAAGCCGGGAGAGCAAATCCTTCAGCGTGCGTGAGGCGATCGCGTCGATACCCTCGAAGGGTTCATCGAGAAAAAGCATTTCCGGTCGATGAATCAGAGCGCAGGCAAGAGAAAGCTTCTTCTTCATCCCATGTGAGTATTCAACAATTAGTTTCCTGGGCTCGTTGCGAAGTTCCATCAGATCGAGAAGTTCCGGGGAACGTTGAGCGATCTCAGTCTTTTTCAAGCCATACATTCGGCCGGTGAAGGCCAGCATCTCGGCGCCAGTCAGCCTTTCAAAGAGGTTTAGATCCTCCGGCACGACTCCGATCCTTCTTTTCACTTCCAGAGGCTCCGCGGAAAGATCGCGACCGAGCACAGAAATCTTTCCGCTCGTCGGGGCGAGCAAGCCCGTCAACATTTTTATCGTCGTGGATTTACCGGCGCCGTTTGGGCCGAGAAATCCAAAGAAGCTTCCGCGCTGAACGGCGAGGTTGAGATTATCAACCGCTGCGAAGTCCCCAAATCGTCGCACTAGGGCGGAAGTCTCTACCGCCATTGAGACGTTTGGTGAATTACTATTAAGCATTGACTGGTCTTGTAGCGAGGATCACGCGGGACGTCAAGCGTCGGTAACCCGGAGTAGATAAGCTTTGTAATCAACCGGCACTTCAGAAATGAGCGCGGTAGCGCCGGATACCGGATTCAACTGGATCAAGGATGGGTGATCCCGGCAGGAGAACAACGAACTTTGGATAAATCCTGCTCAAATCGTTGGCATGCAATGTTGACTTCAGCATCCGTCGCTACGGCGCTCGGTTCTGCAATGAGCCGTTGTTACGTCAAACGCAACGCGGTCGGCCAGAAAGAAGCTGACGATTGAACAAGCGCCGACCGTGATCACATTGGCAGGGGTGATAGGAAAATGGAAGCGTCCCACCAGAATGCTCATCAAGACCAAATTGCCGATGAGCGAAACAAGTCCAGTAGTGACATTAAACCTGGCGAGCCGGCGCCAGGTTTCTTTTCGGGTTGGTGAGGGCCGATCGCTCCAGGTCCAACGTTGATGCCATACGAAGTTGTTTAGCACAGCCAACTCAACCGCTACCGCGGTCGCCGCGAGATAGCTGATCGAGTAAGCGGTGTGGGTGAGAACAAAGAGAGCAAATGATTGCAGCGCGAAGCCAAGCAAGCCGACAACGTTGAATTTTATCCAGTGAATCATGATCAGGTGTCGGGTGTCAGAACCTGATATCTGACACCTGCTCTCAGGGCAGGCGCTCCAGTTCGTAGAGGGCGTGAGTATTCTTGATCGACGAGAACACCAGGATCACACCCATTGCCACAGCACTGATCACACCGCCTACATCGAAGAGCAGGAAGCGGTGGCCGAAGATGCGAGTATGGGCGCTGTGCAGCAACGCAAGATTGCCGATAATAATCACAAGCCGAATTTCAGTGGGACCAAATAGCCCCTGGGAGATTTTGAATATACCCAGCGAGTAGGCGGCGAGGTACGAATTGATTGCCAACATCAGAAACACAACCAGCACCGCAGCAGCGATGCGCTCGGTCATGTATCCGGAAAGCGCGAGACCCAGGATCAGGAACATGGTGCCGAACGTATCGATGATGTGATCAACATAAAAACCGTAGCGCGGTCGCTGTCGATCTCTATAGCGGGCCAACGTTCCGTCAAGACTGTCGCCAAACCAGTTAAGAAAAATGCAGACGTTAACTAGGTGGAGCAGCAACGGATTCCGCCCGCTGGCCGCGTAGAACACTCCGCCGAGAAACATAGCCACTAGTCCGAGCAATGACAGGTGATCTGAATTGACCCAGGCTGGCATGCGGCGCGCGAGGCCGCGCAATGCCGCTCGTTCAAGCGGAGCCAGCACACTCGTCTGCTCACGCTTCGCATCATTGAAACTACTATTGTTCATTTAGTACAACTCCTTGGGTTGCGAGGCAGGCGTTAGCGCGACACCATTTTGGATTCCTTCGCCAGATAGGTTGCTGTATGAAAAGCGCCATCGCCGCTTCGCTCTGTCAGCGCACTCCAAGTTACAACCCGCTGCTGGCGATTTCCGCTTTGTAAGGTTCGCGTAGACCTTTTTTTGCTTCCTCGTGGGCGGCGTAAATATCAGGTCGGGTCAAAACCTCGCGATACTGAAACATTGCATCGTCGCGTTTACCGGCCAGATCAAAAGCGTGCGCGGCATAGAGATGGGCCATCGTAACCAGCGTGGGCTCTGCGTGTTCGACCTTGGTGGAGGCGAGAAATTCTTTTGCCGCCCGGTCGCCTTCGCCGGCCAGCAACAACACTTCACCATACTTGAAGTGGACCAGATCCAGCGCTCGCGAAACGGTGTCGCGCACAGCACTGTCGTGCAGCAGATTATCAAAAATCGCGAAAGCTTCGCGTTCGGCCTTAACCGCTCCTTCGACGTTTTTCTTTTTCCTTTCAACTTCCGCCTGGGAAACCAAGGCGTCGGCCGCTTCCAGGCGGAAAAGATAGTTGCGCGGATATTTCGCCATCAAATCTCGCGCGTGGCCGAGCGCTTCCGGGTACCGCTTTTCACGAGTGTAGAGAACAATCAAAAGCGTCTTGGCATCGTCGCGCGACCAGTTCCCATCCTGGGCAACGTGTTCGATCATTGCCAGGCCCTTCTTCTTGGAGCCGCGGAAGCCGGTAATTCCGGCGACGACTTTGACCGGCAAGGGCAGCGAGCCCACCGCGTATTCATAAAGGCCCACCGTTATGCCGGCATCGATGGAATTCTGATCGAGTTTGAGAACGTCACGATGATGGTCAACTGAGTCGCTGCCATCTCTTAGCGCGGCAAAGTGGCGACGTTCGACGGCTTCCTCAAATGAAGCTTTCAGTCCTTCCACTGAACCAAGCCAGTAGAGCGCCTCAAGGTCTTTCGGGTTCGTCTTCAGCCGCACATCGGCGAGTCGTTTGGCCTCCCGCGTTAAGTTACGAAAGTCGACGATAACCCTTGGGTCAACCTTGTCGTCGCCACTCGAATAAAAACTCTCGGAACTGTAGAGCGACGATTGCAACCGCCGCGTTTCATATAACGTCTTGATCCAAACACGAGCGGCAAGCAACTGTGGGCCAGCCGGATGATTCGGATAGAGCCTGACGATCTCCTTGAAATCCTTCTGCGCTTTGTTGTAGTCGAGATTGTAAAGCGCCTCGATGCCACTCTTGCGCAGCGCTTCCAGCTGCGGGCGGTCTTTTTCACTTACCCATCCATCACTGGCCGTTTGGGCAACAACGGCGGCGACAAGCGCAGCTACGATAATCAGTACGAGACCTAACTTCTTCACGGTAATGCTCCTTGCTAACTCAGTCGTGCGTTTCCTTTTCATTTCAACTAAAAGCTTCCAGGTATTTCACGCCAGCGCCGGTATTGAATAGGACGATGCGTTCTGTTTTCTTAACTTCGCCCGCCGCCAGCAACTTCTTCAGCGCCGGTAAACAAGCAGCGCCTTCTGGCGCGCAAAACACACCTTCGGCGGCGCCAATCTCACCAGTGGCCTCGATCAGTTCTTCGTCAGTTACCGCCAGCGCGGTGCCTCTTGATGCGCGTATCGCATCCAGAATCAGAAAATCTCCGATAGCCTTTGGCACTCGCAAACCAGACGCAACCGTCTCAGCGTTGTGAAACTCATCTGCGAAGCGCTTGCCTTCTTCGAATGCACGCACGATGGGCGCACAACCACTCGCCTGCACCGTCACCATGCGCGGCCGCTGCGGTCCAATCCAGCCCATCTGCTCCATCTCATCGAATGCTTTCCACATACCGATCAATCCTGTGCCTCCGCCGGTCGGGTAAATAATCACGTCAGGTAGTTCCCAGTTGAACTGTTCCGCCAGTTCATAGCCGAGCGTCTTCTTTCCTTCAACGCGATAAGGCTCTTTTAAGGTCGAAACGTCAAACCAACCTTCTGCTTCTTTGCGCCGCGCGACTTCCGCGCCGCAGTCAGTAATCAAACCCGCCATCAAGGTGACGTGCGCCCCCATCTGCTCGCACTCGACCACGTTGGCGCGTGGTGTGTCGTTAGGCATAAAGATAAAACACTCGAGACCAGCGCGGGCCGCGTAGGCTGCGAGCGCGCCCGCTGCATTTCCGGCGGAGGGCACTGCGAGCTTCCACGCTCCGACTTCCCTGGCCATCGACACCGCCGCCGACATGCCGCGAGCCTTGAAGCTCTGCGTCGGATTCTGTGACTCGTCTTTGATGTAAAGATTGTCGATTCCAAGTTTGTTTCCCAACCGTTCAGCGTGCAGCAACGGCGTCCAGCCTTCGCCCAGCGAAATGATGTTTGCGTCGTCCTCGACCGGCAACACTTCACGATAACGCCAAAGATCCGCACGCCTGCCGAGCAACGATTCTTTTGTCAAAGTGCGCGCGGCCGCTTCCAGGTCGTAACGCACGAGCAATGGTTTTCCGCATTCGCGGCAGAGATTGAGCAACCGCCGTGCCTCGTGTTCCAAATGACAGGCGGCGCATTCAAGATGCGTAACGTTCATTGATTAAGTCCTTTCTCGACAAGTTTTTTTGTGGTCTCAAAGACAGTATCCGAATGAGTTTGTCATCGTTAACTAACGAGTGGAGCAATCCTCCGACACTCAACCGAGGATGATCGCCGGGCCAAGCCAGTGACAAACTACAAGCAAACCAAGTATCTTGTCATTCATCGCGATCAGCTCATAATTTTAGGAGACTACATGCCAAATCGTACTGCTGTTATTCAAACCAACAAAGGCACCATTAAGTTTGAACTGCTGGAATCAGACGCGCCAAAGACAACCGAAAACTTCATCACGCTCGCCGAACGGGGCTACTATGATGGCGTCATTTTCCACCGTGTTATCAGCGGCTTCATGATTCAGGGCGGCGATCCAACCGGCACCGGACGCGGCGGCGAGTCAGCCTGGGGCGGGCGCTTCAACGATGAGATTGAGCCTTCCTCAGCGGTCTACAAGCGTGGGTACAAGAGAGGAACGGTAGCGATGGCCAACGCTGGACCGAACACAAACGGTTCGCAGTTTTTTATCATGCATGCCGATTACCCGTTGCCGCCCAGCTATTCGATCTTCGGACAAGTAACTGACGGTCTTGACGTGGTCGACGCGATCGCGACAGCCGACAAGGACCGCAGCGACAAGCCAACTTCGGAAGTTAAGATGGAGAAGGTGACGATCGGGGGTTAGCCTTGGCCGCTCGTCCCTTAGGGACGCAATGTTTATAGAGACCGATGAAGAGGATATTTGCAAGCCCATTTATGGGCGAAAGACTTTTTCGCTCCCACGGACCTTAAGGGTCTTGGACTTGGCTGACTCCTATAAACATTTCGGCGCTACGCGGCTCTACTGTCGCAATGAATCGCGAATCGCTGCCAACACAAAACTCTTAGCCGCACCAACAGAATCTTCCAACGCCATTCCCTTTCCCAATCCAGCAGCGATTGCGGCTGACAAAATACAACCGGAGCCGTGAAGCTCTGCGCCGCTAACGCGCGGCGCACGAAACACAGTGACTTGTCCTTCGTCGTCAAGCACATCAATCGCCTCTTCGCTTTCTGCATTCTGCTTACTGCCTTTTGCCTGCTCTCCCAGGTGTCCACCTTTGATCAAGACCGCGCGTGCGCCCATTTTGCGAATGACAGCAGTGGCTCGTCGCATGTCAGATTCTGACTTAATTGTCATTCCAGTCAGCCTTGCTGCCTCCGGGATGTTTGGGGTAACGAGCCGGGCGAGCGGTAATAGCTCCGCCACCAACAAGTCGATGGCGTCTTCGTTCATTAGCCGGCGGCCTGAAGACGACCTGATTACCGGATCAACAACCGGTCGCGGCAAATCAAAGTCGCGAAAAAGACGCGCCACCTCGATCACCACTTCGCTTGTCGGCAACATTCCTGTTTTTCCGCATACGATGGTAAAGCCCTCCAGCAAAGGCTCAACCTGCGCCCGCACGGCTTCAGGCGTTTGATGGATTGCACCAAACACTGCGCTGTGGTTCTGGAAAGTAATTGATGTGATCGCCGCGGCGCCCGGCAAACCGAAAGCCGCAAACGTTCTAATATCGGCGAGCACACCGGCGCCGCCAGCCGGATCGAATCCAGCAATCGTCAGCGCGCGAGTGAGTTTGGGAAGCGACATGGGTAGCGTTCTAAAGAAGAACCCAGAATCTCTCTGTGCCGTCTTTGTGTTCTCTGCGTCTCCGTGGTGAGTAGTTTTCCGACGCTAATTCACCACAGAGACATGGAGTTCGCAAAGAAGCACTGAGACCAGAGTAGGTTCCTGGTGGATCAGTCCCTTCGCGAGCTGCGACGGATCTCGTGCGTAATGTCAGCCAGTCGATCCGGTTCTTGCAGCATTCCGATCGCCGCAACACCTTGAGCGCCCGCGCGAACGCAATCGATAACGTTCTCGACCTCAACCCCGCCAATTGCCAATACCGGAAAGGTAGAGAGTTCTGCGCAAACACTGGCGAGAACAGATAGTCCCAGCGCGTCGCCATATTTCTTCTTTGAGGGAGTTTCGAAAACAGGACCGAACACGACGAAGTCTGCGCCGTCGCTGCGCGCAAGCCGCGCTTCCTCTAATGAATGCGTGGAAACGCCAATCAGGAAATCAGCGCCAAACGATTGCCGTACCACCACGGTCGGCAGAGACGTTCTGGCTAAGTGAACGCCATCCGCGCCTGCCGCGGCGGCAATATCGCAACGATCGTTAATCAGGAGTTTGGTGGCGCTTCCTTTTGTAAGCACGGCCGCGCTGGTTGCGAGTTGGAAAAGCACGTCCGCGCGCAAACTTTTTTCACGGAGCTGTACCAGATCGATTCGTGCGGCGACGGCTTTGCGCACCTGTTTGAGGACGCTGCGAAACTCTTCAGTTGGTGGCGTTGTCCGGACGGTCGTCTGCCCGCTCGTGATGAGATAAATCAGTGGGCTGTGTAGGGCAAGCGGCATTGTTGTTGACACTGCTGGCTGGCTCGGTGCTCTCCTGTAACGCTTGCACTGTTTGACGAAAATGAAATATTTCCCAGAAGGCGATTCCTATATTCAAGAGACCGACTCCTGTCACCGCTCCGCGAATCCATCCCGAAGCAACCACAGTCTGTATCGCATGAATGCCGGTCTTGCGTGCGGCATAGAGAAGAAAATAGTTACTGCCCCAGTCGCTCAGGCCAAGTGTGCCCTGCGGAATCCATGGCAAGAGGGCAAGCACAATGCCGATTTCCAGGCAGAGAATGATATAGAAAATTACACTTAACTTTGCTGACATTTCTAAGAACCGTAAATAGTGACTGGTGAAAAGTGAATAGTAAAGCAGTTGAGGGAAGTCCTCGATTTCCTATTCACTTTTCACTTTTCACTTCTTACTGTTTATTTCCCTTTCTTCTTCTCGCTCGCGACACGTGCGTTTAGGCTCTCGAGCCGTTCGGTAATATCGCGGTAACCGACATCGACGCCGTAGACGTCCGTAAATGCGGCAATGGCGCTGTCAAGATCGCCCATTTGTTCGTAGGCTGAGCCAAGTTCATACTCCAGCGCTTTGGATTCGTTGGCGTTACGGCCGGGAGCGGCGAGGCCTTTCTTAAACCAGGTAACCGCGGCTTGCGGTATTCCCCTTTCCATAAAACAGTGGCCCAGCATATTGCAGCAGTGAAAATAGCGCGACGTTCCGTCGGCGGATCCGGTCAAGGAAGCGGCGACCTGAAATTCGCGAATGGCCTCATCCAACAAATCCATCTCACGGTAGGCAGTCGCCATATTGTAGTGGGTTTCGTAATCTTCGTGAGATGTAGCACTCTCGCCCTCCGCCTCCATGCGAAACTCTTCAAAGATCTCAGCCAAGCCGGAATCAAGACCACTATCAACCGGAAGCGGCGCGAGTGGCGGATTAAGCGGAGCCTGCTCAATTTCAATCCCGCCGAAACCAAAGTCCATCGCGGAATCTGCTCCTGATTCGCTCGCGAGATCATTTGCGCCCGAGACAGAAAACTCAAGATTCGCTGCCTGTGGATCCTGCGTTGCTGCTTCCAGCTTTTTGCGGCGAGCCTCGATTTCAGGTTGTGCGCCAAACTGTCGTTCGAGTATTTCAAGCGTATCGAAAGCAATGTCGGAATAGCCCTGCGTGATATAAAAATCCACGCTCTCGAGCTCCTGATGCATCATTGCCGCAGAACTGGCTTGTGCCTGCTCAACTGAAACTTCGGCGGTTGTTTGCCCGGAGAGTTCGCGCGCGGGATCTTCTGCTTCATTGAGATCAGCAAAAGAAACTCCGCTGGGGGAAGAGTCATCAGCAACCGAGTTCCATTCGAATTCGGCCGCCGGCGGCTCGCTCGAGACTTCTGCTGCGGCTTCGCCCAGGGAAAAAGTGTCGAATGAGGGGACGGTCTCGACTGCGGGATCGTCCAGCAAACGGCCGCCATCCGCAGTCTCCTCCAAAACCCCACCCAGCAAATTCAGCCGGTCGAAAAAGTGTTGTTCATCAGGAGCCAATCGCACGAGTTGGGTCAGCGCATATCGTTCCTCGTCAGCCAGGCCGGCAGCCTCTGCAGCTTCAGCAAGGCGTTCCAGTGTCCCACGCAGTTTTTCCATGTCGCGCTGCCACCAATGAATCCGGGCAAGCAAACGCAGGCTCGACACATGTTCCGGATTGCGCGCCAGTAGTTCATTAACAAGTTCGAGCAAATCATTCTCTTCGCGGCCGGCGAGCATCGGCTCAATAATGCTACCGAGAACTCTCGCAGCTTCATCTTCCTGACTCAGCTTTACATAGACTCGCGCCACTTCAATGTAGCGGCGATAGTTTGAAGCGTCTTCCTTCATCAGCAGATCGGTGGCCCGTTCCGCACCGGTCGCGTCTTCGGAGTCTATGTAGGCTTGCGCGAGCATGGAAACAAGCTCGGGATCGTCCGGCGCACTTGCTACCGCCGTTTCCAAAAGTTCTGCCGCATCGTCAGCTCTGCCTAACGCTGTATGGGCCGACACCAGCCCCTTCAGCGCCACCCTGTCGTTCGGACGCAGCTCAAGCGCTTTTCCGTAGGCCCCAAGGGCCTTTTCGAATTGCACGCCCTCAAGCAGACGCTTTGCCGCTTCGCTGAAAGCCGCGGCCGCCTCCACGTGCATGTGCTCTTTGAGGTAGCCTTCGGCAAGCTTGAGTCGGATGTCGGTGTTATGAGGATCGAGATCAGCGATCTTATGCAGCACCTTCAGCGTGTTCTTGTTTTGACCGGCACGCGTGTAAGCGTCCGCGACCACGAGATACTGCGTGCGGGCATCAGCGATTAGTCCCTGGGCCGCATAAAGTTCCCCAAGCTCCTTGGCAATTGCCGGATCGCGCGGCTTGAGCTTGTCGATCTTCCGGTACATGGCGATGGCTTTGAGCCGGAATTCTTTATCGCGAAAATGTTCGGCGATGCGCAGGAAGCAGGATGCTGCTTCATCTTTCTCGCCGGCGCGCGCCAAAAGATCTCCCAACATGTTGAGAGTGGTAAGATCGTTGTCATCGTGTTTGATGATCTGACGATACTCTTTAATGGCCGCGCTGATCTTTCCCTGCGAGAGGAATTTTTCGGCGGCCTTTAGAACCTTAGATTTCTCGAAGAGCATCAAGAGTATTATGTATCACTGAATATGGGATTCGAGTCAAACGCAGTTGGGGGTTCTGAAGAAAGGAGGAACGATTGCAGCATTTTTGGTCCCCGACTTTTCTTTGACGAAACAGCCGGAAGCTACGCTAACATGCGCAAAATATGGCTGTCAACGCATTGATTTTATGAATTTCAGCGAAGAAACCTTTTATTAACAAACAAGCTGCATCGCG
>JBDUDV010000029.1:0-36410 GCA_040002755.1 Acidobacteriota bacterium | reverse complement strand
TCCCTTCGCTCCCCATTTCTTTGGGTATTCGGCCCAGGCAAGCTTCATGTCTTCGTGAAGTTCCTTTTGCAAATCGACACCCACCTTGCGAAAAGCACGCACCACCACGTCTGAGCAGACGCCGGTGTCGTTTTGTACATCACCGTTGGGATAGTCAATCTTGACGTAGGAGGGATCGTACCCGGTTGTAACTTTGCTCTGTTCCACGGCGCCGTCGATGAGCTGTTTGAGTTGCGGCGAAGACTTTGGTGGCAAGGGCTGAGCTACAGACGACGGTGGTACCGCCTCGCCTCACTTGACGTTCGCAAACTGCCGCTGACAGCTCGCCACCGCAAGCACCATAATGCAGATGAAAATCAAGGCTGGCAGACGCTGTTTCTAACTCAAGATTTCGAGATCACGCTGCATACTTTCTAAACCACGCACGCACATCCTCACGCATTGCCGGCACTATTTCATGCGCCGCATCATAGCTTTTGAATCCAACGTTCTCCGCGCGCAACCGCAGCCGTTCTTCATAATCCGCAACGCGTGACGGTGGATAGTATTCGTCGCGCGTGCCCGTCAGATGCAGCACCGCGGCTTTAGTTGGCTGGTACACCGCGCTGGTTTCCCAGTCTCCGGGAATGCCACCACAAATTCCAACAACACCGCGCAGAACACCGGGATGCGTGAAGGCGAAACGATAGTTAAGGGCGCAAGTTTGGGAAAAACCAAGCAGGAAGATTCGCTTTCGGTCGGCGACACCTTCTTCGCTGAGCGTGTTTATCAAATCGAGCAGCGCATCATGATGAATCTTTACCGAATCTTCCGGGTGAAAGTTTGTGAGCCAGCCAAAACCAAAACGCAAGGGCCCTCCCGGTTCTTTCGGTTCCTTCATGTGCTGATGAAAACCCTGAAGCGACGCGATGACAAAACCTTCAGGCGCCAGCGCCAGTGCTTCCCGCATCATCTGTCGCTTGTTCGCGCCGTATCCGTGGAGCGCAATCAGCAAAGCCGACGGCTGCGTCGTTGGTTTGTGGACGTCGTAATAAAGCCGCGTTTGAGCGGAAAGGGTGCGTTCGTCGACAGCGGATTGGCTGGGGTCGGGGTTGCTCATTAGCCAGAGTTTATAGCAGAGATGCCGCTTCGTTGCATTCGCCCCTAATGGAAGTTACGATACTTTCAAACAGTAATCGTCTAACACGATAGAAAAACGGAGAGAGGTGCGCGATGAAATTTCCTGGCGGATTTAATATTCAGCAGATGATGAAGCAGGCGCAGGTGATGCAGGAGAAGATGTCGAAGGAAATGGAAGAACTGCGCACCGAAGCTTCAGCCGGCGGTGGGGTGGTGACAGTGGAGATGAAAGGCAACCACGAAATCGTCTCGCTGAAAATCGATCCCGAAGCGGTTAAAGAAGGCGACGTCGAGATGCTGCAGGACATGATCCTGGCGGCTATTAACGAAGCCAACCGCAAAGTGGATGAAGCCATGAAGGGTAAACTTGGCGGGATGCTGCCACCAGGTTTGGGTGGACTACTCGGTTAATCGCTTTGGTTTCGAGTCCCGAGTTTCGGGTTTCGAGTTCAAATCCTGAGACCGCTGGCCAACGTCATTTTGAAAACTGCGAACTCGAAACTCGAAACTTGCCATGCTTGAATACGCCGAGCCCGTCACCAAATTGATCGACGAACTGAAACGACTGCCGAGCATCGGGCACAAGTCGGCTCAGCGGCTCGCGTTTCACATCATGCGCACGCCCGACAGCGATCTGCAGCGCTTGATTACGGCTATTCTGGAAGTAAAAGAACGCATCGTTCTTTGCTCGGTTTGTAACAACCTCACGGACGTCGATCCTTGTCGCATCTGCGCCTCAACCAATCGCGATCATTCAGTCATTTGTGTGGTCGAGGAACCTCATAGCCTTGTGGCAGTGGAAAAGACTCGCAGCTTCAAGGGCGTCTATCACGTGCTGCATGGCAGTCTCTCGCCGATTCGTCACATTGGTCCAAACGAACTTCACCTCGCAAACCTGCTGCCGCGTCTCAAGCCGGAAAACAATGATGGCGTTGAAGTGAGTGAAGTGATTTTGGCAACGAACCCCACCACCGAAGGCGAGGCGACGGCAAACTACATTGGCCGTTTACTCAAGCCGCTCGGTATCCGCGTCACGCGCATCGCGATGGGTATGCCGGTGGGAAGCGATCTGGAGTATGTGGATGAGGTGACGATGGATAAGTCGCTCGCGAATCGCCACGAGATCTAGAGAGAGAGAGAGTAGGTATGTGAGTGTATAACCAGGGATTTGGTCTTTGGATTTGCGGTTTGGCCTAAGCCCAAAGACCGAAGACCACTCTCTAGAATCTCACATGCTCCACCGGCACGTCCTTTTTGCAATCGGTACACTCGTCGCCTTCGTCGTACATGCGCGCGTCAAACTCAACCAAAGATCTGATCGGCACCTCGTTTAGCTTTTCTTCCGCCGAAACAAATCGAACAATTGCGCCGCAGCCAATTACGGGTGCACCGAGCTCTTTCACGAGCGCGGCTGTTTCCTCGATCGCGTGACCGCTTCTGATAATGTCGTCGACCATGATGCAGGGATTCACTTCGCCTTTGTTTATGTACTGACGAAATCTGCGTTTGTCGGCCTCCTGTTCGGCCCAGTAGATCTGTTCGGCGCTCAGCGCATCACGTACACCAAACGCGACCGGAATGCCGCCGGAGCTCGGGCTGATAATCGAGACCTTCGGCAATTGGCTCGAGATGTCGCGATCGACACGAAACTTTCTGCTGAGCGCAACCGCTAGCACGCGCGCGGTGTCGTAATAACGAAAAGCCAGCGGCATCTGGAAGTAGTGTGGCGAATGCTTGCCGTTGGGATAAACGAAGTGGCCTTCGCGGAAAGCGCCGGTGCGCTTCAGAATCTGCATCACAGTGTCCGACGACGGGATCAGGTCTACCATTTTCTTCTCCAGCTAATAAAGTGATGAGTAATAGTGATGAGTAATGAGCGAAAAGCTTGAGTTGGTATTTTACTCCAAATCATCACTCACTCATTTGTTTTCGGCGAACAGCATACATCAATCCTGCGGCCTTGCTCCATCATCCAGCGCGCGTTTTATCATTTCGGCCTGAGCTTCCGGCAACCCTTCAGGGAATTCGCCCGGCAAAAACCACACGGCCTTTTGAATCTCAAGACTAAGTTGTCCGGGATCGCCAATCGCCCGCGCCAGGAAAATTATTTCTACTTGCTTCGACTTCTTGAACGCCCGTGCGGTAAGCAACTTCGGTTGCTCGATTTCGAGCCCAATCTCTTCACGCAACTCTCGCCGCAAGGCGTCCTCCGGGTGCTCCCCTCGTTCAATAAACCCTCCGGGCATGCCCCACCCAGCGCCGGGACGAAAGCGGTGTTTGAGCAACAACACGCGGCCGCGATTGTCAGTGACGATCGCTCCCGCGGTTACTGCAAATCGCGGATGCGAAAGTCTGATCGTCCAGCGCCGCAGTGCTTTTGGTGCTCGACGCCAGATCGCCCCCAGTAGATCGTGTAGCATTTATGTCTGGAGGATAACACGACTCGATTGACGCGGATTTATCCGACTCTGTAAGATTCGAGGTGCAATCCAAAATAACATCCGGGTGAAAGCTAAATAGCCAGCCATGACAGCAACTGCATCCGAAGCAAGCGCGAACGAACCGGTGACTGGTGTCGCCGCGCCAGTACCGAAGCGCATCACAAATGCGCAGACAGTGTGCAACGAGAAAACCGCGAAGGGTAAACTCTGTAACGGGCACCTCAAGCAACTGCGCACTGCGGGTGAAGCGTCGGAAGTTCATCTGCGCGGCGATGATGTGCTTTCAAAGTGTCAAACCTGCGGGACACTTTACATGGGCCCACCGTTAGGCCATGTGCGCGATCCGAATAAGCAACATCGTTTTGTCCAAGCTGAGCTCTCGGCGCTGCTGCAAGCCGCCGGCGGTTCGCTGCCAGTGATCAAGAAAGACGCCCGGGGCGTGTTTGTGATGGAAACGACGGGCCATGCGCCCGAAGCAGCTAAGCCGGCGGCTACTGCGCCGGCAGCCAAAGCTGCGGCACCGAGCGTCGTGGCGAAACCCAATGCCGCACCGGCGCCTAAACCTGCAGCGCCCAAAGTTGGAGCTGATCCTGATCGCAAGTTGAACAAGCGATCAACTTATGCGGGCGTTGTCGATACTGGTCCAGTCGCAGGTGAAAGCTTTGAACAAAAAGTGGCCAGGCTTAAGGCGGTTGCCACTGCCGCAAAGCAACGAGCCGAAGGAGGTGGAGAGCAAACAGCGCCGGCGCCCGTCGCGGAGACACCAGTTGTCGCCGCAGTTCTGGGGTCAGCAATGACTCCGCCGCCTGCCGAAGCCTCAGCTGAAACCGCGCCGGCACCGTCACCAGCCGCAACCCACAAACCCACCGGTCAGGCCGATCGCACTTTAATGATTAGATCAACTTACTGCGGCGTCGTGGACACGGGTCCGATCCCGGGCGAAACTTTCGAACAGAAGGTCGAGCGTTTGCGATTAGTCTCGGCCGCGGCCAAACAACGAGCCGACGGTGGTTGAGCCGGAGTTCACCCGCCGTCCGCGTCGCGCTGCCATCAGCATGTGACAAACGACCGCCGCAACGATTATCCCACCGCCAAGCAGCGCCCACTGCGTTGGCCGCTCATGCAACACCAGGAAGACCCAGATCGGATTCAACACCGGCTCGACGTAGCCAACAATGCCCGCGTCAAGCGAGCGCACACGCCGCGCCATCGCCGCAGTGAAGAGCGTGTAAGCCAAACCAATCTGGACTACACCCAGATAGATCACGCTTAACGCATCGTGCGAAGTCAGCTGCGGAATTGCTTTTAAACCTGCGGGCGCGGCAATCAAAACCAGCAGGAGATTGCCGTAAATAACAGACGAAGCACGATTGACTGCGCGCGACGTCGAGTGACGCAGCAATAGGAAGTAACAGGCGAAACAAAGTCCTGAAGCGAGGGCCAGAAGATTCCCGGTTACGTCCTGGGGTCGCAACTTGCCAACGAAAAACAGCGACATGCCCAGCACGCAGGTGACGACTACGATCAGATCCGTCGAACGAAACTTTTCTTTGTAGAACAGCGGCTCGAAGATCAGCAGATATACCGGCGCCGTGTATTGCAGGAAGATCGCGTTAGCAGCAGTAGTTTGTTTGGTGGCGAGGACGAAGAGCAGCAGGAGTGCAGCGTAAAGCACCGAGGCCAGCGCTGTTACTTTGTTGAGTCCAAAACCCTCGCGGCGAGTGAAGATTGCTACAGTGATTGCCGCCAGCAGCGAGCGACCAAAGGAGAGTTCAAGTCCGGAGAGCGAGGTCCATTTGATGAAGAGGCCGCCGGTGCTCCACAGCACCGCTGCCGCAACGACCAACAGCAGCGGCGAGAATCCAACAGAGTTACTCGACTCCTGCTTCACTTGGGTGCTTCAGCGATTTGAGATACTTACCAAACACGCCATTCCACGGCGGAATTACAACCGACACGGCGCCCAGCGCCTGCGCCTGACAAGCCAGCCGGATGAGCGGCTTCGGTTCAGTCGTGTCAATGTATCCAAACTCCTTGATCTGCTTGCCCTCGCGCACAGCCACGTCGGAAAGTTTTTCCGCGCCGCCTAAAACTCCGACCCAACAAGTGCCGCAGGATGCCGAGCGACACTCGACCGGAATTGGTCCTTCGGGTCGTCGCGGATCGATCTCCCGCCAGTTGCGCGAGCGATCGGCTTCGGCGCCCCAGGCGAGGTCCTGCGCGTTGTTTAGTTTGTAGGTCGCCGCGTCATCGCTTTCATCGTGAGTGACCGTCCATTTCTTGTCGACAGTTTTCAGAAATCCAAACAGACCCTGGCTGTCATCAACCGCGCGGCCGCGCAGCACCTGTTCCGGCGACTTCTTCGCGTGTTTGCGGTCAAGCAGCATCGCGCCCTTCGCATTTTTGAAGGCAGTCAATCCCGTTTGCCGCACTGTCATGAACGCGACCGCCGTGATGCCTACGGTCAGTGATGGATCGACCTGCAATGTCTGCGCCACGTCGTGCGCTACTTTCAAAATCTGATCGGCCAACCCCGCGCCGTCGCCAGCCGCAAAGCTCGCGGCGAAAGTCTCAACGGCTTTCTTAACCTCCGGCCAATAGCGATGGCCGTAAAGAAACTTGTGTGACGAATCGATCTGTTCGCTGAGCGGGTAAACGCCGCGGACCAGCAACTGCGCCGACAGGAGTTGCGCGTCTTCAGCCGCCTCGAAAGCGCGAAACAACGACAACGGGAAGAACGAAAACCAAATCTGCGTCGCGTTCTTATCCACGTCGTGAACGGAGCGCAACAGGGTGGCCAGCGCTGCCGCCCACGATTCCTCGTCGTTTTGGTTAAGAAACTGTTCGAATGGTGTCTCGGTGCGGTCAGTCATAAATGTGGTGCTCATAGGAAACAGGCATTATAACCATGAAGAACGAAAGTGCACAGCAGCGCGGTTGCCGTGCAACTTCTTTCTGGGACCGCGGGCCCCTCGCCCGCAAACGCGCCGCAGGCGCGCAGTTCTTCCAAGCCTCTCAGCTCGCGTTCGTCTCCGCGCTTCGCGCTCATTCCGCGCGAGACGCCCGCGGTTCCAGTGAATTTGTTGACAGTCGTTAGGTAGTCAGAGTAAAGATCAACCCTGCCAAACTGAATAGCATCAGTTAGTTTAACCGAAAGAAGGACATTACCAATGAGCGCCAAAGAACCAGCACCGGCGAAGCCAGTCCGCACTCTTGATGGTGCTTATATTTTTTCGTTTGCCGTCGGCATCGGTTTGATTCTTTTCATCGCCGGTCTCGTCATCAGCCTCACGCTCGGTAGTGGATCGAATCTGGGACTCATCTTCGGCGTTCCTCTGCTCGTCGCTGGACTGGTCGTGCCGCTGATCATGATGCGCGGGTTTTTTACACAGAACGAAGTTTCCGGGTCCTGCCCGCACTGTTCAGCTCCGATCAAGACCTTGGATTCGACGATCAGGTTGCAATGTCCGACTTGTCAGGGAGTGGTGGGAGTGCGGGATGAAAAGCTTTACGCTGTCGAACCTGCCGACTAAAACGCCTTCACAAAGTTAGAGCCAGCCGCGCGTTAAATAATCGCTGAAAGTGAAAGCGAAGAGAATTACCAACCAAAAAAGCGCCGACGTGAAAACCACCCAGATAAGTTTTGAGCTGTAGCGGACGTGCATGAAGTAAAGCACTACGAGTGTTGCCTTCACTACCGCGATTGTCATCGCGATGATTACATTCAACTTCCCGGGGAAATCTTGGAGGCCTGCGAACACGGTGAGCGCCGTCCCGGCCATCAAGGCGAGAAAAATCGTCACGTAAATCTTCAGTGAAACTATGTGCTCGCTCATAACAAGTCAATTTCCAGGTTACAGGCAGTCGTAAGATTTTCCATTTTCATTTGAAATTTGTCATTACCTGCCGCAGCGGGTTGCGAAATGGCGAATGAGAAATGATGAATGGAAAATCTGGTTTTCACCGTCTGCGTTAACCGTCCTACATGTGCTCCAAGTGCCTACCCAACAGGTAGAGTAACGGGAACAAAAAGATCCATACGATGTCTACAAAGTGCCAATAAAGCCCGGAGATCTCCACCGGGTTGTGATACTCGGGACCATACCGACCGCGCCAGGAAAAAAACAGAATCACCGATAGCACTCCAATCCCGATGATCATGTGCAGCGCGTGCATCCCCGTCATCGCGAAGTAAATCCAATAAAACATCTCGACGTGCTTGACGGTCGCACCCGGAAGCAGATGCAGCTTGTGTTTGTCGTAGGGAGTCCCCGGCTCCTGCACTTCCGGATGGAATGGTCGTCCCGGTATCAACTGGCCGGGTATTAATTGATCCTGATACTTGTCGTAATACTCGACGGCCTTGATCCCGAGAAACGTCGCACCCAGCACGATGGTTAACAACAAACAAACGATCTGGTTGCGACTCTTGCCCACCTGCGAGCTGTAAACAGCTAGCGCCATGGTAAAACTGCTTAAAATCAGAACAATTGTATTTATGGCGCCCAAAGTGAGATCGAGATGATTACTGGCAGAAGCGAAGTCGGCAGGAAACCTGGTGCGATAGAGCGTGTAGGCGAGAAACATCCCACCGAAAAACATCAACTCGGTGACGAGAAAGACCCACATGCCGAGGGCCCCAGCCTCCCGCTGCTGCTCCATGTTTTCGAAGTGGTGCTGGAGCGCCGCGTGACTTGCTTCATGCTCGATTGATACGCCTTCTGCCAACTCTGTCTCCTGTCTAGGATTTAGGCTTTTGTTGTTTGGTTCCAGGCTCTTCGGCCCACTGCTCACTGCCCACTACTCACTGGTTCATCCTTCATCCGGCCGATTACCTGCATCTCTTCCGGCGGCGCAAACTCATACGCTTCCCAGGTGACGATCGGCGTCGTCAGAAAATTCTCTGTCGGCGGCGGCGAAGCGGTGCGCCATTCGAGACCCGGCAGATGCCAGGGGTTTGCTTCAGCGTGTTTGCCGTAACGCATCGACCACACCAGATAGATCGCCGGTATTAACAAACCGAAGCCCAGGATCGATGCACCCGCCGACGACAACACGTTGAAGATCTGAAACTCCGGCGGATACGCATGATAACGCCGCGGCATCCCGAGGTAGCCGGCTACAAACTGCGGCAGGAAGGTCAGGTTGAATCCAACGAAAATCACCAGCGCCGAGAATCTGCCCCAACCTTCCGGATACATCCGGCCAGAAATTTTCGGCCACCAGTAATGCAAGCCGCCGAGATAACCAAAGAGCGCACCGCCTACCATGATGTAATGGAAGTGGGCCACGATGAAATACGTATCACTAACGTGAACGTCGATCGCCAGCGACGCGAGAAACAGTCCGGTCATGCCACCGATGGTGAATAGCCCAATGAAGCCGAGCGCGTAGAGCATCGGCGTGTCGTAAGAGATCGAGCCTTTGTAAAGCGTGGCCGTCCAGTTGAAAACTTTGATCGCCGAAGGGATCGCCACCGCAAAACTCAGGAACGAGAAAATCATCCCCGCATAGACTGACTGGCTGGCGACAAACAAGTGGTGGCCCCAAACGAGAAAACCAAACACGGCAATGGCCAGGCTCGAAAACGCGACAAACCGGTAACCAAAAATATTCTTGCGCGAGAAGTTAGCGATCAGTTCGCTAACTACGCCCATGCTGGGCAGCACCATGATGTAAACCGCCGGGTGCGAGTAAAACCAGAAGAGGTGCTGAAATAGTACCGGGTCGCCGCCGTTTGCAGGATCGAAAATTCCCACGTGCGACAATCGTTCGAAGGCGAGCAGGAGAATTGTGATTGCGATTACGGGCGTTCCCAAAATCATTACCAACGACGTCGCGTAATGTGCCCAGATAAATAAAGGCAGCCGGAACCAAGTCATGCCTGGCGCGCGCATGGTATGGATCGTGACGATGAAGTTCAGCCCGGTCAGAATCGACGAGAAGCCGCTGATAAAAATTCCCAGTCCCGCCGCAATCACATAGGAGTTGGAAAACGTGGTGCTGTAAGGCACGTAGAAAGTCCAACCTGTGTCGACGCCGCCGGCGAGCAGAGCATAAATCGTAACGATGCCGCCGAGCAGATAGATATACCAGCTCAGCAGGTTGATGCGCGGGAAGGCCAGGTCTTTGGCGCCAATCATCATCGGCACCAGGAAGTTTCCGAGCGTTGCCGGTATCGACGGGATTAGGAAGAAAAACACCATGATGATCCCGTGCTGCGTAAACACCTTATTGTAAGTCGCCGAAGAAAGCAGATCGCCCTGCGGAGTCAACAACTCGAGGCGGATGAGCATTGCGTACACGCCACCCACCATAAAGAAGAAGCTGATCGAGCCGAGATACAGCAGCGCGATGCGCTTATGATCCTTCGTCAACAGCCACGACTTGAGACCATACTGCGCATTGATGTAGTTAACGCGAGCAGCTGACGGTGTTTCGAATGTTTCGAATGCTTTCATAATTCCGAATTGACAAACCTACTGACGATTGGGCGGCGGCGACGCTGTCGACTTCGCCGGTGACGCATCTGCCTTTGACGGAGGCGCTGATGTCACCGGCGCCGGAGCCCCTGAAACCTGCAGCGACTTAATGAACGACATTATTTGAATCAGCTGCTCCGGTGTCACTTGTCCCTGGAACGTTGGCATGATCGGATTGAAGCCCGAGACCACCTTGGCGGCCGGGTTCTCGATCGACTCGCGAATGTAAGCTTCATCGGCAATCACAGTCTGTCCGCCGTTCAGAGATACCTTGCTGCCAAACAATCCTACCAGCGCCGGACCGCGTCCGCCTTCGCCATTGGCGCCATGACACGAAACGCAGCCCAGCGACTGGAAAAGTTGCTGGCCGGCGACTGCAGGTGATTGTTGGCTCGCATTGCCGCTCAGCCAGTTATCAAAATCGGTCGGCTGCATGACGATTATCGAACCGATCATTCCCGAATGATTCATGCCGCAATACTCGGCGCAGAAGAGGTGATAGGTGCCGGGCTTGGTTGCCTCAAACCACTGCATCGTGTATTTGCCGGGCAACACATCGGCCTTGATCCGAAACGCCGGAATAAAAAAGTCGTGAATCGTGTCTTCGGAAGTCATGATCAGTTTGATCTTGCGTCCGGCGGGCACGTGCAATTCGTTAATCTCGCGCTGTCCGGTGGAATGCTGAATTTTCCACATCCACTGCTTGCCCACCACGTAGATTTCGTTGGCATTCTTCGGCGGGCGCGAATTCACGAAGTAGAGCTGCGCGCCCCAGGCAAACATGCTCATCGCGATGATAAAAGGTATCACCGACCAAAGCGTTTCTAATTTATACGAACCGGCGATTGGCCGCGGGATCTCAAACGGGGACCGACGACGAAACTTGATCACGAAAAAGATCAACACGCCGGAAATAAGCAGCGTAAAGAAAACTGTCACGCCTGACAGGTAGAAATAAAGCGCATCAACCTTCCCTGAAACAGTGGAAGCGCTTTCCGGAATAAATGGAATCCACGAAGTCTGCATAAAACTTAAGCCGTGCCTCCGGCTTGCAAGTCAATTTGCGCCGGACGACGACGGCGCAACGCGAACAACAGCACAACGATCGCGAACACGGTGATAACACCCGCTACCCGCATGATGTTCATGATCGCGGCGCCATACTTCCCCGTCGCCGGATCGTAGTGGTAGCAGTAAAGTAATAACTGATCGACCGGCGAGCCGATCTTATTGTCCGCCGCTTCAATCAAACCCAGTCGCACATCACGCGGCGCATACTCAATACCGTAGAAATAACGCGCGAGCTTTCCCTGCGGCGTCGTCACATAAATCGCGCTCGCATGAACAAACTGCTTCGTCGCCTCGTCCCAGTGATAACGAAATCCCACCGCATCAGTCAGTCGCTTGATACTCGCTTCGTCGCCCGTCAGAAAATGCCAGCCGCTTGCTGCGCCTGCGCGCCGATCTTCGGGCAGATAGTTCACATAAGTATTCTTCTTCGCGGCTGCGAGCGCGGCGGTCTCGTGCGGGTCGAAGCTGACAGTTACAACTTCAAACTCCTGCCCCGCTTTGAAGTTCATAACCTTGAACGCCGTGACCATCCCGTTGAGTACCTGATTACAAAGCATCGGGCACTGGTAATAGACCAGAGATAGCACGACCGGTTTATTGCCGAAGTAGTCGCCGAGTTTCACTGTCGCACCGTTCTCATCTTTGAACGCAAGATCGAGCGGGAGTTGTTCGTTGAGCCTCTGATCGATCCCTACGTTGTCCAAGGCCTTTGGCAAACCGCTCGGCGCGCGCGCTTCGTAGGGACGCGAGCTGTAGAGCGGCGAGTTTCCCTGCGTCTGGCTGAACTGAGCGCTGATGCGCAGGGGCAGGAGGCAGGAGCAGGCGGCAGCCAGAAGGAATATCAGCCTCGTTGAAAGGCTACAAATCGTCCTGCCGTCTGCCGTCTGCCGTCTGCTGTCTGCTTTCATTCGCTCCCCTTCCGCGCCCGCGTCAACCGTCCCGAACTCCACGCGGTTGGCGGCGACACATCTTCCAGCGCCCCCAAATTGTCGGGTGTTGTCCGCACGCCCAAACCGCCCCCCTCAAGCACCTTTTCCATCGCTACGTCTATCGAGACACAGTTTGGGCTTACGGCTTGAGATCCTTCTTCATTTTTGCAATTCAAGCGCTGATCCCATTGCTCCCGGAGCACGCGGTATTCAGCCTCCGGTTCGCGATTTTCAAGGTTTACCCAGCGGCCATCTTCGAGTTTCACGCCAAAGCCTTTCGCTGCCTGGAGTCGGGGTTCCGGCGGCAATCGTTCCTGCTCAGTCATCGCCATTGGCCCGGGCTGCGGCTCCTTTACACTCTCTTGCCAGTTCAGGAATCGGAACATTGCTCCCATCAAGACGAAAACCACCACGCCCAAAACAGTCAGGCCCATAACAAACTTCACGATACCGGAGATGTTTACGTCGCTCGCTTCGTGCGTCACATCAAGGTTCTTGATGTGCGACACGTTCGGCGTCTCCGTTACATGACGCGGATCTCGTCCATTACCGTTGTGTTTATTTCCAGCCATAATTCCAGACTCGTTCTCCTGAGCTTCCCCTTTCCCTTTTCCCCTTCCCTTGGCTTAGTGGCCATGGGCGTGTTTCTGCTCGAGCACGGTCTCGTACTGCGGATCGTTAATCGGTATCAGCGCTCTCGTCGTCAAGGCGCGCGCAAAAACCCCCAGCCACAAGCCGCCCATGGCGATGGGCGCCACCACGTCCATCCAGCTAAACTGAAAATGATCCCCGGTGAAGTTTGGCCCAATCATCCACAACAGATCGACTAAGCGCATCACCAGAATCAATACCGCCACGATCACCAGCTTGCCGGCGTGGCGCTTGAACGAGCGCGACAACAGAAACAAAAACGGAAAAGCAAAGTGCAGTATGATCACGACGAGCGCAATTGCACCCCAGGCGCCATGAATTCTTGGTATGTACCAGCTAATCTCCTCCGGCAGATTCCCCGACCAGATAATCAGAAACTGCGAAAAGGCAAAGTAGCTCCACAACATTACGAACGCCAGCAACAACTTTCCGAGATCGTGAAAGTGTAGCTGCGCGACGATGTTGCTCATCGGTTCCTGTTTCGATAATGCAGCCATCACTGCGATCGTGAAGGCGAGGGCGCTCAAGCCCCAGGCGGCGACAAATATGAACCCATAGATGGTGGACGACCATTCCCACGAAAGCGACATCAACCAGTCGATCGCTGCGAAGGTTACAGTGAACACGAACAAGACCATGCCGGGTCCGCTAAGCACGCGCATGTTCTTGGTGTATTTCCGATCGGCGGTGCGGTCCTGCAGCAGTGACCAGCGATTCAGGAAATAAGCGAGCGCCAGCCAGATCGCAAAGTAGATCGCCGCGCGCACTGTGAAAAACGGCAGGTTCAAATATTTCGACTTCTCCTGGAGCACTGGGTGTTCTGCCACCTCATGCGCGTCAGTCCACCTATAAATCCGGTATGCGCCGAGCACGATTGGCACAAACAGAATTAACACCAACGGCAATGTCCTCGTCGAGGCTTCCAGCACGCGGCGGATCACGAAGCCCCAACCGCCGCCGGTCATGTGTTGCAACATCAGCAGCGCCAGCGAACCGATCGCGATGCCTGCCCAGAAACTGAAAGCGAACAAATACGAATGAAAAAACTGATCGCGATCCAGGACAAACCCGATCGCCAGTATCAACGAAAACAAAATGCCGACAATCAGGGCGCGTTGCCCGAAGCCGGCCAGATTCGCCGGAGCGTTGTAAGGGCCAGTCGTCACTTGTGCCCCCCACCCGGTCGGGTGGTTACGACCGGTGCCGGCGTTTGCCCCTTTGAATTCGTCTGACCCTGCTGGCTCAACTGCAACGCGTGAACATAAGCGATGATGGCCCACCGGTCGCCAGTAGGTATCTGCGACGCGTAACTCGGCATCGCCCCCCAGCCATTTGTGATGGCATCAAAAAAGTGGCCCACCGGCGCCTGCCGCAGCCTATCGTCATTAAAGGAAGCAGCGCGGCGAAACCCGCGTCTCACAATCATGCCATCTCCGTTGCCGGTCAAACCGTGACAGGCTGAACAAAAAATTTCGTAGCGCTCTTTGCCGCGAGTGACGACGTCCTTCGTCACTGCGATGGGAAAGACCTCGACGTCGTCAGGAAAAGCTGCCGCGCCCGAAAGCGCCGGAGCAGCACCGGTCCCCGTCGGCTGCGGAGCTGACGTAATCAGCGGAGTTTGCGCCGGCATAACCGCCGCGGCTGCGGAAGATTTGCCGGCCTTCTTGCCGGTAAAGAATTCAGAGTCTGACTTCAGGTAGCCGCGGGCCACGGTGCCCTCAATTGGCGGGCGCGTCGATAACCCGTCTCTGAAAAAAGGCGACAAGCGAAACGGTTTCATCTTCGGTTGATCCTGCATGTCGCGACGGCAAGCGGGAGTGAGCAGTAAGCAGAAAGCAGTAAGCAGAAAAACAAAAACAGTGCGCACGCGAATCGATCCAGCAACGACGACCGTGTCCTTGCCGCTCACTGCTAACTGCTCACTGCTCACTTCACACTTCAACGTCGTTGACCTCCATCGCCCCCAGCGTATTCATAAACTGGTCCGTTTCGTCGTGTCTAAACTTCGGATCGTTGGCCTCGATTACCAGGAAAAACTTATCGCGCGTCGCCAGTGCAAAATTCGGCGCGTTGAACACCGGGTGATATGGCTGCGGCAACTTGTTCAGTACCAGCATCCCAAACACCGCTGCAAACGAGGCCACTAGCACGGTGCATTCAAACGTAATCGGAATGAACGCGGGCCAACTGTTGAACGGTTTGCCGCCAACATTCAAAGGATAATTCACAACTTCTATCCAGTACTGCATGAGAAAGCCGCCCAGCCCGCCTAGTATGCCGCCAACCAGGACGATTATCGGCAGCGTAGTACGCGTGAAACCAATCGCTTCGGTCAGTTCCTCAATAGGATAAGGCGAATAGCCGTTAACGCGCCGGTAGCCGGCTTCATGCGTTAGACGCGCAGCGGCAACCAGGTCAGACGGATTATCAAACTCCGCCATGATGCCGTAGAGCTTTGGTTGCGTCGCTTTCATCTAAGTCTCGTGCTGCCAACTTCTGTTTGCTGTCTGCTGTCTACTTCCAATTATTCCTCAACTTCCGCTTCCGGCAGGATCGTGCGCATCTCGAAGATGGAGATCATTGGCAGGAAGCGTATGAACAGGAACAGCAGCGTAAAGAAAAATCCAATGGTGCCGATAAACATTGTCCAGTCCCACATCGACGGCTGATACATGCCCCACGACGACGGCAAAAAATCACGATGCAAACTGGTCACAACGATCACGAAGCGCTCCAGCCACATGCCGATGCTCACGACGATCGATAGCAGCCACAGCACCAGCAAATTGGATCGCACTTTCTTGATCCAGAGAAACTGCGGCGTGATTATGTTGCAAAGAATTAGCGCCCAGTAGTAGTAGGCATAGGGCCCGTGCATCCGGTTCCAAATCATGTAGCGTTCGTTTTTGTTGCCGCTGTACCAGCCGAAGAAAGCCTCGATCATGTAGCCATAGCCGACAATCAAACCGGTCGCGAGCATCACCTTGGCCATGTTGTGCATGTGGCGCATGGTGATGAAACCTTCCAAACCAAATAGCTTCCGCAGGGGAATCGTCAGCAGCAAAACCATCGCAAAGCCCGCGTAGATGGCTCCGGCTACGAAGTAAGGCGGAAATATCGTGGCGTGCCAGCCGGGAATAATGCCAACTGCAAAGTCGAAGCTGACGATTGTGTGCACGGAAAGCACCAGCGGCGTGGCCAGTCCCGCCAACAGCAGATAGGCCATCTCGTACCGATGCCAGTGTCGTGCTGAGCCGCGCCAACCCATCGCCAACATTCCGTAGACAATCTGGAAAGGTTTGCTACGCGAACGATCGCGCAAGGTTGCGAAGTCAGGAATGAGACCAACAAACCAAAACATTGCGGAGACGGTGGCGTAAGTTGAAACTGCAAACACGTCCCACATCAGCGGACTACGAAACTGCGGCCAGATGCCCATCGTGTTCGGATAGGGAAACAACCAGTAAGCGAGCCACGGTCGGCCCAGGTGCATGACCGGATACATTCCGGCCTGGGCTACGGCGAACAAAGTCATGGCTTCCGCAAAACGATTAATCGAGGTGCGCCACTGCTGTCGCAGCAGCAACAGGATTGCAGATATCAACGTGCCGGCGTGGCCGATACCGATCCACCAGACGAAATTCAGGATGTCCATGCCCCAGGCGACCGGTTCGTTGACACCCCAGAGACCGATCCCGACGAAGACCAGTTGCGTGATCGTCAACAGCATCAACTGGAAAAGGATGAACGAAATCGCAAAACCAACAAACCACCAAAGCGGCGTACTGCGCTTCAGAACGATGGAACTGATCTTGTCCGTTACGGAAGCAAACGTCAGCCCCGGTGCGACTACCGGCGCCGTCGTGTGATGTATCGGACTTTCCTTTTTTACTTCGTCTGGCATCTATCTAATCAAACAAATTACGAAGTTCTAAGAACTCGCCTCGCCGCCCAGCCGCATTAGCGGAGAAATGTTTATAGTTCTCCGGCGGTTGGAATGCTCCAGCCCCGTAGGAGCGAAATGTTTCTGAGGGCCCTAAATGGCCAAGCGAAACAAAAACTTATCGAAATCCATAAACATGTCGTGCCTACAGCACGGGGACAGACAGGAATGTCTGTCCTACCTAATCTCCGGGTTCGGATTCCTGAGCGCCGTCAAATACGTCGTCCGCGGCTTCGTGTTCAAATCCGCCAACAACGAATAGTTGCGTTTCTCGGCTTTGATCTTCGAGACGCGGCTGTTGGGATCGTTGACGTCGCCAAACACAATTGCCTCGGTCGGGCAAACTGCCTGACAGGCGGTAACGATCTCTCCGTCGCGCACTTTCCGTCCTTCGATCTCCGATTGAATCTTCGCGCCCTGAATGCGCTGCACACAGTAAGTGCATTTTTCCATCACACCGCGACTGCGCACAGTGACTTCGGGATTTCGCATTAACTGATAAGTCGGTGTTTCCCAATCCTGATACAAGAAAAAGTTGAAGCGGCGCACTTTGTAGGGACAGTTATTCGAACAATACTTCGTACCCACGCAGCGGTTGTAAACCATGTCGTTGAGGCCTTCAGCGCTATGCACCGTCGCATGGACCGGACACACCGGCTCGCACGGCGCATTCTCGCAATGCATGCAGGGCACGGGCATGAAGTTTGTCGCTTCCGGCTTGTTTGGATCCTCGCCTTTGAAGTAAGTGTCGAGACGAATCCAGTGCATCTCGCGACTGCGAACTACCTGCTCTTTCCCAACCACAGGGATGTTGTTTTCTGACTGGCAGGCGATCGTGCAGGCATTGCAACCGACACAGTTGTTCAAGTCGATCGCCATGCCCCAGGCGTAGTTCAAGCCGTTGCCCTGGTTTTTGTAATCGAAGAGTTCGGGATGATAGAGCGTGTCGTCGGGCTTGGGGTCTTCCGTCGCACCAGCGGGCGTGCCTTTGAGGTACTCATCGAGCGTTTGCGATCGCAGAATGTCGCGGTCTTCCTTGCTGAAGTCGCGATCCTCCAACATGAAATGGAGTTGGGTAACTGCAACCAGAGCCTGGCCGGAGCCTTTTTCAACCTGCACGCCGCTCGCGGACCATGGCGCATCCGCCGTCCGGATCTCGTAAGCGTTGAAGCCGTGCTCGTTGCCGACTCGTCCGGCGTGTGTTCGACCGTAACCAAGATGAATTGTGATTACGCCGTCAGGCTGGCCCGGCGTAATCCACGTCGGCACTACATCCGTGAACGTACGTTCCTGGTGGGTGATCTTCAGCGTGTCGACGTAAATGTCGCCGCCCTTTTTGCCAATCGTTTTTGTCAGTCCCAGTTGCGCAGCAGTGTTTGGACTTACGAGCGCGGCATTGTCCCAGGTAAGTTTCGAAAGCGGCTTCGGCAGTTCCTGCAACCAGCCGTTGTTTGCAAAGCGACCGTCGTAGATTGTTGGGTCAGTGCGGAAAACAATTTCATACCCAGCCTGTGGGCTTGTTGTAACTGGGCCCGCGCTTACTGGGACCGCGGGCGTCGCGCCCGCATTCTGGGGAGCCAAGCTCGCCGCATTCAAAGAAACAGTCTTCGTCGGCAACACCGTGTTCGCCACAAATCCATCGTGTACACACTTGCGCCACCACGTTTCAAAATCCGCCGCAGCTGCGGGGACAGCCGTTGACTGACTGCCTCCTGCTCCTGCCGCCTGCCCCTGGCTATTTGCTGCCGACTGACTGCTGTTGGCTGTTTGCTGTTTACCGTTTCCCGTTTGCTGTTTGCTCGCCCCGCGCCAGTAATCGCGAATGATGTCATACGGCTTCTTGTCATACTGCGGGGTAAAAACCGCGAGCAGCTCGTGCGCGCTCTTGCTTTGATAGAGCGGTTCGATCAGCGGCTGCACAATCGTCACCGTGCCATCGTAAGAGCGCGTGTCGCTCCACGTTTCGAGGTAATGCGACTCCGGAATCTGCCAGTGACAAAGCTCGGAAGTCTCATCGCGATACTGACTGAGATGTACTCGCAGCTTGTTCACTTTGAACATCCGATCCGCGTTCAGTTTCAAATCAGCCGGCGTGTTGTAAACCGGATTGCCGCCAATGATCACCAGCGTCTCGACGTGGCCGTCGTCGATATCTTTGAGCAACTCCTGCAACGATTGGCGTTGATCGACTGAGTTCGCCTCAACGGGCTCGGTGTAGAAAACAGTCTTGCCGACATTCGCGAGCGCGGCATTCATCTGATGGGCCAACGCGTGGACTGCGGACGGTGCTTCTCTCCCCGCGATAACAATGCTAGCGCCTTGGTATTGCTGCAAGTCTTTGGCGATGGCTCTAAAGCTTTCCTCTCCGTTAACGATTGTGTCGTGTTCAGTCTCTGTTGCCATACTGTGCAGCTTTTGCGCTACCGCAGAGAGCTCGCTTGGCTTCACTGCCCAATGATGATCCGCGGCCGCGCCGGTCGTCGTCGGCGTCGTTTCAATCACGTAAAGGCGGCTCATCTCCTTCTTGCCTTCAGTGATTCTTCGCCGCGCCGCGAAGTCGCGTGCGTATTTCAACATTCCCGGATGCGCGGAAAGGAAATCAGCGTCGAGCGCGAGAATGCGATCCGCTTTGCTGAAGTCGTAAATCGTATTCACCGGCTGGCCGAAAGCCATCACCGCGCCGGCGCGCGCGTTGTCGTTGTTCACCGGCTCATACTGATGCCACTTCGCGAGGGGAATCTCAGTCAGAATGGATTTTAACTGCGCTGCAAGCGTCGGCGAGGTGATGGTCTCCGTCAGAAAGCGAATGCCAGCGCCTTGCTTCGGTCGCTGCTCATCAAGCGCCGTGCGAATCTCACCAACGAAGGTTGACCAGGTGCGCGACTCTTCGCGATAAAGCGGAATCTGTGAACGGTCGGGATCGTAAAGGCTTAAAACTGACGCCTGCGAAAAAATGTCGGTCGCGCTGGAGCCGCTATCATTTGGATCGCCGTTGCGGCTGTTCGGGTGATCAGGATTTCCTTCAAGCTTCGTTGGGCGGCCTTCGTTGCTTCTGGCCAGCAGCGGCGTCGCGATGCCGCCGAGTGACGAAGCGGTGGCGAAAAAAAGCGCCTTGCCGGGAACGCTATCTTCTGATTGCTTGACGTTGGGGACAACTTTTTCTGCCGGCTGAAACACACAGCCGCTCAAGCCGGCCAATGCCAGCGAGGCGCCCATTAATTTCAGAAATGTGCGCCGCTCAAACGGGTCGTCCCACTCTTCGGCGTGCTGCGGGTATTCGCGTTCTACGAATTCGCGAAACTCCGGCGAGTCAGCGAGTTCCTCGAGACTGCGCCAATAGCTCTTGCCGGGAGCGCGAACATCCTGTCCGGCTTGTTCAGCGAGCACGCGCTCACGCATAAGCTTGAAATTTATGTGTCGGTCTTCAGACATCTTTGCAACTCAGTTTCGCGCTTCGCGCTAATTGCGGGCGAGACGCCCGCGGTCCCAGTAAACCTAACGGTGACAGGTCGAACAACTCGTCAACACTTTTGGCGGTTGAATGTGATAGCTCGCTACCAGCGAACTACCTTCGGCGATCTCTGCTTTCGTTTTGTTCTCCGGCCGCCATTCCATGTTGAAAATTTCTTTCTTCGGGCGCACAAAGTTTTCCGGATTGCGATGACAACCCAGGCACCACTCCATTTGCAATGTCGACGCCTGGTAAGCAATCGGCATTTGATCCACGCGCCCGTGGCAGGTCGAACAGCCGACACCCTTGTTCACGTGAATGCTGTGATTGAAATAGGCGTAGTCAGGAAGGTCGTGCACTTTAATCCACTCGATCGGCTTGCCCGTTCGGAAGCTTGCGCGCACCGGCTCCAGATAAGGGCTGTCCGCCCAAATCTGCTTGTGACAATTCATGCAGGTGCTGGTTGGTGGCAATCCGGCCGAGGCGGCAACTTCTACCGAGGTGTGGCAGTAGCGGCAATCCAAACCGTCGTCGCCCACGTGATGCTTGTGACTAAACTGGACGGGCTGTTGTCGCTCGACCCACTGGCCGGTGTTCCATGACGAGCGGTTCAATTCGGCCGTGACCCAAAGGGCAGCCACGAGAATAAACACCGCGCCATAGATCGTCAGCTTCGCGAGTGCGTTAGTGCTGTGATGAAAAATCTGAGGCATCGCGCCGGGCTTTGCTAATCCTTCAAGACAGATCTCATTAAGAGCATCCAGGAACCTGAAACGAGCGGCAACTAATTGCCGCGCCCTGCTCAGAATCACACGCAGCCGACGCGGTAAAATAACCCGCTCGACCCAAACAGCTTCTTATGCAGAGTGCAAGCTACTTTATCAGATGACGAAATTTTTTCAAATTCTTGCATCCGTAAAGCGGCAGGAATGCGAAGCTACTCGGAAGTTGTTTCAAAAGATTGGAGAATTGAACGGGACTGCTTTCGAGGGTTGAGCAGTGGCACAACTTGGGTTTGAACTCCTGGCTCAGCTAATCGCTGCGTCGCGCGCGAGCATCGCAGCGCCGATGGTCGCTGCATCTTCGCCGAGAGTGCCGACGAGAATTTGCGTCGCTTCGAAGCACGGTTGGAAGGCGCGCCGCTTCGCCTCTTGAATAATGGGATTGAGAATTAAGTCGCCTGCCTGCATCACGCCGCCACCGAGCACGATGCGTTCAATGTTCAAGAGATTGATGACGCTGGCGACGCCCGTCCCAATATACTTTCCGGTACGCTCAATCATCATGAGCGAAAAATCGTCGCCTTCTTTTGCCTCGCGCGCCATGTCATCAGCCGTGAAGTCTTTGTTCATCGCTAGTTTTGAAAGGGATGAAGTGGAGTCTCGATTTAGTCGCTCATTGGCGCGCCGCACAATGTTTGGCGCTGAAGCGACGGTTTCCAAACAGCCGCTATTGCCACACTCGCATTCGTCGCCGCCCGCGTCGATAGTGATGTGACCTACCTCACCCGCAAGGCCGGAAGCTCCAGTCCAGAGTTTGCCGTCAAGAATGATCGCCCCGCCGATACCTTCGCCGATGGTGATGTAGAAAAGATCGCGGGCGCCCCGGCCGGCGCCAATCTTAAACTCGCCATACGCTGCTGCATTGGCGTCGTTTTCCAGTTCGAACCGCAGGCCCGTAGCATCTATAAATTCGGCGTGCAGATTTTCGCGAACGATGCCCGGCAAGTCTCTTGAAGCAACGACGCGATCGGTTTGCCGGTTAACCAAACCTGGTATGGCGATACCAACGGCCTCGACGTCACCGGTACCCTGACGTAACTCAGCGACCAACTGGGCCACCTGCGCGACCAGCCCGTCTTTCTGCAACACTGCTTCGCGCCGTTCACCAATGACGCCTTCGTTATTCACCATCGCCGCCCTGAGCTTAGACTCAGAAAGCGCGATGCCGATGAAACTCGATTCCGATTTAGAGGGCATTGTGGTTCCGAAAACCTTCCTGCGACCGGGTTAGCAACTGAGGAACTAGCGGAAGCATAATCGAGGGTACTGGGGCTGTCAAACATGTCGTCCTGCGTGTAGAATGACTGCCCACTCTATAGTGGGCTTTTGTTTTTGGTCTTTGGTCTTTGCGCTGACGCAGTGACATTCCCAGACCTAAGACCAAAGTCCAAAGGCCAAATTTATGCAGGTAGAATCAATCTTATTGCCGACCGATTTCAGCGATTGCGGCAACTACGCGCTCACTTATGCAACCTCGTTGGCGCGGACTTTTGGGGCCTCGATAATTTGTGTTCACGTGATTGAGCCGCTCGTGCCAACCGTCGGCTATTCTGGTATGACCGAGCCTTTGCCGATTGCAGATATTTCCGATCAGATCGAAGACTCGGCAGAACGCGAACTGCCAAAATTCGCCGAATGCGAAGAATGCGCCGGCCTGGAAGTGGAAGAATTAATAGTTCACGGCGAGGCAGCTTCGGAGATTGTGCGGGTTGCGAGCGAACGCAAAGTCGATTTGATTGTGATTTCGTCGCACGGGCGCACCGGGCTGGGACGAATACTTTTTGGCTCTACGGCGGAAGCGGTTGTGCGGCATGCGTCATGTCCGGTTCTGGTCGTGAAGCCACCGGCGGGGGAACAAGGAACTTAGTGGGCAGCGGCAGTGGGCAGTAAGCAGTAACTGAAAAACAATAAGTGACTGCTCACTGCCCACTGCCCGCTGCCCATTTTTAATCATGCATCTCGATTTCCTTTACGAGTTCATCGGCCGCTATGGTCTCTATGCGGTTTTCCTCCTGGTGATGATTGAGGGAGACATCACGCTACTGGTGGCGGGCGTGCTCGCCCATAGCTATTTTTTTGGCGACCACAGTTTTGCCGGAGTACTTCTCGCCGGAACTCTGGGCGGCACCGTCAGCGATAACATTGCCTACCTTAGCGGTCGCACGTTTCGCAAAGGCGTTCGCGACCTCCGCTTCTATCGCGCCGCCAAGCCGCGAATGGAACGACTGACGAAGAATTTTGGCGGCCTCTCGATTTTTCTTTCGAAATATATTTACGGACTACGTTGGGCCTCGTGCATCTTTCACGGCGTCGGCCGCATGCCCTACCTGCGTTTTGTGCTAGTGTCGTTGACAAGTTGTTTTGCCTGGGTGTTTTTGCTCAGCGGCGCCGGTTATTTTTTTAGTGGCGCGGTGATGGGAATCATCGGCGACTTCCAACGCCTCGGCAAAGTGTTATTGGTCATTGTCGTAGTTGGTATCGTAGGCTTTTATTTGGTGGAACGTTTTTGGCTTTCGCCGAAAGTTGAAGAAGCCGACCCGGAACGCTTACAGGGATTTGAGCACGCGGCGCAGGAGAAGTTGCACGGACTAAGGCAGGAGTTTCAGGAGCATATTCCGTTCAAGCAATCTCGACGCAAAGAGGAAAAACAGCGGACCCGAGCCAAGCGCCGCAAAGCTAGAAAACACTGAACCCTTATTATTTGTCATTGCTAGGAGCGACGGACGACGGTGGCCTTGCGACCGCAGGTAGACAGTAGTGATCCCTCGGTCGTCTGTCGCCGGTCGTCGGTCTTTTGTTCGATGACAAATGGAAAATCTTCCTCAATCCATCTCGCGCAACGACTACCGTGAAAGGACTAGCGATAAACTGAGTGCTCATTGAATCTTCCGCACCAACCCGCGTTGATCTAGCCGGCGGCACAATCGACATCTGGCCGCTATATCTTTTTCATCCGGGGGCTGCGACGGTAAATTTCGCCACCTCCCTCCGTGCGCACTGCCAGATCAAGACGCGCGATGACGGACAGATTGTGCTTGAGTCGCGCGACCGCAAGGTCGCTTTTGAAACCAACCTCGCCGCCATCGAAGATCTGGTGCGCGAAGAACGTCTCGAACTGATCTCCAAGCTCGTTCACTTCTTCAAACCAACCACCGGCTTTCATTTGACTGCCAACAGCCTGGCGCCCGCCGGTGCCGGCATGGGCGGTTCATCGGCGCTGGCAATTGCCTGCATCGGCGCCCTCAATCGCCTGGTCGGCAATCGCTACGACGAGCGAAAGTTCATCACGATTGCTGCAAACGTTGAAACAACCGTGATTAAGGTTCCTGCGGGTTTTCAGGATTATTATTCCGCGCAGTATGGATCAACTTCCTGCATCCATTTTCGTCCCGATGGTATCGAACGCGAGGCACTGGAGATTGACGAGGCAAAACTCGACAGTCGGATCGCGATTTGCTACACCGGCGAGCCGCGCCTTTCAGGTACGAACAACTGGGACATCTTCAAACGACACATCGACGGCGATCCGGAACTCTTCCAACTCTTCGGCGGTATTCGTGATTCCGCTTTGCGCATGCGCGCTGCCCTACTGGCTGACGACTGGAACGAGGTGGCTGAAACGATGCGCGCCGGTTATCCGAATCGCAAACGCCTCGCGCCCGGGGTGACCACTCCGCAAATGGAAAAGCTGGTGGAAAAGGCCCTGGCGAATGGCGCCGAGGGCGCGAAAGTTTGCGGTGCGGGCGGCGGGGGTTGCATCGCGTTTCTCTGTGCGGAAGGACGGAAGGCCGACGTCGAGCGAGCCCTTAACGGAGAAGCCGGCGCGGAAGTTCTAAATTGGAAATTTTCGCGCGAGGGGTTGATCGTTACCGAATCCTAGTTTCGAGTTCCGAGTTCCAAGTTCGGACTATCGAGTGGCACTGCGATTCTGAACTTGAAACTTGGAACTTGAAACTCGAAACTTAGATCATCCACTGCCGCCGGTTGTCATAGTATGACGGCGAACGATCCGGATAACGCTTCTTGTATTCCTTGTAGCGAGCGTGCAGCTTCTCGTATCGTTTGTCGGAAGAATGAATGGGTTTGTGAGGCAGCTCGCGAAGATGATTTTCAATCTTCGACATGTTGCGCGCCGAGAAACGCCAATCGTAGTTTCCCAGATCGTAAAGATTCGTGAGGCCGTAACCTTGTATGCGGCCAGACATGTCCACGTACGGATCGAAATAACTCCAAGTCAAATCCCTGAGTGTTCGAAACCGTGGTTTGCGTCCCTGCAAACCGATATCACGCGAGCGCGCGATCGAGCCCCACAGGCCGCGATACTGAAACACAAAAATTACGTGATCAAGCAGGTCCCACGACTCGATATCCAGCAGCAGCGGCGGATAGCCGTGTTGTTCGAGTATCACCGCCGCTCCGACCGCAGCTTCCAGGCAATGAGCTTCATTTCGTTTGACGACTTTTCGAAAAGAGCGCAGCGTGCCCCCGTTGCGCTCCCAGTTGTAAGGCATAGTGCTGAAATAGCGCTGCACCGCCGCGGGCTCGCGCAACGATTGGATTAATTGCCACTCGCGTTTTGTAAAAGACTCTCGGCCCGGTATTGAGCTCATCGGGCAAGAGCTTTAGCAGATGAATTATGGAAAGGCAAAGAGTGGCACTTCAATCAGCAAAAACTACCCGGGCGGCCAGGTCAGAGTGCGTCCGCCAAGCACGTGCACATGAAGATGAAAAACTGACTGACCAGCGCCGGCGCCGTTATTGATCACGGTCCGGTAGCCGCCATCGGCAAGACCAGCAGCGTTTGCGACGCGTGCGGCGACGCGCAACAGGTGGCCCAATAAAGCCTCGTCTTTTTGCGACGCATCGTCGAGCGATTCAATGTGTTCTTCCGGAATCACCAGGAAGTGGGTCGGGGCTTGAGGGTTGATATCACGAATGACGACGGATCGATCGTCCCGGTGGATGAACTCAGCCGGAATCTCCCCGGCGACGATGCGACAAAACAAGCAGTTTGGTTCTGACATCTCGTTCGGATTCTATCTCGTTATGTTTCTTGTAACACCAGCTCGGCCGCGAAGTAGCCGTCCGCGCTTGGCTCAAATCCAGCGACCCGCACCACCGCGCCGGTGTTTAGTTCACCGTAGATGTGCGGGAACAACTCCTGCCCGCCTTCAAGATTCTCGTAACGAATCTCGGCCGTCACTTTATCAGTGTCAATAAAGAGCAACACAAAACCGGACTGCCCACGAAGCCGTGCGTCGGCGACCTTGATAACCTGTTTACTTGTCGAGCAGTGAATGAAGCCTTCAATTGGGAACGCTTCCGGATAATAAGATCCAACTGCTTCGCGATTGGCCCACGCTTCGTGCCGGGCAATATGAAAAATGATGGCCATATTCCTGCTTCACACCTCCGCGGTCATTCCCGGTTGCGAAGCCTGCAGCAGCGACGCAGTGACCGACTCGCGAATTCGCTCGATGTCCGCGCCCACGTTCCGCAGTTTTGCTTCGATCTTTTCGTACCCGCGATCGATGTGGTAGACGCGATCGATGATCGTCTCACCCGTGGCGACCAACCCGGCCAGCACGAGCGAAGCCGAGGCGCGCAGGTCGGAAGCAATCAGCGGCGCGCCCGTCAATTGCGTGGGCCCGGTAACAGCGGCGTGCCGACCATCAATGGAAATGCGTGCACCCATTCGCTGCAGCTCTGACGCATGCATGAAACGGTTTTCAAAAACTGTTTCCTCTACGACCGCCCGCCCTTCCGCCTGCGTCATTAGCGCCATGTATTGGGCCTGCATGTCAGTAGGAAACTGCGGATAAGGCTGCGTGGTTACGTCTTTAGCCGTCAACGCTTTGGGACAGGTGACGCGTAAGGTACTCGGATTAATCTCTTCAATACTGACACCAACTTCGCGGAATTTTTCGATCACGGCGGCAAGGTGCAACGGTTGGCAGTCTCTGATTTCGAGATCGCCTCTGGTGATTGCAGCCGCCGCAATGAAGGTTCCCGTTTCGATGCGATCGGGAATGATCGTGTGCTCAGCACTGCCTAATTCCGCGACGCCCTCGATCTCGATCCTGCTGGTGCCGGCGCCGCGCACGCGCGCCCCCATCTTATTTAACAGTTCCGCAAGATCTGTGATCTCCGGTTCGCAAGCCGCGTTTTGGAGGATCGTTAAGCCTCGCGCCAGGGTCGCGGCCATCATCACGTTTTCTGTTCCGGTGACTGTAACTTTGTCGAAGTGAATTTCGCCGCCAATCAAGCGCCCGTCTTTGGGCGCGCGCGCGATCACGTTGCCTGCTTCAAGCCTCACCTCCGCACCCAGCCGTTCGAATGCTACGAGATGAAGATCAATCGGTCTCGTGCCGATAGCGCAACCACCCGGCAGCGAAACTTTCGCCTTGCCGAATCGTGCCAGCAGTGGCCCCAGCGCCAGCACCGAGGCGCGCATGGTTCTGACCAGTTCGTAGGGTGCTTCAAAGAGCTCGATGTGACTGGCGGAAATCTTGTGGGTTCGCAGTTCAGGGGTCAGGACAGTCGCCCCCAGATCCTCGAGCAAGCGACGCTGCGTGATGATGTCGCGAACGTAAGGGAGATTGTGTAGCGTTACCGTTTCGGCGCTGAGCAACGCCGCGGCCATGCAGGGCAACGCCGAATTCTTGGCGCCGCTGATCGACACGCGGCCACTAAGCGCCCGACCGCCGGTAATGCGAAACTTGTCCACGATGTCAACAGAGTAGAATAAAACGCAGAAAGGTTAAAGCTTCCACTGAGACCACAGGCCTCTCGCCCTCAGCGCGCGAGGTCCTCAATCAGAATTGAGGGGGCGAGTAAGTCCTTGTCGCGCTCGTCGCGTCAGCTCGGCTTCCGTAAAGCTACAGCTCGCGGGATACCCTGCAGGTCTTTGTGAATGTCAAGAAGTTCCCAGACTTTCCGATCAACCAACCGCTCAACTGCTGCTGCTTGATTGAACCCAATCTCAAACAGAAAGAAGCCGCCAGGCTGCAAAAACTTCGGGGCTTCAAACAGCAAACGACGAATGATTGCCAGTCCATCTGCGCCGGCGGCAAGGGCGCTACGCGGCTCAAAGTCGCGCACTTCTCTCTGCAGGCCCGCGATCGCCCCCTCCTCAACGTAGGGCGGATTGGAAACGATCATGTCGAATGATGCTGGGCGTCGTTCGGGAAGATTCAAGGCGCCGAAAGAATCCGAAAGGACAAACTCGATCCGCTCGGTTACTGAATGATGCGCGGCATTTCGCTGCGCGACTACGAGCGCAACCGGCGAGATGTCGATCGCGATCGCGCGCGCAGAGGGAAGTTCCTGGAGCAACGTTATGGCGATGCAACCGGAACCAGTGCCGACGTCGCAGATCAAAACCTCAGCGAACCCGGCGACAGTTTTCAAGGCAGTCTCAACCAGCAGTTCCGTCTCGGGCCGAGGAATTAAGACGTCCTTAGTCACTTCAAAATCCAGACCAAAGAATTCCTGATGGCCGGTAATGTACTGCAGCGGCTCGCCCAGCGCGCGTCGCTCAAGACTCTGGCGAAACTGCCCTGCCTGTTCCTCGTCGAGCGCGTCTTCCGCGTGCCTCAGGATGAAAGATCGATCTCGACCCAGAACATGCGCCAACAACGATCCCGACTCGCGTCGGGCTTCGGGTACGCCCGCCTGTCGCAGACGGTGTGCGCCCAGCAATATCGTCTCGGCAATTGATGTACTCATTTTAGCTTGCGCGACTGCGTCTATACTATGCCGCACAGATTCGGCATAGAGAAATTGAAGCAGGCGCGAAACCGCTCAGGGATTTCGGGAACAGGAATCTCATTGCGAGTATCTTGGTAGTACAAGGTACGAGTCTCGTCCCTCCCGTATGACGACAGAACCTCCAGGCCACTCGGCTTCGGAGGTTCTGGCGTTAAGAGGGACCTAAGTTTAACAACGTTTCTTAAGGAGCAACGTGGGAGCACTTTCGAAAGCCGTTCTTTTATTCGCAATGAATTGGCTTGACGCCCAGTTGACCATCCTCTGGGTGCGCTTGAATATTGCCACCGAAGGAAACGGAATCATGGCGACTCTCCTGAACCACAGCGAGGCCTCATTTCTTTCCGTCAAACTCTTAATCGGCGCGCTCTCTGCCTACATCCTTTATCGCTTTGCCGAAGTGCCCATCGCTCGGCGCGGAATGAAAGTGATCCTGGGAATCTACCTCGCCTTGATGATAGTGCATATGGCAACCGGCTTCTCGGCGCTTGGATGGCATGCACCGGCTACCGTCTTGTCCTACTTTGTCAGCTTGCCGAAAACAGTCGTCGCTTCATTTTCCTGATCAGCCCCACCGCTAACACACTTATCCTGAACTAACCGGCAAAAAACGAAACATTACCGATCCCAGAGCGTTTTAGAACAACGGACATTCTTCCCCGGCGGCAGCCAGATTTTCGGACTTGCCTGCGGCGACGCAACGTTCTAAATTTACTGCGAAAAGCGGCGCGGATTGTTGGTCGAGTCCGAAAGCAGCAACTAGCGTGACAGACTAGGCATCTCAACAAAGCTCTTTTAAAGACAAGCGTTTCATTAACCAAATAACTAAGCGAGAAATAAGCCATGTATAAGCTTTCAGCACGTCAATTATTGGCAGTTGCGTTGATTTCGGCACTCTTCGCAGCCGGCGCAATCGCCATTGTCGATCGGATGTCAAATCGGTTTCAGCCGTTGAGTTCTGCTTTCAGCGGAACACCGCCTGCCGGAATAAGCGATCCCTCGACTTCGAGCGATGAACAAAACAACATCGAGGTCTATCGCACGCTTTCGCCAGGGGTCGTTAACGTACACTCCACTTCCTATGCTCGCGACTTCTTCGGTTTCGTCGAACCGCAGGAAGGAACGGGTTCCGGGTCAGTTATCGATCAGGATGGGAACATCCTGACGAACTATCATGTGATCGAAGGAGCCACCAAACTGGCCGTGAGTTTCGGCGGACAAAAGAACTACCCGGCGCGATTAGTGGGCGGCGATCCGGATACAGACCTGGCCGTGATCAAGTTGATTGAAAAACCAAAAGAACCGTTGACGATAATTCCTTTGGGCGATTCGGATAAGCTCGACGTAGGACAGAAGGTGTTGGCGATCGGGAATCCATTCGGACTGGATCGCACACTTACCACCGGTGTTATCAGTGGCTTGGAGCGTCCGATACGCGCCCGCAATAACAGACCCATTGAAGGCGCAATTCAAACCGACGCATCGATCAATCCGGGAAACTCAGGTGGGCCATTACTTGATTCACACGGTCGCATGATCGGAATCAATTCGCAGATTCTTTCACCATCCGGCGCTTCGGCGGGTGTTGGTTTCGCGGTGCCGGTGAACATCGCGAAGCGCATAGTGCCGCAGTTGCTGAAATCCGGCGAAGTACGCCGGCCGAAGCTCGGAATTGGCACGCGCGATGTAGCGTCGCTGAAGAATCAACTTGATTTGCCGATCGCTGACGGCCTGATCATCCTCCAGGTTGAACCCGGCCAGGCTGCCGCCAACGCGGGCTTGCGCGGTGTTACCCAAACTGAGAATGGCGACTTCGCGATCGGCGATATCATCCTTGGCATGGACAGCGAAAAAATCGCCAACACCGATGATCTGTATCGACTGTTGGACATGCACCAGGTTGGAGATACAGTGCAACTGCAAATCCTGCGAAACAACCGGCGGATAAGCGTGCCGGTGCGTCTGACGGGTCCGGTAGCGCGGTAAGAAGTGCAGCCAGTAGTCAGTGGGTCAGCAAGATTGACTTCTGCCACTGGCCGCTGTTCTCCGATGAATCAAACCAACCACTTCTTCGATCTCGGTTACGGTTGGCTCTGCAAACATTGCAGTGCCGCCGACACTGAAGCCACCCGCTCTCCGGAAAATCGCGAGCAGCCACAGCAAGCGACGGCGTTGGCCCTCGCTGGTTGGACCGATTCCTCCCATCACGCACTGACTTGCCCACGCTGCGGCATCGAAGAGACGATCACAAACGCGTGACCTGAGTTCACGCCAACTCGGCACTCAAGAACGTTAGATCAGTCCCTTGAGTTTCTTCGTACGACTCTCGTGATCGCCAAACTGTTTTTGGTAGTCACTAAAGCTGCGCGTAATCACATCCAGCGCTTCCATCCGACCATAAACGTCCACAATGTCCACACGCCTTGGAGCCTCGCCGGGAAGCTGTTTGTAACTCAGAAAATAATGCTTGAGCCGGTCGACCAGCGCTTTTGGACACTGGTCAATGTCCTTGATGTGGCCGTAGGCGAGATCAGTCTCGAGCACCGCGATTATTTTGTCATCGGCCTGCTCGCCATCGATCATTCTGAGTCCGCCGATTGGTTCGGCTTGTAAAAAGAAGTTGCCCTGGGCAAACGTTTTCTCTGTCAACACGCAGATGTCCATCGGGTCGCCGTCACCTTTGATGCCGGTCATGCCGGTTCGTTCCGCGCCCAGATCGGCGACATGGTCTCCACAGAACGTTTGCGGAATAAACCCGTACAACGAAGGGCACATCGATGAAAATCGTTGGGGCCGATCAACCTGCAAGTGGCCTGACTGCTTGTCCAACTCATACTTCACCGCATCGGTAGGCACAATCTCGATGTAAGCGTTTACGGTCGCCGGGGCTTTCTTGCCGGGCGAGACGCCATGCCAGGGATGGGCCTGAAACATCAGCTTGAAAAGATTGAAGGCGGAGTCTTCTTTGGGCATTACGAGTGGCCTTTCTTCCTTCTTCGGGTTTTGCGTCGGTGGTAGAATCCTAGCCTCGCGACCGTAGGTTTTCAAACAGACGGTAAGCTGACGAGTTTATGGCGATATCGTTTGAGGTGATCGACAGAGTTGAACCGCGCGCAGTTTCGTTGCGTTGGATCATCTGTGCGCGCGACGATCTCGTTTGGTTGATTGGCTCCGTTGCGTCGAGCTACCTGTTGCTCGTTCTTTACGTCAAAGGGGTTTTACCGTTAGTGCCGATGGTTGCGCTCTGGGCCATCCTGATTGACGCGCCGCACGTCTTCGGCACATTTTCGCGCACCTATTTTGATCGCACGGAGCGTCACAATCGCGCGCGGCTGCTTTGGGGCTCGCTGCTGTTCTTCGCGGTCGGTCCCGTCATGGTTTACGCCGGCGCCGGCCTCGTCTTCTTTTTCCTCGCCGCCCTCTGGGCTTACTACCATCTCGTGAAGCAGCACTACGGCTTCATGGTGCTCTACAAGAAGAAGAACAACGATCTCGCGCCGGTTGATAACGCGCTTGATCGGCTGCTGTTGTTGTTCGCGCTCAACTATCCCTTCGTCGCTTTCATCGCCCGCGATCCGGAAGCAATGAAGCGCGTGCCGGCGACGTTGCAGGCAGGAGTCAATGGACTCGCAACGATCCTGCTGGCCGGAACGATTGTCCTGGCGATCGCCTGGCTGGTAAGACAAATCCAGCGCGTGGTAATCGGGGGGCCGCTTGATGTTCCGAAATATCTGCTGCTCGCCGCCGCCATTCCGATGCACTGGATTGTTCTGCTGACGCCGATGCCACACAAGCCAATCGCGATCGTGGCGATCCTGACCATCTACCACAACCTGCAATATCATCGGCTCATTTGGTTTCATAACAAGAAATACGCCAGGCCCGCTCTTACTGGGACCGCGGGCGTCCCGCCCGCACTTTCGCGTGGCTTAGGCGCAACGAGCAGTGAACCGCGCATCGATCTCCGCCAGAAGTACGGCGCCGCCGAGTTGATCAGCCGCCGTCTCCTCTACTACATCACTTTCGGAATCCTTTTCGGTTTGATCTATCAGGGCCCCCGACAAATTCTCGGCTACGTGAGTTTGAAAAACAGTGCTGCCGGCCTCGGCGATCCGTCATTCGCCACCCAACTCGGCATTTCGTTCCTATGGGGCTACGCGTTTATTCACTATTATCTCGACTCAAAGATCTGGCGCGTCCGTCGCGATCCGTCAGTCGGTAAAGCGCTGAACATGGCGTGACTATTTGGCGGTGGCAAGCCCGGGGTCCCCGGCGCGGCAGCCGCGCTGGGGTGGTCGTAGCGCGACACCGCTTTCCGTTGGCCCGAGAATCAAAAGCGCCGTCGCCGCTTCGCTGTGCCGGAGCATTTCAAAGTACAAATATGACCGACTACGAATTCGTTACCACCTGGCGTGTCAAAGCTCCTCAGGCCATCGGCGAATTACAGGGCACCGCCGCTGGCAACTCTCGAACGACGGACGAGATCACAACAGTACGCTACGATTGGAAAGTCGAAACTACCAAAGCATGGATGAACCTGCTCGCGCCCATCGCGCGGCCGTTCTTCAGTTGGAAATCACAACCTCGTGATGGGTTGGGGTGGTGAAGGATTAGCGAAGCGTCTGGGCGTTCCAGTGGAATAAACTTCAGGAACAAAAGTCCAAAACCACCTTAACAAACTGCGCCGGATACTCTTCATGCGGTAGGTGCCCACACTCGCAAAAAACAATCAAACGCGAACCCGGAATCGACTCGTGCAGTCGTTTACCATCCTCGAGCGGCACTTCGCGATCAGTGTCGCCCCATAACAACAGCGTCAGCGGCGTGAGCAGATGCGCCTCGCGTGAAACTCGTTCGGCGTCCCAGCGTCGCACCGTGCGAATGATCGCTCGGTGCGCCCCGCGCGTTCGCAGCGGCAGGTGTCGCGCGTCAACTCTGCGCTCGTCGAGCACCCACGAATGCCGGTCATAAACGCGCTTCATCCGCAGCCGCAGCAACCGGCGCGAACCGACCAGCAGCGGCGAAAGAATATCGCCGATGATTGGCGAGCCGAAGAGGCGCATCAACAAATACCGTGTCGGCTTGTTGTTATTTACCGCGCCCACCATGATTAGTTTCTCAACCAGCGAGGGATGATCGAGCGCAATCGTCGCCGCGATCGCCGCGCCGTAAGAACTGCCGACAAAAACTGCGCGGTCGATTTCCATCTGCTTGAGGAAACTCAAAACCATCTCCGCCTGGTTCGCGATGGTGTAATCGAGGTGTCGCGGTTTTGCTGAATAACCGTAGCCGGGAAGGTCGGGCGCGATGACGCGGTAACCCGCAGCCGCGAATTCCAAAAACACTTTGCTCCAAACGAGGTTGGACGCGGCGAAGCCATGAATCAAAATCATTGGCGGCGCATTCGGATCGCCAGCCTCCTGATAGTGCAGACGTACGCCATCAACTTCCAGAAAGCGCGAGTAGTCGGCATGAAAAACCGCTTCACGGTTCTCCTCCCACTCGACATCTTTCGGGCGCAACAAGAGCTTCGCCGCCACTGATGCTGCGGCCAGAGTTGCCGTTATGCTTCCAATCCAGTAGCGCTTCTTCATCATGCTTCTCGTGAGATAACTACGCTTGGACGTAACGCGCCTGAAGCCTCGTCAAACTCTGCAACTGCGATCAGGCTACCGCGCTCGTCGCGCATTCTTACCCGCTCTCCGTTGCTCCAGGCGGGCTGCGAAGTCTTAATAGTCATGCCGTTTTGCACTCGGCGTACATCGTCATCGCTCAGTTCAACAAAAGGAAACCGCGCCAGCGCCGCATCGGTCGGAAGCAAGGTCCTGCCAAGCGCTTCCTCCGCAACGCTTAGCTTTACCTGTTGCAGCGTCTGCGCGTTTTGAATCTGAAAGTCACCAACCCGTGTGCGGCGCAATTCCGCGAGGTGCGCTCCGACTTGCAAGCGTTTGCCAAAATCTTCGGCAAGAGTTCTGACGTAAGTCCCGGACGAACACACGACGCGCACTTCGAAATCGAAAGTGCCGTCCAGGTTATCCTTCAGCAACTCACCAGACGGCTTGATCGCCTCAAACTTGTAGATGCAAACCCGAACCGGCTTTCGTTCTACCTCTTCACCGCGCCGGGCGAGTTCGTAAAGCTTGCGCCCGCCCTGCTTCTTCGCCGAATACATCGGCGGCACTTGATCGATCTCGCCGCGTAAACTCCGGAGCGCCGCTTCGATTTGTTCGCCGCTCCAGGGTAGGACAGACATTTCTGTCTGTCCTCTTTTTGCATCTGAGCCTTCCAGATTATCGATCCGCTTTCCCGTTACGTCTCCAGTATCAGTCGCGTAGCCCAGACGAATTACAGCTTCGTATTCCTTTTCCACGCCGCTGAGAAACTGCGCCAGACGCGTCGCGCGATCGACAAGAATCACCAGCACACCGGTCGCAAATGGATCCAGCGTTCCCGTGTGTCCGACGCGTCGCACGTGCAAAATGCGCCTGACTTCGTCGACTACATCGTGCGACGTCACACCAGCAGGCTTATCGATAAGGAGAACTCCATCCATGAGAATCATTCTAGATGGCCGCTTGCCCATTTGGCGATTCTTGCTGTCTGAAGCAATTTGGATTTCCCAGGTCAACCTCTTCACTGGGACCGCGGGCGTCCGCCCGCAATGAGCGCGTTAGCGCGAACCAGGTGGTTCACTGAACTGATCCTGTCATGGATGGTTGGCGGGCGGCACGCCCACGGTCCCAGTGAGGAGATTGACGCTTGGCATACAGCTGGTGGTAAATGTTTGTCACCAAATGCGTCAACGTCGCCCAAAACCCAAGACTGCGGAAGACGAGTCTCGCGCAAGTCGTCTCACTCCGGAAGAACTCCGCGCGCGAACGTTTCAGCGCGCTGCAAAACTCCTAGCCGCCAAGCCGCGCTCGATCGCTGAACTCCGCGAACGGTTGGCAGAGCGATGCTCCAGTAAAGCGATAATTGAAACTGTGATTGCGCGACTGCGCGAGTATGGCTATCTCGATGACGAACGCTACGCCCTGAGTTATGCATCGTCTAAAGTGCGGCAACAACCAATCGGGCGCCGCCGTTTGGAAGTAAGCCTGGCGAGAAAGAAAGTTGATCGCGCGGTTGCCGATGAAGCGCTCGATCAGGTTTTTACGGAGACGCCGGAAGAGGAATTGCTCGATCGCGCGATGGAGAAACGCGTGCGCCTTCGCGGTCGCCCGAAGACGCGCGCTGAAGCCAAGAGCCTTTTCGATCACCTGCTGCGCCTGGGTTTTCCCTTTGAACTTGTGAGCCAAAAAGTTCGCGCCGCTTCGAAAGCCGAGCTGGAAGAAACCGGGTAACAAATTGGGTGAATTTCAGTCGGTCGAACCTGCGTGCTAAACTCACGAATAGTCAGTTGTCAGTTGTTCGGCGTATTTTGAGACCCAACGCTACTACTGACTACTGTTTGCTGACTACTCCGTTATGACTGGAAACGAAATTCGCGAAACCTTTTTGAAGTACTTCGAGCGCCACGGGCATACCCGTGTGCGCTCGTCGCCCTTGTTGCCTGCAAACGATCCGACGTTGCTCTTCACCAACGCGGGCATGAACCAATTTAAGGATGTGTTCCTCGGGATCGAGCAGCGCGAGTACGTGCGCGCCTGCTCATCACAAAAATGTGTGCGCGCCGGCGGCAAGCACAACGATCTTGATGAAGTCGGAAAGACGGCGCGGCATCAAACGTTTTTCGAGATGCTCGGCAATTTTTCGTTTGGCGATTATTTCAAGC
>JBDUDV010000028.1:0-37266 GCA_040002755.1 Acidobacteriota bacterium | reverse complement strand
GTTCGATCTTGTAACCATACTTTTGCAAAAATTCCTTGCTCACTAATCCGGCTGAGGCCAACTGGTCGATTGAACCGTAGCCATTGTTTCCCTCAGTAGCTTTGAAACTAGCTTCCGCGCTGGCCACGTTCCGCAACATGCTCTTCGCAAATGCTTCGTTGCTGGCCGGCAAGGCTTCGCTTGCTCCGATTAGTGTTGTAGCGAGTAGTACCTGAAGCAAGTTTTTGGAAACGTGTAACTCGTGAAACGGGCCCATGCCGTCGTTGGTTAGTGAATAAGTCACCGGGTCGATCACCGGATCCACGCCTGATACGAACTCACTCATCTTGTCACGATGAGCAGCTCCGCCTCCGACCGTGTATTCCTCCACCAATCCAGGAGCCACGTAGGCTTGCCCCAACACTTGCCGCGCTTGCCAGCGCGTATAATTTTTAAAATGACTATCGGACGAAAGCGTTTGGTGGGCCAGATATGCGTCTACTACGTGGCGCACTTCCGCGGCATCGGGCGACACGACGAGAAAGTCGCCCACGAACGCGTAAGAAAAAACTCCAGCGTAGGAGACCAACTCAGTCCCATCGCGCTTCTCGGTTTGCGCCAGCAGGCTCGCGCCCTTTAGGCCGAAGCCTTCAATCAGCTTCGGTATTACTCGACCGACCGCTTCACGATCCTTCACCGAGATTGCGATGATCGGATTTGGACCGGCACTAGGCTGCGGTTGCGGCGTGTTGCCGGCCGTTGCGGCAGTCATTTTTTCCAGGCTCGGCGTGGCTTCGGCGGTCGCTTTCTTTCTTCTAAGTAACACGTAGGCCAACTCATTTCCGAGCAACGGCAACAGGTCGTCTTTGATTTTCAGACCCAGCTTCTTTTCAAGCGCGGCAAAGGGCGGCTCGGGCGGCGGAGTGTTCCTGGTGAGTTCGTCCCTGTCACGACTGTATTTTCTCGACAGCTCCTGAGCATTGGCCATTGCTTTCAACATGCCTTCGTAGATTTGCGGGTAGTCGAGCGAGGCGCTAACAAACAGATCAATGTCGGCGGGAAGTACATTGGGTGACTCCGGCACGAGCGCCGGTCCCGATACAAACTGGGGTAAAAAGGGAATTGCGCTGTCTTTGTTGTCGGGGCTGTTGATTATCAAGGTGCGAACAACGTAAGCATCGCCTTCAAAGACCGCAGCGGCGCTAACGGCTTCAGGCCACTTGGTCACCCCGCCGAAGAGCCCGCTGTAAAGCGAAAAGAAAATGGGACTGACTTCATCCGTGCCGCGTTGCGGTCCGCCTGACAAAGTGGCGGTGCCCGCCGTTTGCGGCTCAGTGGCCTCTATCACGGTCGGTTGTTCGGAAGGTGATGGTTTAGGTAGCGCAGCCTCTTCCTCGCTTGGAACAGCAGGTCCCGGGTCTTCCGCTCTCTCCGGCACGACCTCTGCTTCTTTCGGCGGGTTGGCCGCCTCCGCTTCCTCTCGTTTTCGTGCTTCCTCTTCCCATTTTTGCCGTTGCTCTTCTTCTTCCTTTTGAATTGCTTTCAGGTCGACGTAAAGAAAAACCGACTCCGAGGAAAAGCGATTTCGTGCCAACACGAAGTTCTGATCCTCTTCGAGCCCCCTGCTGCCTCTGGGCCTAAGATCGCGAAAAGTAAACGCAGTGTCGCTGATCAAGACAAGTGAGCCGGCCAGTTTCATTTGATAGGGCGGCAATGCGGGCTGCTCCGGTTTCTCTTCGCCAATCTCACGGCTTGGCGGTATGGGAACTTCTCTCAGTTCAGTTCTGGTCGCACGTGGTCCAGACGAAACGACAGAAGGAATCGCGGCGTTTGGCGGAGATGGTTCAGGAGCTGGCGTTGGTGTTGGCGACGGGGTTGGTAAGAGTTTCGGAAGGAAGTCGCGTAACTCCGGATAAAACTTCTTCGCTTCCTCGGGAGAAGAAAATTCGACGGCGAGCAGAACCGTTGGGAGTTTCGGTCTGGATGGCCAACCGGCCACCAACATCCGCGAGCCGGAAAGAACGTCAGCGTGTTTATTGAGCCAGTCTACAAGCGCCTTGATCTCCGCTGGTGGTTTACCGAGTTTCATCACCGGATCGAGGAGGTCGGTTACTGCGGAGGAACGAATCAATCCACCGACACCTCTAATTTCGCAATAGACCTTGTAGCTGTTGGCTGCGAGCAGTGAGTCGAAGGTTGGCGCCGCTTCAGGAATTGGCGCCGGCTTCTTTGGTGCATTGCGTTTCTGCTGAGCGACCAGCGGCGACGCCACAACGACAATGGCGATGACCAGGCTAAATAAGCGCCGGCTTACTTTATGGTTCTGCATATGGATATAGAACGAAACAGCGCAGCTGCGCTTGCTTATCTCATGACTTCGCGACTCGTTGCCAGACTTTCGTTTCACCTTCGCTCCGGATTAGCCGTCTGACCTCGCTGTAAGCGGCGGCATAAACTGCGCGCATGTCGTTGGCTGACATAGTCCAGGTGGAATGGCCAAGCTGCTTATCAATTTCGTCTGTCGTCATTTTCTTTCGCGGTTCGTAACGCGCTACCAGCCGACCCTCACCGGCCAGGTTTATCGCTAGTCCCTCGGCCAACCAACGCGGTGCGCGCCCATGACTCACCAGATCGATCATTGCGTGTACGAGTTCATGGCGCAGAGTTGTTTCGAGAATTCGCCGGCGTCGCAACGCTTCCAGCGGTTGCAGCTCAATCTTGCTGCCCCGGGTGGCTGCTGCTGCCCAGGATGGCAATCCGGTGCGGCCGACAAAGTCGCCTGTCGTTTCGTTTACGAAAACATCCAGAGCAGGGAACTGCACATTGATTCCCGCAGCGGCGACGCGAGCGCGCAGCGACCTCCGACTTGCCTGGAGCAAATTCAGCAACTCTTCGACCTCGCGTTTGTCTGTGCTTGCTGGATAGTTAACGTGAAAGTCTTCGCTGCGCAGACTGAGTCGCGGCACCGTGTCGGCGCGAGGCGTTAGGTAAGATGTGGACTCAACTTCACCCGACCATATCAAGTCAGCCGAGCGCGAGACGCCGTTGTTCGCCACATGCGTAGTCGGAAAATATTTCGCCAAAATCTGCCGGTAACTTGCGCCGCGCTCCGCCATCACGTGCGCTCCTTCCTGACAGAGTCCGAGCCCGTGGCCAAACCCTTTGCCGCGAAAGATGAAGCTCGATCCGGAGCGAGCGATTTCAAAGTGAGAGCTCTTAAGCAGGTTCCAGCCAAGCGCCCGACCAACGATGATCTTGAAGTCCCAACCTTTTACTGTAACGCGGCGATTACCTTCGATCCCAATCAGCTCGGCACGACCACTCGCGTCCTTGCGTAAGACGCTCACGCCAGTCAACCGTTCACCGACGTTAGTCCGCGGATCGGTTTGCAGCGCCTTCAATAGTTGGGCGTAAGAAATAGTGTCCTGCCAGCTACTGTGTGCTTCGTTCGCACAGTATTCGTCCGGCACGCCGCGCAAGTACGGAGGAGCGCTGCCGCCCCAAAGCGCTGCCATGTTTGCAGTCGCCCCGCCGCACGACGCACTAAAGTAAGAATCGGCAAGTTCGTTATTCTCATCGCGGAGGGTTTCGCCTCGAGTAGCTTCAACGGCTTCGAGAACCTGAGGCGAAACGTAGCCGCCGGAATCAGGATCTGCCGCGCGGTATCTTTCACAGTGCGTCGAATTGCAGAAGTCGTACCCGTCGCGCGAATGCCGGCCCAGGTTTATGAGAGCGAAACTGCGTACGGCGACGGCGAGCGCACGCAACGCTTCCGGTTCCGTTTCCATGCTGCCTTCGGTTGCCACGACGCCGCGAACATAGTCTTCGAAGGCAACGGTAAGCGTGACGTTTTCGCGTACGAGGTGAACGGTGACTGTGGCTGGTTGCGAGTTTGGATTTGAGTTTTGAGGTTTCAAACTTAAGAGCGGCGTTGTTGCTTTCGGTGATTTGACGGGCGACGCAGCATCCGCGCCAGCATCCGTAGATCCGGTCTCAGATTTCACGTTTGAGATCGCAGACGCAAACTCGTCCAGAATGGGCCGCGCCAATTCTGCAGCTTCAAATCCATGACCCCGGGCGAGAAAAACAAGCACAGCCAGATTGACCTTTTCCGGCGTCGCTTCAAAATCAGACTGCGTTTCTGCAGGTTTCGAAGTGAGGGCGACAAACCATCCATGCGTGCGAAAGCCGTCGATTTCGGTTGCGGTGCCGGTCTTACCGAAGACGTAGATTGGAAGCGTATAGAGTTTTGCTTTCTCGGCGCTGCCATAGCGAACAGCTCCGCGCATTCCCTTGATAATTATTTCCCGGTCGCGATCTTTGATTTCGATCCTCGACTTTACGTCCGGCGCGAAGCCTGCCGGTTGCGCGAGCCGCGGCGTAAAGACGCGTCCGCCATTAACCAGCGCCACGTAAGCATTCATGACTTGAATCGGTGTTGCCTGGAGATAGTTTCCCTCGCCGATGGCGTTTTGCGGACGCCAATCGCCGCGCTGAAGTTGTCCAGCTATTTCCGCGTTGTTATTGATTCCGCTTTTTCTACCGAAACCAAATTCGCTAAGCGTGCCGGCAAAGCTCGCTTCGCCCAGATGTTCACCAACAGTGCTGAAAAAGTAATTGCATGAATAGGCGATCGCTTCAGTTGGATCGAGCGGCGGTAAGTCGCGCGGGTGGGAGCAGGTTGTCTGAAACGCGTGATGCGAATACTTTTCATGACAGAGCGTGCGCGAGTCCTCATCGATCACTCCGGATCGCAGCGCGGCCAGAGCGGTGAACGGTTTGATCGCCGAACCGAGGGGAAAGTTTTCCGCAAACGCGATTTCCGGATTGACAACGGCGCGCACACGGCCCGTTTGCGGATCCATCACGATAACGGTCCCGCGTCGATCTCCAAGCGCCAGGGTTGCAGCCCGTTGCAAACGCTGATCGAGTAGCTCGGCATTCGCAGCCGACGCAGAGTTGGAAAGTCCGGAATTGTGCGCGACGCTACGAGCAACGGCCCAGGCAAAAACCGCGACGCAGATAGCCAGGGCTACCCCCAGAGACAAGCGCGCCGTAGTGGTCAAGATATTTGGAAAATTTCCTACCGATAAAGATGCAGGGACGTTGGCGTCCCCTGGACATTCATTTTCCAGATTCATTAAATGGCGCGACTGCATTACGTCGTCTCAGTTGCCGGTTCAGTTGACCTTCTGGTCGAGAGATGCGCGAGGGCATGGACTGTGATCATCCAGCCAATAAGCGTCAGGGCAAACACCACCGCCAGCCGCGCCACAAGTAAAGAAAGCTCCAGCCAGGCATGCTTCGTTTGCATCGTTTTGAAAAGCAGGAAGTAGGGAACGACGGCGAAGATCAGAAAGCCTGCGATGTAAGTCAGCACTGATTGCGGTGCGAAAGCGCGTGACAGCAGTGTCACAATTTTTCTAATCGCCCCGGCTAGCCCGTCCCGCACCGTAGCAAGCCACAAGTGAATCGCCACCAGTGGCAGAAGAAGGCCGAAGGATAGATAGCGAAGGGTGGAGAACAGCGCGACTCTCCAGTCAACCGGGCGAGCGGGATGCTGCGCGTTTGCAGTTGTGGCGAGCGGATGAGGAGTGTTGATGACGGGGTCGTTAATGTTTTGTCCGAAATGATTTTGCGCCCGCGCGAGGAGGTACCAGATGAGTATCGCCAGCGCGATCAGAGGCAGACTGATCAAAATCACTTTCCAAAAACTGGCTAGCGATCGTTTGAGTACTAACCCGGCGGTCACTTGATCCGTTTGGGTTGTGTTTTCGCCGGCAAGCTGGCGCGCGCTGCTGCTCGCAATCATTGCCTGGAGGACGAAGAAGAGCAGGGGCAAGGCCACCGCGAATGTAAAGGTCAAGGTCACCTGCGCAAGCGTTGCCTCCCTTATCGAGACAACTAGATAAAGGAGAGCCAGCAGCGACGCGTAGACCGCGGCTATCAGCAACATCGCGGACCAGTTTCTAAAAACGTTGCGTGTAGCCGTGACTATCGAACGAAATGTTTCAGTCAGCATGTTGTGTAATCCTCACCGGAAACTTAACCGCCAAGGCGCCAAAATTACAGGAGGCAGGTGCAGGAGGCAGGCGGCAGGACAACGAACCCGCGAACGATCCTACTTCGTGTCCCTGCTCCTGCCGTCTGCCTCCTGCTCCTACTTGCGCTCCAGAAACGCCATTTTTCCTGACGCCGTGTTTGACTGCGTCGCGGCCCGGTACATCAACTCCGCGCGCGCCGGCGCTACGCGAAACTGTCCCGGCGTCTGTACCCGCATCGCATATTGAAATGTTGCGTTACCGTCGAAATAGTCCATGAAAACAACCGTCCGGTTATCGCGAAACTCGCGCGAGCTGTACCAGTCGGTCCAGTCTTTTCCCGTGGTGTAGTTGAGATTGAGATTGCCGACACTCTCAACCTGTTCCGCGCCCGCGGGAATTGGATCCTCGATCATCAAGTGGCGCGCCTTGGCGCCGTTAAGTTTGAGGCGCACGACCAGCATGTCGCCGGAATGAATCTCGCCCGTCAACGGCGTAGTCTTCCACTTGAGTTTGTAGCCGTCTTCTACAACTTCAAGCCGGAGATACTCGCGCGTGAGATTCAGTTCGGCTGAGCCACGCGCCGCCACATCTTCTTCGCCGGTGTAGTAGTCCAGCGACGACGAAAAGTAGACCATGCCTTTGCCGCGTTTGACGATCTTTATGTCATTCGTCCCCGCTACATCGTTTGCCTTGCGGTTGATGGAGAACGTTTGCGAGGCGGCCGCTGAAGACACATGCTGCGTCAGCACGTTTTCGCCGTTCAAGTAAACTTCGACATCGTAGTCCGGCGATAGCTCATGGCTCACCTTTAGATAATCGATGAGTCCAAGAATTGCGAACGCCGTGTCCTTGGTTGATTCCCAGTAGTAACCGCTGCGACGGTTTGCAACCAGCCAGCGTGCGACCCTGGGAAGTATTGGACTATCAGGTTTGATACGAGCGAGCGCCTGCAGCGAGAGCGCAGTAGCTTCTGTATCGTTAGTCTCCGAAAAGTCGAGCATGGCTTTCCGGTTGGAAGACCAGTAAGCGGACAAGTCATCCGTTGACACGGTACGTTCGATCTCGGCAGCGATGTCGCGCGCGCGCTTATCGTCCTTGCGCTGTTTAAAGGTCAACGCGAGCAACGCGCGTCCATACGGATGCAGGTTGCTGCGTTCAGCAAACACTTTTTCGACGTAGTGACCATCGGCCCCTCCGCTTTCCTCGAGTGCATAGACCATGAACGCGAGCGTTTCCAGATCGATTTTGGTTCCCGCCTCAGTGCTTCCCGAATCGAGCATCTGCTTCAACTTCTCGCGGCCACTGGCGATGCGATTGTCGTCCGGCTCATAACCGTTTTGCTTCGCCAGCGTCAGACCACTAACGACGTAAGCCGTCATGAAGGGATCGCTTTGATCGTCTTTCCACCAGCCCCAGCCACCGTCGTTGTGCTGGTAGGCGTAAAGGCGATCCATGCCCTTCTGTACTTTCTTCGGCAGGTCGTTTGAGTCCTTTATTGATGATGTCTTCACGTTCTTCAGGGCCTGTGTAACTACCACGTTCGGCAGAAAACTCGACATGGTCTGCTCGGTGCAGCCATACGGATAAGTGGTCAGGTAGTCCAGCGCGCCAAACAACGTACCGGCGATCGAAGGCGCAACTTGGATCTTGAAACTACGCGCCCGCGCGTCCGCGTTTGGCGGCAGATTCAGCGAGAATGTTTTTTCGACGTTCTCATCGGAGAAAGCAGCCGACTCATTCTTGACCTGATGTAAACCGCGCGGCACCACCATCAATGGCAACTCAACCGCGTCTGATTCTGTGTCGGTCAGAGCTTTGGCCAGCAGTTTGATCTCGCCGACATTCGGTGCAGTTATTTGCCAGTCAATGCGCTGCTCGCCTTGCTTATTGATGATAACGGTTTGTTTCCCGGAGTTATTTAGCTGCGCGCCGTTTACCTCGAGCGATATCTGCGTTGACTTGTCGGCGTTCAAATAGTTGTGGACGATTCCCGAGAGCGTGACTGTATCGCCCTGCGTAACGAAACGCGGCGTCTCGAGTCGCATGATCACATCTTTGCGCGCGATAACTTTGTACTTCGTTGCGCCGACCTTGGTGTCTGCCGTTACACCGCGCGCGGTTGCACGCCAGGTGGTCAGGTTGTCAGGCAGATCAACTTTAACGGTGGCCTTGCCGTCGGGGCCCGTTACAACGTCGGGTTGCCAGAAGGCCGTGTCTTTAAAGTTTTTCCTGATCGTAGGTTGGACCAGATCGCCTTCATTCTTAAAGTCGGCTAGTTGGTAGGTTGACTTGTTCTTCGCGAGATCTATCGGCTTGTCGCCGGCAAAGCCGGTGAAGCTATAGTTAATTGAGAGATGGGTGCCTACGCTGCTGTAGCGCATGCCGTAAAACTCGCTCTTGATGTTGCCGGCATAATCCGGCGAAACGCTGTAGATCGCCTCGTCGACTACGCCGAGACTAACTTCGGCGCCGGAAACCGGGGCGCCATCCGCATTGCGCGCCAGGATCGTGTACGACGCCGACTCGCGCGGTTTGTACTCCTTCTTATTCGAAATGATTTCGAGGTTAAGCATCTTGTCGCGCGCCGGCACGACCAGCCGCTGGTCATTCGTGTACATGTCGCCACCCTTAACGTATGACACGTTAAGAAAAACATTGGGCGCATAACCAGCCTGAATCGGAACGTCGAGGACAATCGACCTGCCGGGTGAACTGACATGCTGTACAGTCAGGACCGTCGAAAGTTCCGTGCTGACCAGAAGGTGAGCGTTGTCAGTCGGCAGTATTGCCAACACGTGCGCAATCTCCCCGGGCTTGTAGGATTTCTTATCTGGAACGAGTTTGATGGAATTGTAATCTTCGCTGTAGTAAGAAGAGTCAGACCAGGGATATTGCTTATCAGTTACCCAAAGATAACCACCAATCGTCGGCACTGCGCGACCGTTTTCCCAAATCACTGTCTTGATCGAAATGTTGCCGTCCTCGGTGGTGGGGTAATCGTAACTGGCCTGGCCTTGCGAGTCGGTTTGCACGTCGGCGTAATCGATAGGCCGTTCGTGCATTTCATATTCGGGGTAATAATACTCATCAGCATTTTCCGGCTTCGGTTTCCTGGTCCAGGTGCGTTCGACAAACTGCAGCTGTACCTTCGCCGAGACAGGATGTCCCTGGTAGTCGCTGGTCGTGACGCGAATCTTCGCTTGCTCGCCTTTGTTGTAAACGTAACGATCCGGATCGGCATTGGCGACCACAGTACCGCGCGTGGCAACGAAACTACCGCCGCCATCGATCGTGCGGCGGGCCGAGTCGGTCACCTGTGCATCAAGCCGATAGCTGTAATCTGACGTGTCATTTTCATCTGATTGCGGAACAGGGAATTCGACGTTCAGGTGGCCGTGCGCATCCATGGTACCGTCGCCTTCCTGTACCATGTCGTCGCCGCCACCGCCGTAAAACTGGGAATAATCGTCCTGCGTCTCCGCATTATCAGTTGTTTCCTCGTCGTCATTGGCGCCAAACCAGGCGTAGTAACGCGAGCGATAGATGTAATACTTCACTTCTGCATTCGCCACGGGAGCGCCAAAGAAATAGCGGGCATCGATCGAGAAGTTGGCTTTCTGGCCTGTCTGTACGAATTTTCCCGGCGCGGCAACAGTCACCTTGTATTCGGGTTTCTTATATTCGGCTACTTCGAAGGATCCGCTCGCTGAGCCACTCTCAACTTCTGCGGCGATGCGATAGCTGCCGAGGGGCGCTTCCTCCGCAATATCTACATCGCCATTGAACGTGCCGCGCGGAGATATCGGAAGTTCCTTCGTCAGGATGTTGGCGCCATTCGGATCTTCCACGGTGACGTTTACGGTGTTGGCCGAGACTGGTTTGTAGGCACCGTTAGCATCGACGTTTCGGATTATTCCTTTGAAGTTGACCTTGTGAGTTGGTCGATAGACAGGACGATCGGTATAGATGTAACCCTTGAAGTTTTCGCTGCCGCCTTCCTGCTCGTCATAACCGCCATAGAACATAGACCCCAGATCGGAGATTGCAAAGTTGCTGCTTTGCTTTGCCAGAATTAGAAGCGGCTCAGAATCGGTTGCGTCCGCTGCGGGCACTTCGGCATCAGCTTCCTCATCGCCGCCGGCTTTGGCCGCGGATTTCTTCTTTTCGATCTTCGTTCGAAGAATTCCCTGATCGTCAGTGACGCCGCTGGCGATAGTCTTTTGGTCCTTTACGATCTCCACCTGAGCACCCGGCCGCGGTTCACCGGTTTTTCGATCGACCGTGTAGACCAGCAACTCACCATTGCCGGCGGTCTTGTCGATCATAGTTAAGTCAGTAACTACGACCACTGTGTAAGCACGCAAATCGTTTTCGACGGCTTCGACGAGATAGACTCCCGGTGTGCGTTTACCCAACGGAATCATGCGCTGGTCGTATTCGTTTTCCAGCGGCGGCAGCGGCTCGCGCCAACTGCTGACGAGCATGTCCGGATTCAGGAGTGGCACGCGAGCGAAGTCGGAAACATTCAACGGCGTACGAATAATGTCTGCTTCTTTGCGAAATTTTTGATTAAACGCGGAGCGCGAATCATGTTGCAGTTGACCGCGCACGAAAGCCTGAACACCGTTAAACGCCCAGCGCTTGAAGCCGCGCACCCTTTCCAGCAACGATTTGCGGTGCGGCAACGTGGTCGCGACCTCCTGCTGTTCGTCTTCGCCCATCTTGTGAGGGTCCTTGAGTCCGGTGAAAAACTTGCGCGGATCCCTCACCTGGTAAACGCGAAAGTCGAGGTGGTCGACTCCCTGGTAGTCTACCCACAAACGTGCGTTGTCCGTTGTTCCATAAGTGCGATGAGTTGACAGCGAAAAGAACGGCTTGCCGGCGGGGCGTCGCACCGTTTCCGAGTAGTCATGTTGCGGCTCAACCGATTTCGCTTTTGCGCGCGAACGCAGGGTGGCGACTGTCAACGCAGCGGCTATGGCGACGAGATAAATCAAAGACGCGGTAAGAACGCGATAAGAACGAGAGTTCATTTCAAACACGGTCGGAGCCTCCTTGGGCCATCGAACAGGTTCAATCCAGTATTTTCAATCTATAGAAGCCGAGAAAGTTGGGATTACTTTCCACCGGCCGCCAACGTTTGTTTGGGTGATGATCAAGGACCGAGAGTTCGACTTTCTTGACGGCGCCTTCGTCGGTTGGCGAAGAGCCGGTGTGATAGACCACCCAGTCGGTCCCCTGGCTGCCGCCTAGTTTTGCCGATCCCAAAAAAATCATCACGTGATAAGGAAACTTCTGGACCCACGGCTGGTAGTAGAAAAGCAGATCGCCTGGTTCAGCTTCGTGGCGATCACGGCTCCGGAATTTAACGTTGAAACTCTTGAGACTGCGCGCGTCCGCGAATTCTGAGAATGTCCCATTAGCGAGTTCGCCGTCTTTGTATGAACCAAAACTCGTACGGAAAAGCTTTTCGCCCAGCGGGCCCTGCTCAAGCGTGTAGCGAGCAACATCTGGCGCGATGGGTGTGTAAGCCGGCCCCATCTTTTGCAGCCAGGCGCGATCGTGACGACGCAAAGCTTCGCGCAAAGCGAAGCGGACCAGACCGGCACAGTCTCTTTGTTCCGCGTTCCACTGTTTGTTCAGTTCGTAAAACTGTTCTTCAGCGATGAGTGTGAACCAGGCTCGAAAATTTTCGCGGTCCATGAAGCTTTGCAGTTCAGCCGTATCAGGAATGCCGTCGTTATCTGCGTCCAGAGAAACAGAATGCGCAAGAGCGTGATTTGTGGCGTGGTTGTTAAGTTGAGCGACCCGGCGGGGGGCTTGAGACTCGCCCCGATTATTTCGCGCGAGCGAGAAGTAGGAACCCAGCAGCACGAGAATGAAGCAAACCAGTAATGCGAAAGCAAACTGTTGTCGTTTTATGAACGCGAGCATGGGGGAATTCTCGGCCCTGGATGCAAACTATTCGAGGCGGCGCTAATCAGTCGGCGGCCATGTTAACACGTCTGTCACCTGCGCTTGGTACTGATCAAGAGGCTGTGGGCAGCCACAGTGAAATGGCAGGGCATTTGGAGTTGGGCAGACAATCTTGTCTGTCCCATTTTACCCGGATGCGTCTGTCGGTTTCACGCGGAAGGGACCGGCAGGAATGACTGTCCTGCGAGGCAAACTACGAGGAAAAAGAGTATTGCAAAAACGGACAGGCGCGGGTAGATTGTTGTTAGACAGGGAAAACGTCAGGCAGGATCATCGCATTTCAGGGGATGTATCGCTGCCTATTAAATTTTGTTGGAGGTAAAGCAGTGCCGACTGGAACATGTCCCGAGTGTGATGCAGATGTTCATGTTGATACGGACACCGATAAAGGTGAAAGCGTTTCCTGTGAGGAATGCGGAGTAGAGCTGGAGGTGGTTGGACTCGATCCGGTGGAACTGGACATCGGAGAGGAAGACGATTTGGACGACGACGAAGACGAAGACGAATTCTGAAAACACAGGAGGCAGGCGCAGGAGCCAGGCAGCAGGACTACCACCACCGTTCTTACTGCCGACTGCCTCCTGCTCTTGCCGCTATTTTTTTCCCGCCTGGAAACCCGATCGACTCTGTTTTAGAATCAAACCTCCTGGACCCTCGACCCTAATATTGTGAAACTGTCCATCGTGGCGCTTCTGCTCTGCTGGATAGAACGCCAGCACGTAAGCCGAGGTCACCTCCGCAGCCAAAGCGCGGAATAGCGGTTCATAATTCTTCTGGTCTGCGTAGACGCTTCGCCCGCCGGTCAGTTCAGCCAGTCCACTAACATCCAAAGGCGTCGGCAAAGGCGTTTGTGACGAAGCCGCCATAATGCGCGAGTATGACGGCAGCGTAACAACGTAGATGCTCGCGTCCGCGGCATTGGCCCGCTCGATAACCGTCGGCGCTGAAACTGTGTCGCCAACCGGAAAGCCATCAGTGACTACAAGGACTGCACGTTTCAGCAAACGACGCTCCCGCGTGCGCGGTGCGTGACGCACCAGCATGCGAATGGCGTCGTCTACCGCATCGTAAGTGTGCGTCGACAGTCCGTTCGGCTCGCGCGCGATGCGATCGAATGTTCGATCAAGTTTGGCTGCGTCACCGGTGAACTTTTGCAGGACCTTAACGTTCATGCCGAAGGCCATGACGGCGTACAGCGTCGAATGGCCGGAGAGCTGAGCGGAAAATGCGTTTAGCGCGCCGCGCAGACGCTCCATTTCCTCGCCTGACATGCTGCCGGAAATGTCGAGCGCGAAAACGACAGCGAGGGGACGCGGTTCACCGTTGCGTTGTTCGACCTGGAAGAAGGCGAGCGGCTGTTCAACGTTATCGAGATAGACCTTGAAGTCTTCCTGCTTCAGGTTTCGTATCGGTCGACCTTCTGAATCATTTGCAACTACATCAAGCGAAACCAAGTCAGTATCGATCTTCAAGACTTCGACGGGTTCTTGTTCGTCCTTCGGGTACACCTTCCGTGGACGTTGCGCCTTAGGATCGGATTCCTGGGCACGGCCCGTCGGGACGCTCGGGAGCAGAGTTGCGCCAAAAATCATCGCGACTACCAGAAGGGCGAGCTTGCTTGAATGGTGTGAACTGTTCATTGAGATTGATAACTGAAGTGTTGCGCCGGCTGGGGAGAAATCCTTTTCGCGGATTATACGAGGCGCATCCTGCCTCGCCAATGTAAAGAAGCCCGCGCTCATTTTGGGCGCAACATTTGATACGCAGGCAACACGCGAGGAGTTTCCCGGCATCAACGACCTAGAAGAATTTTGATCTTTATACTTTGAACTCGATGGCATTCTGTGTACAGCTAAGCACAAAGTAGCAAATTCAAATACAAAACTCTTTTTGGTGGTATCATCAACACAATGAAAAGAAGTTTGAAGATTGTTTTGGCGTTTATTTTTGCGCTTGCGGTCGCTGCCGGCATTTTAGCCCAGGACCGCTCGACTGGCGGAATCAAAGGGAAGGTGCGAGTTGAAACGGGAACCCCCGTCGGTGTTTCGGTGATTGTGCGGCAAGGTGAACGCGAAGTTACCCGCGGAATTACCGACAAGAACGGTGAGTTTGTCGTTTCACGTCTGGCGCCTGGCCGTTACGGGGTTACTTTTCGTAAACCCGGACTAAGCGTCGGCACGATTGAAGACATTGAAGTCAAGGCAGGAAAGCCGCGGTCGCTCGGGGATCGCTTGGTGCTCTCAATTGACGAAGGCTCGATCGCTTTTATTAAGGGGAGCGTTTTCAGCCAGGATGACCGCAGCGTTCCGAACGTTCGAATTGAACTGGCAAGGATTGAGACTGACGGCTCTATCAAAAAGATCGATGGTCGCGTCACGAACGAGATTGGCTCCTTCACGTTTCGCCTGACGCCCGAAATTGCGAAATATCGCGTGACCGCAAAGCCGAATGCGGGTGACCCAGTCAGTAAGGACGTCGAAATTGACGGCGCTGCCGTTTATCGCGTCGCCCTCTCCGTCAAGCCAAGGCAGTAAATCGTGAATAGTAAAACATCATTCGCGATGTGACTCTACCGTCAACGGGTTTTACTATTCACGATTTACTATTCACTATTCACGGTTTTAGATTTACTATTCTGACCATGGAAGAGCGTGAGGAATTTCTTACTGCTCGCCAACTTGCTAAAGTGCTGCAAGTGAGCGAGGCAACAGTACGACGGCTTGCGCGCAAGCGGCGCATCCCTTCCGTGCGAGTCACGCCCCACATAATTCGTTTTCATCTCGACGCTGTGCGCGAAGCGCTTGACGTCCCTCGCACCCGAATCCGCCACGGCGAGTTCACCGAACCGGTCGACGACTCGCAATTGTCATTTGATGATCTGAGTGTGCTGAGCTAGGGGCGGTGAAGGGTGAAAAGTAAAGAGCGGACTAGCTTGCACTTTTCTATTCCGCTCTGCCTGAGGTTGCGACAATAACCTGTTCCTTTTCACTTTTTACTGCCCAGGTTGAAGAGCACCCACTTACCGCCTTGTTTCACAAAGATCTGCGGTTGGCGAATTGGAAACTTGCGCGCGAAGGTTGGGTTCGCTTTTAAAAAGCGTTGAATCGTTGCGCTATCGCCGGTTGCAACTCGCCATTTGCCGTCTTCCCGCACCAGATACTGCTGCACCACTATCTTTCCTTCAGCTTCAAACGGCTTGGCGACGCGTCCGTAAAGCTCCGTGTCCGCGACGGCGAGGTTGCCCGAGACGCGCACCGCACCAATGTTGATGCGATCGAGGACGTAACGATCCTGTGATCGTTTGAGAGCGCTGATGAAACGATCACGCGAGCTGCGACTGCGCGTTGACGAGGGTAGGGAATCGTAGACTGAACCGAAGTCGCGCGATTGCAGCTGTTGAAAGACCTGTTGGACCACCGACCGCACATCGCCTTCGTCGGAAGCTCGTGCCGGACCCGAAGCAAGGCAGGTCACTGCCGTCAATAGCAACGCAATTCCAACGATCCTCAATCCTGACCCATTAGTCATCGTCCAGGTCTTCATATTCCTCTTGTTCATATGTCTTCTTTTCTTCCTCAACGTCCGCGGCCGCCACTACCTCTTTCATCTGGGCGCGGTAGTTCAGAAACCACGCCACCATTCCGATTGCCGCGATGACGAACGCCTTGTCGAAATCACGCCGCCACAGAAAGACGCCGGCTACCACAATGGCGACGCCCGCGACGATCATCCAAAAGATTTTCACGATATTTGCCGCAGCGACTAATTAACGTTTGCCGGAATTGCGAATTCGAGCGTTCCCGGTGGATAACAAACCTGATCGTCGCACGCTTGGATGCGCAAACGGGCGGGAATGGATCGTTCACCTTTTCTCACAGCTTTGTCAGCCTTCAAAGTGGCCTTCAAATCCGTCGTGCCTTCGTAAACTGCGAGCGGTTTGTCCGCGAACGAAAACTTCTTGTCCACTGCCTTTGGATAGGTGACAAAAGCGAGGGAAACACCATCACCGGCTGCAATGTCCAACGTCGTCGCCTTTAAGTAAGGATAGGTGGGCGGGTTGGCGTTGACGTGATAACCGCTTCGTATTGTCAGTCGAACGATTGCTTCGCCGGATCCGCCGGGAGAAATGGCGACTGGTTGTGGCTCCACTTTGACCACGGACTCCGATGTGACCTTACGGCTCGAAGCAGACGGACCGGGCGCGACTTCAGGTCCGGAAGTGGGCGCCGGCTTCGAACAAGAGGCGACAACGAACAAACACAGGCAGCTAAGCAGAATGTGAATGGGTCGATTCATTTACGCCTCCGCTTCTTTGCCGCCGTCCGGCTTCTTGATGCCAAATTTTTCCAGCCGGTATTGCAAGGTGCGAAAAGTCAGTCCCAACAACTTGGCCGATTTGGTGATGTTGTAGTCCGTCTTTTCCATTGCCTGCATGATGAGATCGCGTTCGACGTCTTCAAAACTAATGCCTTCGGGCGGCAACCTAAACGCACCTTCCGCTACCGGACGAGATTCCTGTCGCACTTCCAACGGCAGATCGTCGACTGTTATCTGATCTCCCTCACAGAGAAGAATCGCGCGCTCGATAGCAGACTCGAGCTGGCGGACATTGCCCGGCCAACTGTAATCCATCATCAGCTTGCGTGTTTCCGGCGTCAGTCCGCGCACCAGCCGTGAAGTGTTGCGCGTGTGCTTCTTGAGGAAGTAGTCGATTAGAACTGGAATGTCTTCGCGTCGTTCACGTAGTGGCGGCACATCGACCGACAACACATTGATGCGGTAGTAGAGGTCGTCGCGAAACCTGCCGTCGGCAACCATCGCGCGCAGATCGCGATTCGTCGCGGCAATCACGCGGACGTCGACACTAATCTCGTGAGTGCCGCCTACGCGTCTGATCTTGTGTTCCTGCAAAGCGCGGAGAAGTTTGGCTTGCATGGCCACGTCGAGCTCGGCAATCTCGTCGAGGAAGAGCGAGCCCCGATCGGCGATCTCAAACAGTCCTTTCTTTTCCGCGTGTGCGCCGGTAAAGGATCCCTTTTCGTGGCCAAACAGCTCCGACTCGAGCAGGTTCTCGTTTATGGCGGCGCAGTTGACCGCCTGAAACATCTCCTGAGCACGGGGCGACTGATTGTGGGTAGCACGCGCGATCAACTCCTTGCCCGTCCCGGATTCGCCGCGAATTAGCACGGTCGAATTTGAGCGTGCAACTTTCAAGATCATTCGCTTTACCGCTTCCATGTTTGGCGAAGCGGAAACGATTTCGGTGTCGAGAGCGTCAAGCTTCTTCAGCGCGCGGTCGATTGTTTCGAGGAGCGCGGTCTTGTCGTAGGGTTTCTCGAGATAGTCAAACGCCCCGCGGCGTAACGCTTCTTTTGCCGACTCGATCGAACCATGCGCGGTTAGCAGGATGACGATTATCGAAGAATCAAGACTCAGGAGATGCTGAAGGAGTTCAATGCCGTCCATGCCGGTCATCATGAGATCGGTCAGGGCAAGATCGAATCGTCGATCCCTGGCAAACTTGATGGCGGCTTCGCCTGACGATGCGGTGGTTACGTCATAACCTTCTCCGGAAAGAATTGTCTCCAGGATTTCACGCTGCAATTTTTCGTCATCAACTACGAGTATGCTTTTGCGGGCCATAACGCTGAAGGATGAAGCATGAAGTACGAAGGATTAATAAGGCCGAGGGCGGCAGCGAGCGTTCATTCATCCTTCATCCTTCAGCACTCATCCCTATCTCCTCCTTCGTCCTATGTTGTTTTACAGGCAGGGTTATAACAAACGTCGTGCCGCTGCCAGGTTTTGAACTCACACTGATTGAACCGCCATGATCATCAATGGCTTTCTTGACAATGGCAAGTCCGAGCCCGGTACCGGTTTCTTTAGTTGAATAGTAAGGCTCAAAAATCTTCGCAATGTCTTCGGGCGCAATTCCTCTTCCGGTATCGCTAATCTCAATGCGCACCCTGTCTGTTGTCGCCTGCAACAGTTTGATGCCAACTGTTCCCTCGCTGCCCTCGATAGCTTCAAGACTATTGATCAAAAGGTTCGTGAAAACAGAGCGCAGAGAGTCCTTGTCGGCGACAACCAGCGGCAACCTCTCATCCGCTTCCAGCACCGTGTTGACGCCTCGCTCCGCAGCCTGGCCGTCAATCACGCGGAGCGAATCTTCAGCCTGGATGCGCAAGTCGAGCGGCACCAGCTCAAGCGAAGTCGGTCGCGAGTATTTAAGAAAATCGGTGATGTGCCGATTAATTCGTTGCACTTCCTGCTTCAGTTGAGTCGCCAGTCGCTCGAAAGTTTCGCGCTTCGCGGGATCTTCCGGCGCGAAGGATGAGCGAAGGTGATCCAGAGTGAGATTGATATAGTTCAAGGGATTGCGAATCTCGTGAGCAATGGCAGCGGCCAGGCGTCCAACCACCGCAGCCTTCTCCACCTGATGAAGCTTCGACTCCAACTCGCGCAGGCGTCCCAGCCTCGCTGTCATATCATTGAACGCGACAGCCAACGTACCCATCTCATCAACTTGATCGGTCGGCACGCGAACCTCGAAGTCGCCGGTGGCCACACGTTGGGCCGCAACGGACAGGCGCTTGATAGGACGCGTAAACCGCCAGACAAACAGTCCGGTCACCAATGTGGTTACGAGCAGCAGCAAGAGAGTGTACTGTGCCGAGCGCGAGGCTTGTCGTTCGAGAATGCTCCTCAGAGTGTTTGCCGAGTCGAGCACAACGATTACGTACCAGCGTCCCTGTTGCGTTTCGACGGGGAAATAGAAGGCTCCCGGTTCGCCAGCCAGCGCGGCGCGTGATCGATTCAACCAGCTTGGAAGCTGCTGGCTTTCGTCTGGGAGGTCAACCGCGCTTCGCAGTGGTGGCAACGGTATATCCGTGATTTTCGAGTAGCGCGGGCTTTCATCGGGATTCTTGCCCGGAGCGTAGTCTTTGATGAGACTGTCAACAACGTTCCCATTGCTGTCGACCACAAGCACGTTCCGCACTCGTCCATTCGGTTCGTCGAGAAGTGGCTCCCTCACGTTGCTTCTGATTTGGTCGAGATACTTGTTACTGGAGATGCTGTTAACGCCGAGCGCAACGCCGGCCATAATTGCTTGCTCCTGCTCGACCAACATGTGGGCGTTTCGTTTGACCGCTTGCAGGTTAACGTAGTATTGAACCCCAAGCGTCAGACCTAGCAGAGCGACCAGCAGTAACACCAGCCGGGCCCGAAAGCTATTGAAGATTTGAAGCGTCCTCATAACAGTTTGAGGGAGAATAACAGCTGGAGCGTTGTCAGTATTGTCCTTTTCTGTACGAAGAGAGAACAGCAAGGGTGCAATGTGACCAGTTATGTACAAAAGATTACTTTTGCATTGTTACCGCGCAGTTTCAGATGGTATAGTTGCCGCGGTCTCGAATCAATGTCCCCAGAGACCGCCATTTTGGGAATTCTCCCCACCTCAATGTAGCAGGACCCTAAGGTCCATAAGAAAACAAGGTTTTTTTACGAGAGCGACTGTCTCTCAGGACTGCCAAAGTAGCTTTTGCATTTTTGAGAACTAGATTTTGCAAGGCTTCCTGATGTGCTACGTGGAGAATTTTTCGGCGAGGCCGAGCAAGACCAAATCGTTAGAAAGGTAATAGATCTCTGATGACTTTGAACAATCGGAACCCCCGCATTTTTTCTTTCGCATTCATATTGGTCGTTCTTCTCGTTCTTCCATTCCAAATTGCAGACGGCGCTAAGAAGCGTCATGAAAATCAGGCCCGCGGTAGAAATGAACGCGCGAGCGCTTCGCGTGGCCAAAAGGGCAAAAAGCTGACGGCTAGAGAACGTCGCGCCAACAATCGACGTGAACAGCTTTCCGCAAGAGACTCCCTACGTAGCGGCAAGTCTCGTGGTTCGGTTCGTTTGTCGCGAAGAGAACTTCGGGCTCAAAGCACCCGGGAAGAAGCGGCACTGTTAAAGGCTCTGGAGCGAAAGCGTGGTCGGCCGCTCAGCAAGCGCGAACGTCTTGCCGAAACCCGACGGATGGGATCGAGACGCCGTCGCGAAATTCTTGAGGCTCGCCGCCGGGCCGAAGCTGCCCGACGTGCTGCGATTGCCCGGCAGCGCGCACTCGACAAAGCATTGCGTGATGAAGTCCAGGGAATGATCTCGCGAGACAATATGAGTGGCGAAGATCCTCAGGTGCGCCGCGTTGCAATCAATGCACTGGGCAATCATGCCGGTACAGTCGTCGTCATGGATCCGATGACCGGAAAAGTTTATTCGATCGTCAATCAGGAGTGGGGCGTGCGACGAGGCTTCAAGCCGTGCTCCACAATCAAGCTGGTAACGGGCGTTGCCGGCCTTTCAGAAAACGTGATTCAGCCGACCGAGCTAGCGTCGGTCTCTGACAACCGTATGGACCTCACTTCAGCGCTCGCTCACTCTGACAACTCCTATTTCGAACGCGTCGGCAACGGCCTTGGTTTCGACAAGATGATCCATTACGCGCGCGAGCTGGGCCTGGGAGAGAAAACGGGAGCGAATGTTCCCTTTGAATATGCCGGCCGCTTGCCGGAAATGGGCCCAGGGTTTGCCCTTCATCGTATGTTTTCCTATGCAGACGGGTTTGAGGTTACGGCCCTGCAGTTGGGCAATCTGGTATCGGCGATGGCCAACGGCGGGAAGTTGCTAGTGCCTCAGATTCCTGACGCCCAGGATGGCTCTGCCAAGTTCAAACCAAAGGTCCGTCGCAAGTTGGATATCGATGGCAACGTCCTGCAACGCATGATCCCGGGAATGATCGGTTCAGTTAATTACGGCTCAGGCCGGAAGGCATATGATCCGCTGCAAACAGTAGCGGGAAAGACCGGCACCTGTAACGGTGGCGGCGGAAGCTGGGTGGGACTGTTCACCTCGTATGCGCCGCTGGCGAACCCGAAACTGGCAGTGGTTGTGATCACGCGCGGAACTGACGCGCATCATCATCTGCCGGCAGCCGTCGCGGGCCAAATCTATCGCGACCTGCACAATCGCTTCGGCACTCCGACAAACCTGCAGATAGCCTCGACCCCCGACGACGAAGAAAAAGAAGTTGGGACTGAAGAGGGCGATGACATGATCGCCGATCAGAGCGGCAGCAAGACGGACGATGCTAATGGTCCAGCAGAAGTCGCTACTCCGGCTCAGCCACACAAACTAGTTCCTGAGTCGTCCACTTCCACCGTGAGGCGAGTATTAAACCCGATTAATTCATCGACACAGAAGACGGAGATTCAAAAGCCTGTGCTGCCGGCGAAGACTCCTGCGAAGGTAACCACGCAGCCTGACAGCAGACCCCGTCGGACTCAGGATACGCCGTAGTTACCAGCAACTTGCAACTCGGGAAAACCAACTTGCGCCGGAGCTTCGTAAAGTATTACGAGGTCCGGCGTATTGACTTTTTGGCAGCAGATTTGTCTCCTCGAGCTTGAACCGTTCTTGCCTTGACAGGGCAGCGAGAGTTGCAGGAATATTGCGAGCGGTGTTTTCGGGTTCGATTCAACTCGACCAGACCGTTGTTCTCTCCTGATCGCTACCATAGAACAGCAGTGCAGATCGGCAACCGTCGTTTGCAAATCAGCATCGTAGTGAGGCGCCATTTTTGGCGAGGCTGGTGGACCAAAGACTATCCCAGCAGGATGACAAGAGATAGGTTTGGAGGGCAGTGAACGACTAATGAAAAAGACTATTAGGATGATCTCAATGTGCGCGACGCTGGCTCTCCTGCCAGGCCTCGCGAATGTTATTACGCTGAAAGCGCAAACTCCGGCGGCGTCACCGGTTTCGGCGCAATGCACTGACGAGTTTAAGAACGCCTCTTATGCGGACTTTATGAAGTTTCGCACGACGGAATCAGCGAGAGCCTATGAGGCGTCGAAGAAGTATTTGGGATGTTCCCAGACGGAAGATCAGTACACGACGTATCTCAAGAAGTGGAATGGATTGTACGAGAAGGAAGATCGAAAGATAAGGTTCCAGCCCCTACTCTACGGCGAAAAAAAATATGCCGAAGCGTTCGCGCTGGGTAAAGCGATTCTTGCCGATGATCCGGAGAACCTGAGGGTGATAATAGATCTGGGTTATTCAGGTTTTCAGTTGGCAGCGCCCGCAACGAAGAATGAGAGCTTCAATACCGATTCACTGAATTACTCCAGGAAGGCAATCCAAATGATCGAGGCTGGCAAAGCGCCCGAGAGCCTCGATGGAAAAACAGCGCCCTGGGTTCCTTTCAAGGGCAAGGACGACACGCTGGCCTACCTATATCGCGGCATTGGGCGGTTGACGATCAAGTCAAATCCGGGAGAGGCGCTGGTCTCGCTCATCAAAGCGCTGCAGTACGATACGGATTTGAAGAAGGAGCCTTGGGAATATTACTTCGTCGCCGCCGCTTATGAGACCGGTCCCTATCCGAAACTGTCGGAGGACTACAAGACCAGGTTCCTGGGCAAAGACGAGACGCCGGAAAGTAAGCTTGCGCTCGCAAACATCAACCAGATTATCGACAGGATGATTGACGCGTACGCGCGTGCCGTTGCTCTGGCCGGCAACGACGTCAAGTATCAGACGCAGAAGAAAGATTGGACTGAAGCTCTGAGCACCTGGTACAAGTTTCGGAACAGCGCTTCTGACGCTGGTATGAACGAATTCATCGCCAGCGTGCTCTCTAAGCCTTTGCCGCCGGTACCGACACCGCTGACAACGCTACCGGCAGCAGCTCCGACGACATCAACCACGCTGGCAAGCGGCACTTCGACCACTGCCGGTTCAACTGCCGCGCCCGGCGCCGGAGTGCCGGCAAATAAGCCGGCTGCGACTGCTCCGTTGGGAACAACGCCGAAGACTACAACAAAGACGCCTGCAACAACGACGGCGACGACCAAGCCAGTCGCCAAACCAAAGACGCGTAACAATCATCGGCGCCCTTAAGATCACCCTAGCTCTTTAGGCACTTACAGCCGGAAGCTTTGTCGCCTGGGTTTGACGACGCTTCCGGCTTTATTACAGTAAATCACCTTGAAGAAAACGGAGATGACAGTTCCGGATCTCGACCACCTGGAAACCATTCTTGCTTACCAGTTCAAAAACCGCGCTCTGCTGGAGCGCGCTATCACGCATCGCTCCTGGGCCCATGAGCAGGTGGCGCCAGGCGCCGAAGAACAGGCACGCCAACTACACAACGAAGCTTTGGAATTTCTCGGCGACTCCGTGCTGGGATTGGTGGTCGCGGACTATCTTTGCAAAGCTTACCCCGCCGGCACCGAAGGTGAACTGTCGCGCATGAAGCATCGACTCGTCAGCTCGTCTACCCTGGCGGAAGCGTCGCTGCGCCTGAACCTCGGCGATTTTTTACGTTTTGGTCGTGGCGAAGAGAAGAGCGGCGGGCGGCGGAAAGATGCGTTGTTGGCGGACGTGTTAGAGGCGTTGGCTGGCGCGATTTTTGTCGATGGCGGATTGGCGGCGGCAACTCAGTTTGTGCAGCAGGCGCTGGGTGAGGAACTGCAAAGAGTTACGCCTAGCGCGGCAGCAGAAGCAGACTACAAGACGATGCTGCAGGAAAAATTACAGGCCGAGCGACGACCGGCACCAAGATATTCTGTGGTCGAGTCGAGTGGCCCGCCACATCTGCGCATCTTCCACGTCGAGGTAAGTTGGGACAGTGGCAGTGTCCAGGCTGAGGGTCGCTCGAAGAAAGTAGCGGAGGCGGCGGCGGCAAGGGAAGCGCTCGCATTGATGCGCACAAACAACAAAGAGGTCTGACGCCAGAGAGTTCCGCGGGCAATTTGTTTTCAGTGTAAGGCAGCCGTTGGCATACTTGACCGCGGCAACTAACGTATCTAGGATGATTTGATAATGAGCAATCCTTTCAGCGCGGCACTTTCAACCAACGTCACCGAGACCCAGGCGACTCAGAAGACGTCGGCCTTTTCCAAAGTCTTCAATCGTAATGGTCATGACTCGGCGCCGGCGCCGGAGACGAAGCCAACTGGTCCGCCGAAGTCTGTTTGGCGAGAGTATTTTGAGTCGGCAGTCGTCACTGTGATAATGGCCCTCTTTGGTATGACGTTCGTAGTACAGGCCGTCAAAGTGCCGACCGGATCGATGCAGAACACAATCACCATCGGGGATCATCTCTTAGTTAACAAATTCATTTTTGCGCCGGGAAAAACTCTGCCCTTCCTGCCGCAGCGCGAGATCAGACGCGGCGATATCATCGTTTTTAAATATCCGGGCAATCGTTACAACCCAAGAAGCGATGATCGGCCCGACAATAAGCCGATAGTTACCAACTACGTTAAGCGGGTCATCGGGCTACCCGGCGATCGCATCAGCATTGACGGCCGGAACGTGATCGTCAACGGCAAGCCACTCCCGGAACATCGCATCGAGGCGGAGGATAAAGGAGACAACAAGTCGCCGCTGGTAATTATTAATGATCCGTCACGCAAGTCGGGCGAAACTTACAACGTCTATTACCACCCGAGCTCCGGCGATGAACAAAGCAGTGAAGACTACGCTGCCTTCAAGAATGAAGGAAACGGCAAAGAACTGGTAGTGCCCGAAAACAAATACTTCGTCATGGGCGATAACCGGGAAAACAGCGAAGACAGCCGCTACTGGGGTTTTGTCCCGCGTGACTATGTTATTGGCCGGGCGATGTTTGTCTACTGGTCCTACGACGAAAGCGCCCCTGCAAACAGTAACCCCCTCTCGGACTTTCTCTTCAACACACGCTGGGCTCGCACCGGAACGATGGTGAAATGATACTTCGAAAATCCAAGGTTCAAAGTCCAGTGTCCGATGTTCAAAGTTCAGCTCGATCAACCAATGAGTTAGACCTTGGTCACCGGACTTCGTACTTTCGAAGGTCTTGATGGGTCTTTCCGCTTTGCATTGGAAAACTTTCGCCGGCCGGCTTTGGACGCGCATTAACGATCACGACCTCTTCGGGCGCGCCGCTCAACTCTCTTACTATTTTCTCCTTGCAGTTTTCCCGCTACTCCTGTTTCTGGTCACTCTGCTCGGTTATTTCGCCGAGGCTGGATCAGAACTGCACAACAAACTACTTTCTTATTTGTCCACGGTGATGCCCTCCACCTCGGTAATGCTCATTCATACAACCCTGAATGAGATCACTAAAGCGCGTGGCGGCGGCAAACTTTCAATCGGAATTCTGGCGGCGCTGTGGGCGGCTTCGAATGGAATGGGCGCCATCAGCTCTACACTGAACGTCGCGTACAGCGTGAAAGAGGATCGCTCCTGGTGGAAAGTTCGATTGGTATCCATCTTTCTGACGATCATGGTTTCAGTGTTCATTATCGTCGCGCTGGCTATTGTGTTTTTCGGCGGACATCTTGGTGATCGGGTAGCGGCGCAGTTTGGTTATAGCGCTGCGTTCACAATCGTATGGAGGGTTTTGCAATGGCCGATTGCGCTGCTGTTTCTAATGCTGACATTCGATCTCATTTACTACCTGGCGCCAAATGATCGCCGGCCGAAGCGCAGGCTGTGGACGGGCGGCGCGATAACCGCAGTGGCGCTGTGGTTGCTCGTCTCGTTTGGTTTCCGGTTGTACCTGCATTTCTTCAACTCCTACAGCGTAACCTACGGTTCTCTCGGCGCCTTGATCGTGCTTATGCTCTGGTTCTACTTTACGGGACTGGCAATTCTGATCGGTGGCGAGGTCAACTCTGAGCTGGAACTGCAAGCCAGGAAATCATGAGGCCATGGTTCGCCCAGAATGTCATTCGCAGGGAGCCGCACGCGCCGGCTAAGAGCCGGACGTATAACGCTCAGGCGCTGGTCTTGTCCTTGTTTCTGATACCGGTGGCCGTGCACCCGCAAACGAAAACCGGAAACAAGCCGAGCGCCGCGAAGGCAAAAACACCGGCAGTCAAATCGAGTCAGACCAAAAACACGCCGGCCAGGCCGGTGGATGAGTTGACCAGACTTCGGGCAGACTTCATCAAGGCGACTAACGAATACAAAGCAATCCTGGTGAAGCTTCGTGAGACCTACGAAAAGAGTGTTAGTAAAGCGCAAGACAAACTGACTAAGTCACGAGAACTCTTCGCGGCCGGATTAATCTCAAAGAGGGAAGTGGAAGCAGACGAGGCCACGGTCGCGCAAGCGCAAGAAAAGATCGCCGAGGTCGACCAACGAATGACCGGCGCGGACTCACAGATCGCCGACACCGTACTCGAAGCCGAAGCGGAAAAAACTTTTGCAAGAGCCAAGCCGATTCCCCGTGGTGGCTTCATAAGTACGACGGCCATGATTCGTTTCAACGGAGCGGCTGTCTGGTCATTGTCAGACGCCTGGAAAGTGCAACAGTTTTTTCTTGGTGCGTTCAAGAAGCCCTTGCCGGTAGCAGTGTTCGGCCAGGGCGCAATTCACGATCGCTGGCGGCTCGATCATCGAAACGCGATGGACATTTCACTACATCCCGATGGAGTGGAAGGACAGGCGTTGCTGGGTTACCTGCGCGCGAATGGTATTCCGTTTCTCGCGTTTCGCCAGGCGATACCGGGAACGGCCACCGGACCACACATTCATATCGGCAGGCCATCGCATCGTTATTAACCCGTTGTCGTACGATTAGCGGTTACGACGTGGAGCGTGGAGGTTTAAAGTTGCGGAAAAAAATAGCGTTTTGCTTGATACTGGCAACGGTATTCATGTCTAACACACTGGAATCAAGATCACAGCTGACTAAAATCGGCAACCCCGAATCGGCCATCACCGAGTCTCAGGCGTCGCACTTCGCGCAGTTGGCGTTGAAATGTGTGACCCGCGAATATCCGAACAAGCCTGAACACGTGTTGAATGACGCGTCAGACGTTCAGGGTCCGAAAGCTCTACACCCCGCTTTCTATGGTTGCTTCGATTGGCACTCATCAGTTCACGGCCACTGGATGCTGGTGCGCCTGCTGCGATTGTTTCCCACGGTTCCCGAAGCCGGCGACATTCGAAAAGCGCTGGGTGCGAATCTCACCGCGGAGAATATCCAGGCGGAGACTGCTTACCTCAAGGGGAAGAATCGCCAGTCGTTTGAACGAACTTACGGTTGGGCTTGGCTGCTGAAACTCGCTGAGGAACTTTCCAAGTCCACCGATGCCGACGCTAAAATCTGGTCGAGGAATTTGCAACCGCTCGTGGACGCGCTGGTTGATTCCTACCTTCAGTTTTTGCCAAAACAAACTTATCCGATTCGCACCGGTGTTCATCCGAACACAGCCTTCGGCCTTGCGTTCGCTCTTGATTATGCGAAGACAAGCGGTAACGAAAAACTCGCAGTGCTTATCGCGGAGCGTAGCCGGACGTATTTTCTGAACGACAAGAACTATCCCGGTGCCTGGGAGCCGGGTGGCGAAGATTTCTTTTCACCGGCATTGCTGGAAGCGGATCTGATGCGGCGCGTACTTGGTCCGGAAGAGTTTCGCCGCTGGTTTGATCAATTTCTGCCGCAACTCGCGGCGGGAATGCCGCAGACTCTGTTGCAACCGGCGACGGTAACGGACCGCAGCGATCCCAAACTAGTCCATTTGGATGGACTGAACTTGAGCCGCGCCTGGTGTATGCGCAGTATCGCAAATGCACTTCCGCAAACTGATCCGGCGCGCCAGGTGTTGGCAAGGTCTGCGCGCCTGCATTTGAACGATGCGCTGGCACACGTCGCCAGCGGCGACTACGCAGGTGAACACTGGCTCGCGTCGTTCGCGGTTTACTTGCTTTCGACGCCTGGGCCCTAAACATGACTCTTCGTCGCCGTCCCGCTTGTTTGAGACCGTGCGCGCTTGCGGTAGGTTCAGGTCATACGATTAAATCAGCATTATGCAGAAAATACTCATCGCAATATTCGCGCTGGCGCTTGTTTCCACCAGTTGCTCCAAGGGTTCCGTGGCTGGGGGGCCGCGCGGTTTCACGCCGCAGTCTCCTGCTGGTTCAGCGACTTCGACCCAGACTGCAACCGGCGAGGTGAGCTACAAAGTTCCAGCAGGTTGGACGATCGAGAAGCCGACTTCCGAAATGCGCCTGGCGCAATACAAGTTGCCGAAAGTTGCTGGCGACGGCGAAGACGCGTTGCTCGTTGTCTACTATTTCGGCCAAGGTCAGGGTGGCACGCCTGAGGCGAACATCGAGCGGTGGGTCAATCAAGTGAAGCAACCCGATGGCTCGGCTTCGAAAGACAAAGCGAAAACTGAGACACTGAATGTTAATGGGCTGCGAGTCAGCACTGTCGATGTGTTGGGAAACTATTCCGGCGGCATGTCGATGGATAGCGCCCCGAAAGACAGCAAATCGATCTACCGTCTGCGCGGCGCCGTTGTAGAAACGCCGAAGGGTTCTTATTTCGTTAAACTGACCGGACCCGAAAAGACCGTAAGCCATTGGGACCAGGCTTACACAGACTACATCAAGTCTTTCGAATTCAAATAACATAACTGATATCACGCGCGCCCGCGTTCGCCCGGACCCTTTGTCTACAACCGAATCCAATCCCATCGTTCTCTACGACGGAGTTTGCGGACTCTGCAACCGACTCGTTCAGTTTCTTCTGAAACGCGATAAGCACGATCGTTTTAGGTTTGCATCGCTCCAAAGTGACTTCGGGCAAGCGCTACTAAAGCGCCACGGCGCCAACCCGCTCGACCTCGACACTTTCTATGTTGTGCTTGATTACGGCAATGTTGCCGAGCGTTTGTTAGCGCGATCAGACGGTGTAGTTTATGCGCTCACTACGCTGGGAGGGATCTGGAAAATCGCGGGCGTGGGGAAGGCGGTGCCAAAGGCAATTTGCGACGGACTTTACAATTTCGTGGCGCGTCATCGTTACCAGGTGTTTGGCAAACACGAGTCGTGTATGTTGCCCGAGCCGAAACACCGCGCTAAGTTTTTGGATGTTTAGCGGCTTAACAAGACCGACCGTTCGGAGAGGAGTGGTGCCCCCGGCGCGATTCCAACGCGCGACCTTCCGCTTAGGAGGCGGACGCTCTATGCAACTGAGCTACGGGAGCAAGAAAGTAGACAGCATACAGCAAACAGCAGACAGCAAAAAAGGTTAATTCAATCCCGCCACTCACCATCGCTACTCCGGCTGTTCCCTGTCTGCTGTTTGCTTTTACGATTGATACTTGATCAATGACCGCACGTCGAAGCCTTCGAGTTTCTTTCGACCAGGCAGGAATTCCAATTCCACGACGAATATCAGGCCCACGACTGTTCCACCTAATCCTTCAACGAGATCGCACACAGCCTTTGCGGTTCCGCCGGTCGCAAGTAGATCGTCGGCGATGATCACGCGATGCCCGTTACCAACGGCATCGCGATGAATCTCGAGCGTATCTTGTCCATATTCGAGATCATACGAGACCGACACGCACTCTGCCGGAAGCTTCTTCGGTTTGCGGACCGGGACAAAGCCTGCGCCCAGGTGATAGGCAAGGGCCGGCGCGAAAATGAAACCGCGAGCCTCGACGCCGATAACGGTATCGACCGTCACGCCTTCGTACTCAGCGGCCAAAGCGTCCACGGTTTTACGCAAACCGCCCGGATGCTTAAGCAGCGTCGTAATGTCATAAAAATTAATACCGGGTTTGGGAAAATCCGGCACTTCGCGAATCAGTTCTTTCAATTCATTCATGTTGTTAGTAGGTAGTTAGACGGTGGTCGCTGGTCAGTAGCAATGGGTTGGTAGTTGGTGGAGCACCGCTGTTCCAAACTACTGTTTACTCAGTTAGCGTTCAATTCTAAAGCTTGCATATAGCCCGGTCGGCTCAAGGTTGATTTCTTCGACCTGCTGTACTCGTGACCATTGCGGGCCAGTTACGAGGTCTTTCTTAAACTCCTCTACTGCGGCAGCTGATCCTTCGGCAACTACTTCGACACTTCCATCGGGACAATTGCGCACCTGGCCCAACACCTGGTGGCGCGCCGCCGCGCGCTGCGCGAAGAAGCGATAACCTACTCCTTGCACCTCACCCCGTATCAAGAACATCCAAGCGACTTTCGCGATCGTCATTCGGGAACTTCAACTCACTTGCACTTGAAAATTCTTCCCGAGCCGCCACGCTTCAGAGTAAAGGTATCAACGACTGCGTTAGAGTCCGCCAGCTTTACTGTCAGGTTCAGCGTGTCTCCCTTAACCGTGCCCGTATAGATCGCCCGGCGGCCGCTCGACATCTCATCATCTCTAATTGGGCCACCATGTTCCCGGTTGTGAGTCCCGTGCCAGGTGAACCGACCTTTGCCATCGTAAGCCAGCGGGCCTTCGATCGTGCCATTCGCACAGTCATATTCGATCGTCGCCGAGGTTTGCGCGACATCGATACTGATGTGTGGGCCGCCCCATGCACCAGTTGCCAGCCGTTGCATTCTTCGTGGTTTCGACGTGACGGCAGAAGCAATAATGAGAATCAAACAAACAAGAACGCAAAGCCTGGTTCGATATTCGGAAAACATATAACCCTCCATGACTACTGAAACTTCATTGTAGCGAAAACTGGGTGGCAACGCCCAACGCTCGTTAGTCGCTACTGAAGAACGAACCCTTCAGGTGCTTATTGCAGAGCTACTTTCGGTAGCCACCGATACCGTGTTAATCTTTGTTTTCTGCCCCTGTTATCTCACTGCATCCAATTCTGATTTTGTTTCGACTTTGTGAGGTAACGAATGAGTCCAGCCAAAGCTAAAGCTCCAATCTCTACGGAAGCGTTCATAGCTACAATCCTGGTGGTAGAAGACTATTCAGACACTCGAGAACTGCTAACGGTCTTGCTTCGCCGGAGGGGATATTACGTCATTGAAGCCGAAGATGGTGTAGAAGGCCTCCTGAAAGCCGGTTATGCGTATCCCGATCTCATAATCGTGGATTTGTCCTTGCCTGAGATGGATGGCGTGGAGGCAATGCGGCGCATTCACTCCCAAGTTAAACTTTCTCAGATACCAATCTTCGTCGTGAGTGCCTACTTGACTGCGGCTGTGAAAGCCGATGTTCGCGCAGCAGGTTGTGCGGAAGTCTTTGCCAAACCCTTCGACGCGGAGATGTTGCTGGAAAAGATTGCGAAAAGGCTTGCAAAATGGGAGCAATAAGAAGAATAGCCTTTGATGTTGGCCACGGATCTGAAGGGGAACTTTTCGAGTAAACTAGCGAATCAGTTCCAGGGTTCGATTTTTTCAGTTGACAGTTTCAAAGCTTCTCACCTTGAGCGACCACCAGCAGGCCGCAGGAGCGGGCGGGACGAGCGGCGAACAATAAGAGTTGCGGAAATGCAATGAGTCCCGGATTGCTTTGATGAGTAGCAACAAATTCAGTTCGTTAGGCGCAGTTCGATAACCGCGATCCCACCGGGAGCAATCGTTACCGTCACATTGGTAGTTCCGTTCGACGTTTTCCCCTCGAGGTCTTTCTCGTTGGTCCAATCTCTAATTTTTTGAATCCGTTGGCCGCTTAGGCTGATTGTCGCATCGACGTGAGCCCGGCGATCGACCTGGGCCAAACCCTGCTGAGGCTTGAAGACGCCGTTGTTGTTGAAAAGCGTGACCACCCAGCCGTTATCATTCCGGTTTACGAGATACTCAACATCGCCACTCACCTTGATCGGAGTAGCATCCGCGAAGACATGCGCGAGCATGTGAGCTGCGAAAGGCGTGATTCGTTCGTCTTCGCCCAGCAGATCGGCTAACGCGGCAAAGACCACGCTGCCTTTGCCGATTTTGTTAACAGTAACGAGCGGGTCGCCATTGTCGGCAGTTATCAGGGCCCGCGCGCCCTTCAGTTCCAGCTTGTCGTAGCGAAACGTTTGACCGTGCAGATTCTGAGCAGCTTCACCCGGCGCCAGACAGCGTGCGCGATCTGTCTCCGCAGTGATTCCGGTGAGGCGCAAGCCAAGCAACTCCGCAGGAACGCCCCTGACCTGGGCCGAGTTGAGCACCAGGGTGCCACCGGATTTCACGTAGGTCTCGAGACGTTGAAGCCACTGCGGCGACCATTCGATCTGACCACCAACGACGATAGCGCGGTAACCCTCGAGCGGGTAAAAAGGGAAATGGGGCAAGGGGAACGGAGAAGATGTGGCCGCGGGGTCGACTTCCAAATTGCTGCCCTCGTATGGCAACGCTTCTTTCTTGGCTTTGGCACTCGCCTTTGGGCTCTGCCGACTTTGGACTTTGGACGTTGGACTCTGGACAACCCGGGAGCCCTCCATAACTGTCGGGCTACTGCCCTGGCGTTGGACTTTGGACGCTGGACTATGGACGTCGGATGCAACTAACACATCGAAAATGTCGCCAAAGACGGCGTTAACAAACGCCTGACGAGCGCCGTCTGCCGGTTCACCTTCAACCACGAGTCCCGGGAAATAGGCGACGCCGAAGAGCTCCCGCAAGGCGCGGTCGCTGCGATTGATCTGGGAAACTTCAAACGGCCACTGCGGATAGTCAGTCATCTCGAAGCCGTGTGCGGGGTCGAGTAGAAACGCGATCGGCGTGTAAGGCGTGCCGCGATCGGGATGTTTTTCCGCGAAGTGCATAAACTCATCAGTGATGCGCCCGAGCGGATTCAACTGAAACTCATGATCGCCCGGACCAGGTTTGAAGAATTGATCGAACCCCTGTTCGAGATAAATTCCCGACGCCCCTGACATGTAATAGAAGTAGTAGCTCTTGCGATACCACGAAAGCGACGGGCCCATCGTGGCGCCATAACGCGAGTGATAGAAGTTGTCAGGCCCGGCATAGTTTTGCTGTTTGGTGAACGTTGTCGCCGTGTCGCCGAAGTTTGGCGCATGGTAATAAAGAAAGTTTCCGCCGGATTGCCGCGCCGCGCCGCGCGTAAAGGCAGTGCGCATCGCAAACATCGGTTGTACTGCCGCAGTCTCGATGCCAAGCAAGCGGACGCCCCACTCAGTTAGCGCGTGAGCAAACGAAGTGCTTGATGTAGCTTGTGCGGGAATCAGCTTGTCCCACATGGCCCCCGTGTCAGTGTGGAAAATCCCGGCCCACTTGCGTGCGATTGCATTCGTATAAAAGTCGCGGTGCGCCTGCAACAGCTCCCGCCGCGACATCGACGCTGAAATCTTCAACTGCGCCGCCGACTGCTCCCAAACGTAACCCACGCTTTCCCCGGACATCCAACCGAGAAACTGATCCTTGAATTCGCCAGTCAGGAGTTTCCACGCCGCTTCCCCCTCCGGCGTCGACATCGATGCCGAGCCGTAGTTGATCAAGATCGCGAAGGGAACTTTCGTTTGACGCAGGTAACGCAGAAACGGACTGCCTTCCGTGAAATATTCAGGCAAGCTGTTGATGTAGATGACCGGCACAACAATTTTGGAGCTGAATAGCGGAACGTCACGCGCGCCTTTGTACTTCTGCACAAAATCTTCGATCGGCTCGGCATTGAATGGATACAACGGGCGTTCCGCGAGCGGCTTGTCGTAAAGTTTCCAGAACTCGGGTGCTATGTTCCAGGGCATAACGAAATCGCGGCCGGCGATCGGTGGGCGTTGCCACGATGAAGGCACTGCAACCGCGCCAGCGGCGGTTGGCTGAAGCAGTGACAAAAGCGCGGAATGTGTGGCTGACCATTCACGCAGATAACGCGCGGCGGCGAAATCGGGCTTGCGCCGTCCCTCCGGAACATAAGCGAGGTCATTTGTCAGCAGCACGCAATCGACGTGTCGCCGCGCTTCGGCTGACTTTTCAACTTCGATTGAGAGCCGGGCCGGCCCTTTCGCGAGTTGCGCTTCAGTCCCGTTCCAGGCGAACGCCCAACCCCAGTACATGCTGACTTCATCGTGAGCGTCGATAACGTCCTTGGCTCCAAACTCATGACGAAAGACTTCGTGTTCTCCCTGAGTGATCCGAATGACGAACATTTCAGTCTGATTGGCCCAGTCCGCGTAGCGTACCCAGAGTTCGTAATTTCCCGCGCGCGGGATTTCGAGGTCCTGATAGATTTTCCCGGCCGACTCATCAGCGCTCGTTGCAGCGGAGTTCCATTCGCTCTCGCCACCCTGCGACCATTCGGCAGACACGCCTGGACCATTGATGCCCCAACCCGGCGCCCTGGCGGCGGGCAGGTTCATCCACGAAGGATTCTGAATTGGTTCGCCGGTAGGTTTTGTCCCGAAGCCGCGCATGTTCTCGGCTTCGAACCAGAGATACTCTGGCGTGGAGGGCTGCTGTTGTTGTAGGGCCTGACTACTATTGAACTTGCTTAAAGTAGTAAGGATGAAAGCAAGAGCAATTATGGAAACTAAGAATCTATTCACCGCGTCCCCGCGTCTCGTCATCACCCGAGCGCTTCGAGACACTCCGCAAGGGTTCGTTGTCTGCAGGTGAACATCGGCGTGTCGCGCAGAGTATACGAACTGGCTTTCGTCTCGCGTAACTCCTGGACCAGGTCGAGAAAGTCCGCCGGATTGTCAGTCTCAAACGCGACTACGAATTCCTGATCGTCGAGGCCAAACGAATAGGTGGTGTGAAGTTTGACGGAACGATACTTGGTGCCGATGCGGATGTGTTCGTCCATCATTTCCTGTCGCTGGTCGGGCGTGCGCGAATACCACTCACGCGTTTTCACGAAAGGATAAACGAAAAGATAATCGGATTTACCGGGAATGATGTGTAGCCGGTCTTCCACATGCTTGGGGTTGTCTTTGTCGATATACATCGAGCGCTTGGTCATAGACAGAAACGATACCGACGGCTCGAGATACTTTGCCATCTGCGTATGATTAAGCCGCGACGTCATCGCCTGGATCGGATCGAGTTCTGAAGCAATGCGCCAGATCATGAAGTCAACGTTGGTGCGCAGTCCGATCGTCGAGTAAGAATGGATTAATAGCTGTGGGCGAAACTCATTGACCGCGTTAACAAACTCTTCCTTGTTTCGCTGCTTGTCGGCTGCTTCCAGGGTGCGCCACTCCGGGCGTGCGTGATAGAAAGTGAAATTAACAAACTGCCGCGGCAGCTTCGTTTTTTGCTCCTCGATTTCATCGCAATTGGGGGCGAGCCGGAGCGAGCCTCTCGCTGCGATGCCTGGTTCTTTGTCCGTACTCATTGCAATAACCTCTTGAATTGTGACGAGAATTCGCTTTCGGTGATAACAGCGATGACTGTTGACGCGCTCAGGTATTCTGCCTAGTCTACGAGGTGATTGCAACCGAACAGGGCTGAAACCGTAGGGTCTCGCACGCCTCGCCACGACCCATTCATACCTGAAAGGGCCTCCCTCTCAACCGAAGAAACACTTTTATCTTTCGAAGCCAAAGGCTAAACTCCGGCAACGAATGTTACGTTTGATCTACATTGGGCTCGCGGGAGCGGTTGGGACTCTGCTGAGGTACTGGCTCTCCGAGTCGGTCGCGAAAAAATTTGGGGAGACGTTTCCAGCCAGCACACTCGTCGTAAATCTCTTGGGATGCTTTCTCGCCGGCTTGGTCTTTGTTTTGATGTTTGACCGCTATCTGGTTAACCCGACAGTGCGTACTGTAGTTCTGATTGGATTGCTGGGCGGCTTCACGACCTTCTCAGCTTTCGGCTTGCAGACGTTTACGCTGCTACGCGATGGCGAAATGGGTCTGGCGCTTTTGAATATTGGCATCTCAAATGTTGGCGGGTTGTTGCTGGTTTGGGCTGGCTATTCGTTGGCCAAAGCCTTTTGATGAATCTGCAATGCAGAGATTTCGCCTCGCCCGCTGACCACTGCTATACTCCTTCGTTCCCTTACCCAAAATCGTAGAACTAAGGAGAGGTTACAAATGAAGTTGTGCTTACTCGCTCTGATAATTTCCGCGATCTTTCTCGTGAGCAGTTGTAGTAAGACTGAAAACTCAAGTATGAACAACCCGCAAGCGGGAACGACAACTCCGGCTGCGAAAGCGACACCGACGCCGGACGAATTCGCCGTCGCGCGCGCGAACTACGCCAAAAACTGTGCGGCATGCCACGGGGACCAGGGTGACGGCGGATTGGTGAAGATCGATGATAAGAAGCTAAAGGTTCCGAGTCTGAAGGAAGGCCACGCACTCAAACACGATGACGCGGATTATGTTGACCAGATAGAAAAGGGTGGTGGTGGCATGCCGAAGTTTAAAGACAAACTATCGGCTAGTGAGATCAATGAGATGGTCCGTTTTCTCCGTCACGAATACCAGGGAAAACCGTAAGACGTAAATAGTGAATCGTAAATCGTGAACAGAAGTTGTCGCCGACCGCGATTTACTATTCACCTTTCACCATTTACTATTCACTGTTTTTCTCTGCACCCGTAGCTCAGTTGGATAGAGCGTCTGACTTCGGATCAGAAGGTCGCAGGTTCGAGCCCTGCCGGGTGCACCAATTCTATCAACAGTTTACAGGTACAGCCTGAAGGTGAAAAAGGAAAGTTGTGTGCCTATAGTGTGCCAAAAGTTGGAAGCCACTCAAACAGCGCAAGAAAAAGCGGCAAGCCGGTGCGCCTGCCGCTTGTTGTTTTTGTGGTTGTTTTGGCTTCAGCCGTAAAGCATCCGTTCGAGTTGCGTGGTTGCTTCTGACTGCATTCCTGGCGCGACGTGGCTGTAAACGTCCATTGTGAGCGTCGTTGAGCTATGCCCGAGACGTTCGGCTACCACTTTCGGGTGCACTCCGGCTTGTAGCAACAGGGATGCGCACGAGTGCCTTAGTCCGTACAACGGAAAGCTCTCCGGCAGCTTTGCGGCTTTGAGCGCGGGCTTGTAGTGTCGCCTGACAAGGTTTCCGCGAAGTACGGGCGTCCCTTCGCTAGTAGTGAAGATCAGATCAGACCTAACTCCCAGCTTGAACAGTTCCGCTGCCTGGCCCGCGCGGTGCGCCTTTAGTTGTGCAACCATGCCGGCGGGAAGCGGTATAGTGCGACGTGATCCCTTTGTCTTGGGTTCCCCGAAGTAAGGGCCGCCGCCTTCGGTCTTTCTATGCCACTGTAGCGTGCGCTGGATGGTTGCAACGCCTGTCTCAAGGTCAACGTCCGTCCACTTGAGCCCGAGCGCTTCTGACGGCCGGGCTCCGGTTGTGAGCAGGAAAGCAAACAGGACGCGGTATCTGTTGACTACGGCCACCGTGCGATCGCCTTCTTTGCGCGTCATCGTTTCGACTGCCATAAGCTGGGCCGCCTCTTCGCGATTAAGCGCCTGCATCTCTCTTGCCTTGTGGCGGGGCAGATCAACCAGATCGCAGGGGTTCGCATGGATCAAGTGCCACTTAACGGCTTGCTGCA
>JBDUDV010000027.1:0-37921 GCA_040002755.1 Acidobacteriota bacterium | reverse complement strand
AGGCACCGGTCTTTGGAACCGGCATTCGTAGGTTCGAATCCTCCCGCCCCAGCCATCACAGCAGTGAAAAGTGAAGGGCAAGACGCTCAGAATCTTTTCGCTTGTTACTCTTCACCTTTCACTTACTTATGGGCACAACTGGCGGAATTAAGGTTTTTTCGGGAAACGCAAATCCGAAACTGGCGGAAGAGATTGCCCGCCACCTGGGCTGTGACATGGGTCGCGCCATCACGGAGCGTTTTTCGGATGGCGAGTTTAATTTTCAGATTGACGAGAACGTGCGCGGCGGCGACGTATTCATAGTTCAGCCGACTTGTCCGCCCACTGACGACAATCTGATGGAGTTGCTGATAATGCTCGATGCATTTCGTCGCTCATCGGCGGAACGCATAACGGCAGTTATCCCTTATTACGGTTACGGTCGCTCAGACAAGAAGGATCGGCCGCGCGTGCCGATTTCGGCGAGGTTGGTGGCGAACCTGATCACCGTGGCGGGTGCCGATCGTTTGTTGACGATCGACCTGCATGCGGCGCAGATTCAGGGCTTCTTTGATATTCCGGTCGATCACCTTTACTCGGCGCCGGTCATGATTGGCTACTATCAGGAAAATCCGCTGCCAAACCTGACAGTGGTGGCGCCTGATACGGGTGGCGCTGAAAGAGCACGTGCTTATGCCAAACGACTGGATGCTGAACTTGCTCTGTGCGACAAGCGGCGCGAAAAGGCAAATGTGGCTGAAGTTATGAACGTGGTCGGCGATGTTCGTGGCCGCAGTTGTTTGATCGTCGACGATATGTGCGATACTGGTGGCTCTCTGACAAAGGTGGCGAAGGCTTTAAAGAACGCCGGTGCCGCCAGCATTCACGCGTGTTTTACGCACGCGGTCTTGTCGGGACAGGCAGTGCAGCAGCTCGATGACTCGGAAATTGAGCAGATAATGATTACGAATACGATTCCGCTACGCGACAACGCGTGCGAGTTTGAAAAGATAAAAGTACTTAGTATCGCGCCGCTTCTGGCGAAAGCGATCAAGTCGATCCATGAGGAAACCAGTGTTTCCTCGCTCTTCGTTTAGCGAAGGGCAAACACTGATGGCTTAAATAGGAGTCCATCAGCGATTGGTTCTGAGTTTTCAGATCTCAGATCTAAATTGCGCCCCAGTCTGACGAACAACTTGTTCACCAGGCTAGGCTTCAATTTTGGATCTCGAATTTGACATCTCAAAACCAATCGCTGAACGTCTGTAAAGAGGAGCAGTCATGGCAGAACAGAACGACATTACAGTGCGCGCAACCAAGCGCGAAGGTCGCGGCAAAAATGACGCGCGACGAGCGCGGGCTGCGGGAATGGTTCCGCTTTCAATTTACGGCGGCGAGGGCGGCAGTGTTTCCGCGCTGGCGCCGCTGCGCGAATTAGCGGCGATTCTGCGTTCGGAGTCCGGTCGTAACACGATTTTCACCCTGGACATCGAAGGCGTGGGTCCCAGCGAAGTCATGTTTCATGATCGGCAAGTGGACCCCATTCGCGGTCGATTAATGCACGCCGATCTCACCCGGCTGGTTAAGGGACAAAAGATCGAAGTTACGGTCCCACTCCACCTGGTTGGTGAACCCATAGGCGTCCGTGAAGAGGAGGGCGTACTTGAACAGATTATTCGTGAGGTTGAGATTCGTTGCGAGCCTCGGGAAATCCCTGACGCCTTCAACATCGACGTTTCCAATCTTCATGTTCACGACGTGCTCCACATCTCTGATATTCCAGTGGATGAGCGCATCGAGATTCTTAACGATGCAGATACAGTGATTGCGACAGTCGGCATAGTTAAGGAAGAAGTCGCGGCGCCCGTGGTTGAAGCTGAAGGACTTGCTGAACCGGAAGTGATCGGTAAGGGCAAGAAGGAAGATGAAGAAGGCGGCGAGGCCGAAAAGGGCAAGAAGGAGTAGAGACATTTCCGATTTCCAATTGCCGATTTTGAATTTGCCTTGGCGCAATGGGTGGTCGGACACCGACGAGCGATTGTCTCTTTAATTGGCTATTGGCAATTGGCAACAGGCAGTATTTAGTCGTTGGACTCGGGAACCCGGGCAAAGAGTACGAGTGGACCCGCCACAATCTCGGGTTCATGTTGATTGACAAGTTAGCTGGGGAGATCGGGGTCGAAGTAAGACTTCGTGAATGTCAGTCCCGGGTCGGGCGTGGAGAGATTGAAGGCTCTGCCGTGAAGTTGGTCAAGCCGCAGACTTTCATGAACCTCAGCGGAGATGCGGTCGCCTGTTTGCTTGCTAAGCACAAACTGGCAGAAGCTGGCGAGAATCTGATCGTCATCTCCGATGACCTGGCTTTGCCATTCGGAAAGATTCGCATCCGAGCGAGGGGATCGGCGGGCGGCCACAACGGCCTGAAGTCGATTATTGGAGCGCTCGGCACAAATGAGTTCACGCGGCTGCGAATAGGCATACAGCCTGAGCATCCGATCTCGGATTCAAGGAAATTTGTGCTTGATTCGTTTCCTGGCGCGACGCGGCCGGCGGTGGAAGAGATTGTGGACAGAAGTGTTGCAGCAATCCGAGCCATCGTGCGGGATGGAGTTTTGAAAGCGATGAGTAGTTACAACAGTGAAAGGTGAAAAGTAAAGAGCGAAAACGTAATGCTTTTCACTGGCTCACCTTTCACAGCTGATAAGGAGAAGATTTTGGAAACGCAAAGACAATACGAAGTGGTGTTCATTGTCGACCCCACTGCCGATGAAGCTGAAGTCACACGCCTGACGGACGGTTTCAAGCAGATTGTAACGGACCAGGGCGGAGTGATCACGAAGTCCGAAACCATGGGCCGGCGGCAGCTGGCGTATGAGATTCTTCATAAAACTGAAGGCAGCTTCTGGCTGTTGGAAATTGAAGGGTCTGGTCGCGAGATTGCCGAGCTTGAGCGGCGCATGCGCGTAAACGATCGAATCATTCGCTACATCACGGTGCGCGTGGACGAAGATCGCCGTCGCGCTGAAAAGTTCAAGGCGAAGCGTGCGCGGAAGGCAGAAAAGCGTCCGGCTGGTAAGGATGGTCAGTCGCGAAGTTCGGCAACCGAGTTTCCGCGTCCGGCGGCTGTCGCAGCTGACGAAGACGCAGGATAGATCCATCAATTGGTGACTGGCGTGTTAGCGTTTCATTCACCATTTACTATTCACGATTTATTTGTAAGAGGTAACTATGTCGACAAATTACGAAGACCGCGGGCGGCGCTACAACAACGGTGGTGATGACGACTACGACCGCGGTCGTCCTTCACAAGGTCGCGGTGGCCCGCGGGGACGCTTTCGCCGGCGACGCATCTGCCGTTTCTGTATTGAAAAGGTAGACATCATTGATTTCAAGGACGCCAGGTTTTTGGGAAACTTCATCCCGGAACGCGGCAAGATTTTGCCCAGGCGAATATCCGGCAACTGCGCAATTCATCAGCGCATGCTGGCCGAGGCAATCAAGCGCGCGCGCAATATCGCGTTGCTGCCGTACACAACTGACTAAAGGTCGGAACTGGGAGCGGAACTCGAGGAAAAGGAGCAACTAAAATGGCGCACACTAAAATACTTTTACGCGAAGATGTTGATGATCTGGGCGCACGCGGTGAGATAGTCCGCGTCAGAGCCGGTTACGCGCGCAATTATTTGTTGCCGCGTAGACTCGCAGTAGAAGCGACCGGCAGCAACGTCAAACAGATCGAAGGAGAGCGCGCGGCGCTACTCAAGAAAGAAGCAGGCGAACGAAGTACCGCTGAGGGTCAGGCGGAGCAAATTGGCAAGCTGGTACTGGAGTTTAAGCGCAAATCTGGCGAACAGGGTGCGCTCTATGGATCAGTAACGTCGATGGATATTGCCGAAGCCTTGAAAGAGCGTGGCCATGAGATTGATCGGCACCGGCTGCACTTGCGTGAGCCAATCAAACGGCTTGGTGAGTTCACCGTCCCCCTGCGACTTCATCGCGAAGTCACAGTTGATCTTCAGATAAAGGTCGCAGCTGAAGGCGAGGTTATTGTCGGTCATCTAACTCCCGAGCAGGAAGCCGAGCTTGCGAAAAAGGCCCAACCCGAGCAAGCAGAGTCAGCCGAAGCTGGCGAGTGATTGGAAATCGGTGCTTGTTCGAACTTAAAACGCAGAACCGAGTGCGGTCATAAAGGCACTGTAGTATAGTTTCGACGCTGTAAGTTTAGAGTTAACTTACAGCGTCGTTCCATTTCTGTAAGAAGATCTTCTAACATGGCCACTCCTGATCCCATTCGCGAGCAATCGCTCGAGCGCTCGCTGCCAAACAGCTCAGAAGCTGAGCGCGCGATACTCGGCGGCATCATTCTCGACAACGGTCTCATCAGCCAGGCAATCGAACTGCTGCGGCCCGAGGATTTTTATGTGCCCTCGCACCGGCGCATCTTCGTGGCGATGACGGCGCTCTTCGAACGTGGCGGCGAGATTAATCCCATTCTAATTGGTGAAGAACTCAAGAAAGAGAATGCCTTGGAGTCGGTCGGCGGTATCAGCTTCATCACAAATCTCACCTACGGTCTGCCACACTCGACCAACATCGCACACTACGCGAAGGTTGTTCGCGGAAAATCGATGCTGCGCCAGCTGATTAGATCGGCGAACAAGATTACGCAGGAGGCCCTCGAACAGGAAGATGAACCGGAACTCATTCTCGATCATGCCGAGCGCGCGATTTTTGAGCTGGCTGATGAACGTCTGCGCCAGGGTTTCGTCCACGTCAAGCCGATAGCGCAGGATCTGCTGGAAAAAATCCAAGAGATGGAAGGCCGATCGTCGGTCTTAACGGGACTAACCACCGGCTTCGCAGATCTCGATACGCTGACCTCCGGTCTGCAACGACAGGATTTAATAATCGTGGCCGCGCGGCCTTCGATGGGAAAGACCAGTTTCGCATTGATGCTGGCGGAAAACGCCGCCATCCATGTTCCCGGCGCGGTGGTGGGAATGTTTTCCCTCGAAATGTCGAAGGAAGCGCTGGTAATGCGAATGCTTTGTTCCCAAGCGAACATCGATGCTCAACGATTCCGCAATGGTTTTCTGTCGCGCGCCGAATGGACGCAGCTGGGCAAATCGTTAATCACACTTTCAGACACAAAAATATTTCTCGACGACTCTGCCGGCATCACCGTGCTTGAAATGCGTGCGAAGGCGCGTCGCCTCGCCGCAGAACAAAAGCGTCTCGATCTGATCGTGGTCGACTACCTGCAGTTGATGAGTGGCTCTGCGAAGCGTACCGAGTCGCGACAACAGGAAGTGTCGCAGATTTCGCGCGAACTGAAAGGCCTCGCCAAAGAGTTGAACGTGCCGCTGGTCGCCCTTTCGCAACTTTCGCGCGCTCCCGAGGCGCGTTCCGATCACCGGCCGCAACTCGCAGACCTGCGTGAATCAGGCGCGCTGGAGCAGGACGCGGACCTGGTGGCATTTATCTATCGTCCGGAGATCTACAAGACTCCAGAAGAGCGTGAGAGTTTGCCTGACGATGAGAAGAACGTCGCTGAGTTGATCATTGCCAAGCAGCGCAACGGCCCCACTGACACGGTGAGACTTCGCTTCACTCCATCAAGTATGCGGTTTGATAATCTCTACCGCGGCGAATAGACCAGTGGCCGCTAAAGCTGCGGCAAATCAGGTCCACTGCTGAAGTTGCGGGCCTCGACCTCCGTACCATAATCTAACAAAAAATATCGTTGACTTTTGCTGTTGGCGGGAATATTGTGCCGCTGAATATTGAGGTGCTGATTCTCACGGGCCATCCTCGAACGCTCGCTTGATCCACCGTTATGTTCGTAAATCCTGACTTAATCACTCCAGCCTGAATCCGAAAGGACGGCCAAAGGAAAAATCATGGAAGATCTCTTTACCTCAAATCTTACGGATGATTCAGCTTCTTCAAATGGTTTCGGCAGACGCATCTTCATTAAGGGTCTTGGCTTTGTAAGTCTCGGCCTGATAATGGGCACTTTCGGCGGCTGCGAGAAAATAATCGAGGACATCAAGAACCGGCCCATACGACGCCGCTTGAGAAGTGGCTCCCCGGAAGTAGATGCTGACATTGATACGTACAGGCAGGCCGTGACGCTGATGAAAAACCTGGACACTAGTAATCCCGGTGACCAACGTAGTTGGCTAAATCAGGCAACAATACATGGAATCCCCGCACACTTTAATTTCTGCGAGCACAGCACTGATCATTTCTTTGATTGGCACCGCGCGTACCTGGTGAATTTTGAAAGAATTATCCAGAAGTTAACCAATAAACCCAAGTTTGGCTTGCCCTATTGGAACTGGAACCAAGACCCTGCTATTCATTCCGCATTTCTCGACCCAAGCAGTTCACTGTTTCTCGCGCGAAACCGGACCAGCATGAGTGGTTCGACGTCGACAACCACTGCTGAATTGAATCCTATTTTCGCGGACACCAATTTTTTCACTTTCGGGTCCCAGGTAGAAGGCACGCCGCACAATAATGTTCACTCGTACATTGGTGGGACGTTCGGCGGCTATGCTTCCGCGCGGGATCCGCTTTTCTGGATGCATCACTGCATGGTTGACTACTGTTGGGCAAAATGGAACATAGAGATGGGAAACAACAACACCAACGACTCAACCTGGCTGAATCATCCAAATACTCATTTTGTCGATGCCGATGGAAATCCGAACAGCATGACCGCAGCGGTTACCATTCTTCTACCTTTGCTTAGCTATCAATACGAAAGCAGTGCGATCGGCAGTTCGCCGGCGAAAGCGGAACCCAGTAAGGCCGAATTTCAGAAACTTGAGAGCCGACTCAAAGCAGGAGCAAACGTCAGGTTTGAAATCAAACAACGAGTGCGACTTGCAGACAAGGCTGCCGTTAGCATTGCGAGGCCGTTGTCAAAGGAAACCAAACTCTCTACCAACGACTTTGCCAGTATTGTCAACGCCGAGGCGGCCAGGGATAAGGTGTTCGTGAGTATCGAATATGCGCAAGTGCCGCCTTCCAGCGATTTTTATGTTCGCGTATACGTCAACCTGCCAAACGCCAACAGCAACACTCCAACAACTGATCCGCATTACGCCGGCAGCTTCTCTTTTTTTGGAACTGCAGAACCGAATGCTCCCGCGGGTGAGCATAGGCATCAGCCCAAGTTCCTGGTAAATATCACCAACACTTTGCAACGGCTAAACAGAACTCAAGCAATCAGGGCCGAAGCTCCGCTTTCAATCCAATTGGTCCCGGTGCCTTACTCGGGCCAGTTTGAAAAGGCGGACACTCAATTGTTACTGGAGAAAATTGAGATCATAACAACGCCCGTGATAGTTAATCCGCCAGCGGAATAGGAACCTTCAGCCGGCAGGCGTGACAGCTTCTGAACCTTGTGTAAGGAGCCTCACGCCACGCCGGCGGATGTCAATTAAACCCGCGAGGCATCCCGCTCACCTGAATTGGCATCGCTTCTTTATCATGATCAATTTGGTCAAAATGGCATGTCGTTGCACCTGCTTTACTATTATCCTGGCAACATCGTGTTCGAGTAAGACATTGGATTTGGTTAACAGCAACAATAGCAACAGTGGCAACAGTAGCGGTATTAGTAGCGCGGAGAAGTTGCAATACCTTGACCTGAAAGAGCCAAGCATCGTGCAACCGATTGACCCGAAATTGGAGGATGTTGAAGGCTACAAATTTGTGCAGGTGGAAGTGGCTGAAGTAGTGAATCCCAAGAGCTACACCGTCATCTTTCAAGTCGATTATCGAGACAAGAATAATGAGAAAACTCATTTGGGAAGCTTCAGCCTCTACCCTTCAGATAACCCCGGGAGGTTTATTGTAGCAACTCAGGGCAAAGTGAAATCCGGAGGAGCAATTGTTTTGTCATTGGTCGTCCCGGACAAGCTCCATGCTAGTGATACGGTAAGAGTCGGGATCAAAAAGATAAAACTCATTAGAGAGTGATGAATTCCGCGAGGAATGTCCTTCGGCCAGTAACAATCCCAGCACCACGAAACAATCTTTCCTGCCCCACTCGGGACTCTTCTTTTTATGCATGTAAGTTAGACTGTTGTCTTGAACGAGTTTCCTGTTTGTTTGTGAAGATTCTAATTAACGAGTGCACTACGGCTATGACTGAAATTAGACGGATTGATCCTGCCGGCCAGCGTCCCACGTGGACGGAGATTGATCTCGAGGCGCTGGCTGCCAATTTTCGTATCGTCAAAGCCAAGGTAGGGTCCGCTGTAAACGTGATGGGGGTGGTGAAGGCCAACGCGTACGGACACGGTGCAGTCGAGTGCGCCCGACGTTTGCAACATGAAGGCGCAGATTGGTTTGGGGTGGCGTTGCCGGAGGAGGGAATTGAACTTCGGAATGCCGGCATCAGTAAGCCCGTCCTCTGTCTCGCCGGCTTCTGGAGCGGACAAGAAAATGCCTGCCTGCAACAAAAACTAACTCCGGTGGTTTACCGTCTCGACATGATCGAAGCGTTTGATCGCGCCGCACGCGAACGTGGCGTAGTCGCTGATGTGCACGTGAAAATTGATACGGGCATGGGACGTTTGGGTGTTCGCTTCGACAACGTGGTCGAGTTCGCCGCCGCGGTCAAGAATTTCAGGAACATCCGCGTCGATGGTTTGCTGAGCCACTTCGCTGCAGCAGACGAACCGTCATGTGGTCCACTGACCGACGATCAAATCCGACGCTTCGAAAATTCTGTTGCTGCTTTTCGTGAGCATGGTCTTGAACCGACGTATCAACACCTCGCGAATTCTGCGGCTGTGTTTGGTCAGCCGGCCGCTCGGGGCAACATGGTTCGTCCCGGCGGAGTGCTGTATGGCCTCTGGCGCGACACGCTCGCGCCGGAAGATCGCTACGTAAATCTGCAGCCGGTGATGTCGCTTCACTCGCGCATCACATTGCTCAAGTGGGTGCCGCAGGGAGAAACAGTCGGCTACGGCTGCACTTTTGAGGCTTCGCGAAAAACACTTGTCGCGACGATTCCGATTGGCTATGACGACGGTTACATGCGCGCGTTGTCCAATCGCGGCCACGCGATCATTCGCGGAGTTTACGCGACCGTCATCGGCCGCATCTCAATGGATCTAACGCTAATCGATGTTACCAACGTGCCCGATGTGCAAACCGAAGACCAGGTTATACTCATGGGCCGGGAAGGCGATCTTTCCGTAACTGCAGAAGAAATTGCGAAGACCGCAGGAACACTTTCGTACGAAATCACGTGCGGTATCAGCGACCGCGTGCCGCGAGTTTATGTCTAGCCAGCTCCGTTGACTCTAATCCCTGATTGCAGGCCCTTCAATGATGGCGCTGCCGAGCAAAGTAGAGAATCTCTAAGATTGAAAAGGCGGGCTTGTCACCGCTGCCTGAATAACGAGTGAACGAACACGAGCGATCATTATGGAACCAGAGAAACTCACAGTTACTGCCAACGAACGCGATCGCGTAGCTGCGTTATTTTATCCTGCGCCAAAGAAATCGCGCGTTGGCATAACCCTGATCCTTGGTCACGGCGCCGGCGCCGGCCAGTTACATCCGTTCATGAGTCTGTTCGCAAGCGGGATGGCTCAGCGTGGTATGGACGTATTGACTTTCAATTTTGTGTACATGGAGCAAGCGCGTCATGTACCTGATCCGAAAGCGAAGCTGGAAGCGTGCTATGGCAGCGTGATCCAAGCTGCGACCAATCACAAGAAATTAAGAGCGAACCGGTTGGCAATCGGCGGTAAATCAATGGGCGGACGCATCGCTTCGCAGGTTGCCGCTCAGCCGGAGACCGTGGCTGAAATCGCGGCCCTGGTTTTTCTCGGCTACCCACTTCATCCACCCGGCCGGCCCGACAAACTTCGCGACGCACACCTTCCAGAGATCAAAGCGCCCATGCTCTTCGTGCAAGGCTCGCGCGACACCTTCGGCACACCCGAAGAGTTGCGCGCCGTGTTCAAGAAGCATCATCTCAACCCAACGCTCCACGTCGTCGAAGGCGGCGACCACTCGTTGAAAGTTCCCAAGAGCCTCGGCCTCCCGCAAGAGCAGGTCTATGCGTCGGCCATGGATACGATCAGCGCATGGCTGCAGACGAAATAAGATCGAACAGCTCTTGATTTGAATTTAGGTCAGTGAGTTCTAGTATCGTTTGACTTTTCAACCGGCAGCTCTGGCCGGTGGCTCCAGTCTTCAAATGAACCGTCGTAGAGATGTGCGTCGTAGCCGAGGTAGCGAGCGACGAAGTAAAGCAAACTCGCCTGCTGGCCGATGTGGCAATAGGTTGTCACGCTGTCTCTTTTCTTCACGCCTGCGGTCGAAAAGAGTTGGCGCAGCGTCTCGATGCTCTTGAACTTGTTGTCTGCGTCTTCCACCAGGCTCGAGAATGGAATGCTCTTCGCTCCCGGAATATGACCGCCCCGCGGCATGCGCCCAACTTCCTCGCCGGTATAAAACTTGGCGGCTCGGGCATCAAGGATCATTACCCCCGGCTTGTTCAGGTTAGCACTTACCCAGGCTGCATCGACGATGAGTTTTTGTCTGGGATGTGGCGTGAATGTTTTCGCGGTAGGCGTCTGCACTTCATTTGTCACCGGTCGTCTCTCGGCGCGCCAGGCCGGCAGTCCGCCGTCGAGTATCGAAGTACGATCTCCGAGCCCCAGATAGTCCAACGTGAAAAAGACGCGCGCGGTTGGGGTGACCCAGTCCCGACTGAAATAAATCACGATGCGGGATTTGTCCGCGACTCCCAGCTTCTCAAACGTTGCTTTTAGTTGACTGAGAGCCGGAAGCTCCAGCGCCAGGCCCTCGCCACGGGGCGTTGAGATATCAGCCAGCGCGATGAACTGCGCGCCGGGAATGTGCGCGGCAGTGTATTCATCCTTCTCGCCAACCTGCAGCAAGACGAGCGAGTCGTCTTTAAGATGCGCTGCCAGCCACGTTGTACTAACGACCATTGCATTAGCTTTGTTTGCGTAAATCGCCGGCGTGAATCCGACCAGCAGAATTAGAGTTAAGAAAGCGAATTGGATTTGTCTCATTGTTTTTCCTGTAGAGCTGCTCTCAGAGCACGGCGGTTTCCTCCAACATTCTACCTTGCGCGAAGCGATCGACGCTCAGTTCTGATGCGTCGATGAGATCTGACCGGCCGCGGAGGATTAGGTCGGCAGCGAGGCGGCCTGACGCTGGAGAGTGCATCACGCCGTGGCCGCTGAAGCCATTAACGAAATACAAACCCGCGACGTTTGGCGCCGGGCCGATGATGGCATGATGGTCGGGCGTCATTTCATAAAGACCCGCCCAGGCCCGACGTGGGTTCACTTCCGCTTCAGCCAGGCTTGGCACGCGGCCGGCGGCGCGCGTCAGGATCTTTTCCACAAAGGCAGGATCAAAGTCAGTCTTGAATCCGGGTGTCTCTTCCGGATCGTTCCACGCCAACAGAATTCCTTTCCCTTCGCGCCGGAAGTGGAATCCGGTGGACATGTCGATGACCATCGGAAAACGTTGCGGCAAACCGTCGAATGGTTCGGTGGGAACGAGTTGACGTCGCAATGGCTCGACGGGCAGATCGGCGCCGGCGAGGCGCGCGACTTCGGCTGCCCAGGGACCCGCGGCGTTGACGACGATGCTGGTGGAAACACGGCCGCGCGTTGTCGTCACACCGGTGATGCGGCTATTCGCGTTAGTGTCAATTCCGGTCACTTGAGTGTCAAGCCAGAGTCTTACACCGCGCTCACGCGCCTTCAGCATGAAACCCATCATCACACTGTGCGGATCGACGAAGCCGTCCGTCTGGCAGAAAGTGCCGCCGAGGATGTCGTCGACGCGCAGCTGCGGCACAAATTTGGTGATGTCTGCTCGCGAGACCAGTTCCACGTTCTTGACACCCAGTGCGAGCTGACGCTCGCGGTTCGTTTGGAGATACTCGAGATGGCGTTCGCTTGTGGCGCAGAACAAATAGCCGTGTGCGCGATAGTCCGCCGGGTGACCAACCACTTCATCGAAACGCGAGAAGAAGTCGATCGAGTAGCGCGACATCTGAATGTTTACCGGCGTGGAAAACTGTGCGCGCACGCCGCCCATGCTCTTTCCAGTTGAGCCTTTGCCCTGATGCGCTTCCCGTTCGATCACCAGCACGTTGGTGCAGCCTTGCTCGGCGAGATGGTAGGCCACGCTCGAGCCGACAATGCCGCTCCCGATAATTACGACGTCTGCTGTTTCGCTCATAGTTGTGGCGATTAAAGCTAAGCTTATAGAATAGCCGCGCGAGAATAAGCTGAACCCCTGACCAGACACAACCCGGAGGTGCAAATGGATCTGCGCTACCCCCTCGGCAAATTCAATTTCGACGGGCAACTAGATGATGAAGAGCGACAGGCCGCCATTCTTAAGATTGAGGAAGCGCCAGCGCACATGCGTGCAGCCGTTGCCGGTTTGAATGAGCAACAACTTGATACTCCTTATCGACCCGAAGGCTGGACTGTCCGCCAGGTCGTGCATCACGTGCCGGAAAGTCATTTGACTTCTTACATCCGCTTTAAGCTGGCCCTTACTGAAGAAGAACCAACCATCAAGCCTTACTTCGAAGATCGTTGGGCAAAGCTTGACGACGCACGCCAGGCGCCGATAGCGCTTTCGCTTAATCTGCTCGACGCGCTTCACGCTCGTTGGGTGTGGTTCCTGCGATCCTTAAAGCCGGAAGATTTTCAACGCACGTTTCTTCATCCTGAACTTGGCACTGTCAGTTTGGAAAAGAACGTTGCGCTCTACGCCTGGCACGGTCAGCATCATGTCGCTCAGATTACTTCTCTGCGCGAACGCATGGGATGGTAAGACACTCGGCAAGTGGCAGGAGCAAAAGGAAGAAAGTGGGAGATGCTGAAAACTTTTGATTGCCCCAAGTGTGGCGCGCCGGTGAACTACGAACCAGTTTTGATGGGCGCAGACCCGAGCGTTCGCTGTCCCTATTGCAACAGCACGCTTTCGGTTCCTGATGAAATGCGAGGACGCCCGGCCCAGGTCATTTCGCAAGTGACGATCGACTTGCGAAATACCGGATCGAAAGCCACCAAGTGGATTGTCCTGATTCCGGTGATTGGCGTCATTGTCGCAATGATCGCTATTGGTGGAGTTTTTGTTTCGGTGCGAAACGGCCTCCGTTCTGCTGTGACTACCACGCGGCCAGGAAAAGGTCCGACCGCGCTCGGTGGAAAATCCGATCCCAACGCATTTGCTAACACGACTCTCAAGTTTGGTTCAGAGGGAATTGGTCCGGGAATGTTCAAGGACGCCCGCGCCATCGGCGTTGATGGCTCGGGAAAAATCTATGTTGGCGAATACAGCGGTGGACGAATTCAGGTGTTCGATCCGGAGGGTAAGTTTCTAACGCAGTGGATGGTTGATCCGAAGATGCCGTTAACCGGGTTGGCCGCGGATCGTAATGGCGTTGTGTACGTAGTTCAGAGCGGCAAGATTTCTCGTCACGACGGACAAACGGGAAACCTGATCGGTCAAATGGCATATGCAGGTGGCTGGGGCTTTGATGATGTTTTTGTTACCGCGGATGGGGGACTGATCGCCGCTTGGTACGGGAACCGCGATGACATTGTGCGCTTCGATACCACGGGCAAGGTCGTGCGAACTATTCGCGCGGCAATTAGCTCAGTGACTGACGAGTCAGAGCTTGATACACACCTCGCCGTCGACGGTTTAGGAAACGTCTATGCGCTCGGTACGTTCAGCAATGCGGTCTTCAAGTTTTCTCCGGAAGGGAAGTTCATCACACGCTTTGGCGACGAAGGTGAGCAAGCCGGACAATTTCGCGCGGCGCAATCTATCGCCGTTGACGGACACGGCCTTGTTTACGTGAGCGACATAAAAGGCGTCCAGGTGTTCGATAACAGCGGCCGTTACGTTGCAGTGTTCAAGCCGGACGGCATAGCCTTCGGAATGGTGTTCAACGACAAGAACGAACTTTTCATCGCGGCGCGCAACCACGTGTTGAGAATGGCACTGAATGGGCAGAAGATTGTGGGAAATGAGCACTAGTGGAACCGATGCTTAAGAACAAGTTTTTTCTACGCCTGGCAATCCTCTGCACAGTCTTGCTGCTGCCACTGTTTTCCGTTGTCGCGCAGCCGGCAGAGGCGACGCAGGTCATCCTGCTTGGGACCGGTACACCCTTTCCTGATCCAAATGCCTCGGGTCCAGCGACCGCAATAGTCGTCGGCAAACGCGTATTTTTGTTTGATGCCGGTGCCGGCGTGATGCGGCGGGTCAATGCCGCGGCACTTCCCATCAGCGGGCCGGAAGCCATTTTTATCACCCACCTTCATAGCGATCACACGCTGGGTTACGCAGATTTGATTTTGACCTCCTGGATTATGCAGCGCGTTTCACCCCTGCCGGTTTACGGTCCGCATGGCCTTCGGGCGATGACCGCGCATCTGCTCGCTGCTTACGCGGAGGACATTAAAATTCGCACCAATGGACTTGAACGCGAAGTGGCAGGCGGTTACCGCGTCAAGGTTCATGAGATCAAATCAGGTTTGGTTTACGATCGTGACGGTGTTCGAATTTCTGCGATTCCGGTGCCTCACGGGAGCTGGAAAGAAGCCTATGCCTATCGCATCGACACACCAGATCGGTCGATCGTGATCTCCGGCGACACGCGCCCCAGCGACGCGCTTGTGCGTGCCTCGCGCGACGTTGATGTTTTGGTTCATGAAGTTTACTCCCCGCTTCACCTCGCGCCGGAGAAGCGACCGGGCGGGAAGTATTGGCCGCAGTACATGCGCGAGTTTCATACTTCCGATCTTGAACTTGGGGCGCTCGCTGCGCGCGCGAAACCGAAGTTATTAGTACTCACTCATATTATTCGGATGGGCTCCAGCAACGATGATCTTCTCGCCGGCGTAAGGGCCGGCGGATTTACCGGCGAGGTGCGCGTCGGGAAAGACCTGGAGCGATACTAAACTTCAGCGCGTGGTTGAGGCTGCACGATGCAGGTTGGCGACAAGATTTCCTGGCAACGCACTTTTACCGAAGAAGACATTCGTCTCTTCGCGCAGATCTCCGGGGACCAGGGCGAACATCATTTAGTGCCTGACGAAAAAGGGCGCCTCATGGCTCACGGATTACTCACCGCCACGTTGCCAACCAAGATTGGCGGCGACATCAATCTAATCGCCAGCGAAATGACCTTTGCCTTTCACCGTCCGGTGTTTGTTGGCGATACTGTCACCTGCGAAGTCACGGTCACCGAACTGGAGCCACAGGAAAAGTATTTCAAACTAAATTCAATCTGGGTGTGCCGCAATCAGAACGGAAAAGAAGTAATGACCGGCGGCGGTCGCGGCGTTATCCGCCGTTAGGATCAGAAGCCTTTGTTATGGCAGGAGAGGTACGCGGGCCACGATGGTCTGCGTACCTCTTTGTTTCGGTAGGGAACGCTGGAATGATTCTGTACGACAGCAATCCGACACACGCCTACTGCAGTACGAAGTTGTATGTAATTACTCCGGAAACTTTCACCGCCTGTTCGCCGAGTCGTGTCGGTGAAAAACGAGCGCCAAGGGCCGCCTGCTGGGCTGCAACCAGGAGCAATGGGTGACCCGAAACCGCTTTCGCCGAAATTACCTTTCCAGTTTCGTCGACCAACACCTGCACGTTTACTGCACCGTGTGCTCCCGCCTGCTTGGCCACCTGAGGATAAAGTGGCTTTGGCAACAAGATTGCGAATCCAGTGATCGGGCCCTTGCTGACCACTTTCGGCACCGGTTTGACAACCGGTGGCTGCGGTGGTGGCGGCGTGACGATTTCCACCACCGCCGGGCCGACTCCATTTCCCGGACCAGTGCCGTCGATTCCAGGGTGGCCATTTCCTACCGGCCCAACTGGATCTGAATTGTGATCCCCAATGACATAGGGCGCGCCCTCGGGAACCGGTGGGTTCTTACTTGGAACGGCAGAAGTAGTTTCCGGCACGATCTCGGGATGGTTGACGGTCGCGATCGCGACTTCGCGCACCGCCACGTTTGGCCTGTTGACACTGTCTCTTGACGGCGGCGTGTGCGAGACGGACGCTGGTGCCGGGGGCAGGTCAACCGGATTCAGCATCGTTACGAATTCAAGGTTTTGATCATCGAGCCGCGCGTCGTAAGCGTAGATGCTGGCCACACCGGCGATGATGAAGAGCAGCACATAAGTGGCCGTAGTAAAGAGAACAAACGAACCGCGGCGTTTGAATTCGCGTGCGTGTGAACTCGATTCAATCAGGTTATTGAACATGGGTTTCTCCTATCTGAATAACGTCGCCGGTGCCATTCGGGCCCCCGAGCTTGCTCGGTAACAATTAGACTCCGGCCGCGGGCAGAAGTTCCGAGTTTTGAGTTTCAAGTTCGAAGCCCTTGAGCCAAGCTGAAGCGAACTCGAAACTCGGAACTTGAAACTCGAAACTTCCGACTTGGGACTTGAGACTCGTGGCTGATACGATTAGCTCGCTTTCAAACCCCATTTCAGGAGAACAACAAAATGGCGACCAGGGAGGCCCTCGCGGAAGAACTCAACCCGTTTGAAATTGCCAAACAACAATTCAATCGCGCTGCCGACTACCTGGACCTCGACGCGTCTACCCGCGCGGTCTTGAGCAGTCCCAAGCGGCAGTTGATAGTCTCAATTCCGGTAAAGATGGACGGCGGCGACGTGCAGGTCTTCGAAGGTTACCGGGTGCAGCACAATATCGCGCGCGGTCCCTGCAAAGGCGGCATCCGCTATCACCCAAACGTGACGCTCGATGAAGTGAAAGCGCTGGCCTCGTGGATGACCTGGAAGTGCGCGACGGTTGGCATTCCTTATGGCGGTGGCAAAGGCGGAGTTATTTGCGATCCGAAGAGCCTCTCCAGAAGTGAGTTGGAGCGACTGACGCGCCGCTATGCGTTTGAGATAGCCCCCATCATTGGGCCCGATCGTGATATCCCGGCTCCGGACGTCTATACGGACGAACAAACGATGGCCTGGATCATGGATACCATCTCGATGATACGTGGCCATACGGAACTGGGCGTCGTCACTGGAAAACCTATCTCGCTCGGCGGTTCACTCGGGCGCGCGGAAGCGACTGCCCGCGGCTGTCTCTATGCGTTGCGTGAGGCTTGCAAGGTGAAGGGCATCAATCTCAAAGGCGCGCGGGTCGCGGTTCACGGCTTTGGCAATGCCGGCGCAAACATCGCGCGCCTCGTTGCCGCGGACGGCGCGAAAGTGGTGGCTGCTTGCGACTCGAAAGCCGGGCTGTACGCTGAAGGCGGTATCGACGTGCAAGCAGCTCTGCGTCACAAGGCTGAGACTAAATCACTATCCGGACTACCTGGAACGAAAGCGATCTCGCCGGAAGATATCGTCGGCATTGAGTGCGACATTCTGCTGCCTTCGGCACTCGAGAATGCGATCACCTTAGCAAACGTCGGACAGGTGAAGGCGAAGATCATCGCCGAGCTGGCCAATGGCCCGACGACACCGGGCGCCGATCGAGTGTTGGCGGACCAAGGCGTGTTTCTCATTCCCGATATTCTTGCGAACGCAGGTGGCGTCACCGTGAGCTACTACGAATGGGTGCAGGATCAGTATTCGTTCTTCTGGTCGGAGAAGCAGATCAACGACACCCTGGAGCAGGCAATGCGTACGGCCTTCAGTTCAGTTTATGCAACCGCGCAACGCTACGACACGGACATGCGAACAGGGGCGTACATACTCGCGGTGGATCGCGTGGCAGAAGCAACGCGAGTGCGGGGAATATTTCCATAAACGGTCTTGGGTCTTTGGGCTTTGGTCTTTGGAAATCAATTCACCGAGATGAGTTTCAATTACGCTCGACCCAAGGCAAAGACCTAAGACCAAAGTCCAAAAACCAAGAACCAGAGATCGGAAAGTATGAGCGACAAGATCACGATTTACGAAAAACCAACTTGAACGAAGTGTCGTGAAATGGACAAGCTGCTCCGGGAGAGTGGCGTACCGTTTGAGAAGGTCAACTACTACAACGAAGCACTTACAAGGGGCAAGCTGGTTGAGCTGCTCGGTAAGATGAAGCTGACGCCACGAGATATCTTGCGAACCAATGAACCGATCTATCGGGAGCTGGGTTTAGGCAAGGGATTGTTCACGGACGACGAAATCGTTTCGCTGATGATCAAGCATCCGGATTTGATTCAGCGACCAATTGTCGAACGCGGCAAGCGCGCGGTGCTGGGTCGCCCCACCGAAAACGTAAAGACGCTTTTGTAATGAAAAAAACCGAAACAGTCTTTGCCTGTCAGAATTGCGGGCATCAGTCGCGCAAGTGGCTGGGAAAATGTCCCGAGTGCGGCGAATGGAATTCGCTCGTTGAAGAGCGTGAGCGAAATACAAAGAAAGGGGCAACTCGAGGCGGTTTCAAACTCCGCGAAGTATCTGCGGTTGCCTATTCGGAGATCGAATCGCAGGACGAGACGCGGATCTCGTCAGGAGTAACTGAATTCGACCGCGTGCTCGGTGGCGGGCTGGTTCCGGGAACGTTGGTGCTGATCGGTGGAGATCCGGGAATCGGGAAGAGCACGTTGATGCTTCAAGTCGCAGATCGCTTAAGCGTCGGCAGTGGCGCGGTGCTGTATGTTTCAGGAGAAGAGTCGGAGCGACAGATCAAACTGCGTGGCGAGCGGTTGCGGATCGAAGCCAAGAACCTGTTCCTGTTGCCCGAGACCAATCTCGAAAACATTTTTCATGAGGTTGAACGTCTTAATCCGTCCGCCATTGTGGTCGATTCCATCCAGACAGTTTTCTCAGCGATGATCGAGTCGGCGCCGGGTTCGGTGTCGCAGGTGAGGGAAGCGGCTCACCAGTTTCTCCTGCTGGCGAAGAATCGGACCATTCCAGTTTTCCTGATCGGCCACATCACCAAAGATGGATCGATTGCCGGTCCGAAAGCGCTCGAACACATCGTCGACACCGTTTTGTACTTCGAAGGCGAGCGCCATCACAACCACCGCATTGTCCGCGCCGTTAAGAACCGTTTCGGCGCCGCCAATGAAATCGGGGTGTTTGAAATGACCGGAGCCGGGCTCATCCCGGTGGCGAACCCCTCGCAGATGTTTTTGCAGGAACGACCACAAAACGTTGCCGGTTCGGTTGTCACGGCTTGCATGGAAGGCACCAGGCCGCTGCTGGTCGAGATTCAGGCGCTGGTCTCAGAAACGAAATACGGAACGGGCCGGCGCATGACGCAGGGTGTAGATCAAGGTCGCGTGGCGCTCTTAATGGCGATGCTCGAAAAGCGACTCGGCTTGCAGATGTCGGGCGACGACGTCTTCGTCAACATCGCGGGTGGCCTGGAAGTAGACGAGCCGGCGGTGGATCTTGGGGTCGTTGCAGCGATCACTTCAAGTTTCAAGAACGTGCCGATTGATCCGCATACGACTGTTTTTGGTGAAGTTGGTCTGACCGGCGAAGTGCGCGGCACGACGCAAGCGGTGGTGCGGGCGCGCGAAGCGCAGGCGCTGGGGTTTAAGAAGATTGTGATGCCAGGGTCGAACAAGTCTGGCTTGGAGCGTTTGCTGGGCGTGCACGTTGTCGGTGTGAAGTCAGTCGAGGAAGCGCTGGCGGAGCTGTTCTAGCGTAGAACTTTTCACGCGTCAGCAGTTCAGAGTCTAAGCTCTAGCTTGTTCGTTATCAAACAGCAACCTTAAAGGTTGAGCTCTGAACTTCATGAGTACGGTTTACGATCTCCGCTCCTGGCTATGAACAACCTCAGCCTGTCTAAAGCAGCTCAACTTGATCACCTTCTGATACCCGACCATTGCTGATCACGCTCGCGTAGACACCCAGATTCTGTTTCCCCTCCTTGACGATCGTGCGCAGTACTGAATTGTCTTTAGGTAGTTCCTTCTGTGCGTTCGTCGTCATCCCGCAACGCACCGCCTGGATTTCGCACTTCACCTCGACGGACCCAATGCGCAAAGTTCTACCCGCCCACTCTGATTCGACAAGTCCCTCAAGTCGAGCGACGGTGTCGACGAAGAAGTTCGGACGAAACCTGCGCAGGTCCCAATCCGCCGCCGGATTCGCTTGCGACATTACCGCCAGTGAAGCGGTGGTCAACACGTGAATTGGAAAGGCGTCGAAGTAAGTACCGAGTGGAGACGTGAACAGGAAAAGTTCCTTCGGAAAATTTGAGATGTCAGGCACGGGCTCGTCAGCAGTGCGACTGAAGCCGGCGCGCAAGCTGGCGTCGATGCTGGGAAGTTTCGTCAGCGCCGGCAGCAGCGCGCGAAACCCGGGAACGTCTACGAAAGGTGCAATCAATCGCGCGGCAACGCCAGGACGACGATAGTGTTCTTTATTTGTCGCCGGCTGGCGCGGCCACAACTTCACTCGCTTTCCCAGCACGGCGGAGAGCTTCGTATCAATCTTCGAGTCATTACTCGCAATGATCGAGCCATCGGGAAGAGTAATGTTCACGTGCGGGATATTTTCGTCGCTCGGTTCTTCCAGATATCGCGACGCGCATTGCATCAACAGCGGGATACGCGTGCCCGTCTTAATTTCGCTCTTCTCTTCATCTCTGACCGCCCAACCGCGATCGCCGGGCAAGCCGAGCGTGCCAACTGTGCAGTCGGATAGTTTTTCGCCGGCCATCGACTTCACCGGGTAGCGCCAGATTTGTTGGATTGTACCGATAAGCATAGCGCGAGTGTTACGGCTTTGCCGTCTGATGTGCGGCGGTGCCTATGCCCCACCGTGCCAGCTTCCAGTTTCCCTTTCGGGCTCCGCTCTGGACGTTGGGGCGCAGCCTCGATGCTATTACAGCTTAACGGAAGGTCAGAGACCTTCCGCGCATCAGGCGACAAAGCTGCAACGTTAATTAGTCCTCAATCGTCAGCGGCGGCAGCTGCACTTGCTGCAGTAGCAGATTCACTGCGGCTACGTCTTTCGCTTTCAACGCCGCCCACTTCGCAAGTTGCTGATCGACCAGTTTTCTATACGTGCCGTATGCGCTGGCGGCCTGCGCCGTCGGTGCCGCGTCGGAGCTGTCTACCTGAGAGAGTAGTGAACCGAGCGCGCCATTCAATGAGGCCGCAGAAACGATGCCAACCGGCGGATACGTTTGCTCGACCGCGACAAGTGCAGCCGCTTTCTTGTCCAGCGCGTCAATAGCATCGAGTATGGCTCTAGCACTTGCGTCGGTCTTTAGTTTCCTTTGCACGTCCTTCAACTGTGCGCGCAAGTCGTTGATCTGTCGCACAGCGTCAAAGCTCTGTCGCAAGCCGTCACTGATCTTCATTTCGAGGGCAAGTTGTTGATTCAGAGCGAGCGGAGAGACTCGCACGCGCGGATCCATTGTTACCAGGAAAAGCGACGTGTAGTTTTTTCCTTCGACCGACAACATCACCCGATATAATCCCGGCAGAACCAGAGGCCCTTCCGGCTGCATAATCGCATCTTCACCAAACGCGGCTGCAATGCTGTAGCCATAGCGTAGCGCCTGCGGCCGTTCGTAGCGCAAATCCCAAACGAAACGATTTAGTCCGATTTTCTTTGAGAGCGGCGCGGGCGGGTTGAACCAATAGGTGGGAAACGACTGCGACTCGTCTGGTTTTCGTTGTGCATCGTTGCTCGAATATTTTCTAATCAGGACACCGTTGCTGTCGATGATTTCGAGCGTCACTTCTCCCTGCGAAACCGACTGCAAACTGTAATCAATGATTGCGCCCGCCGGAGGATTTTTCCCCGCCGGCGTTTCCGGTTGCAGCGGAGTGTCATGGCCTTCGTTCTTGCGAATTCGAATCGCCGTTGCCGGACGAAACAAATGCACAGGCTCCGTGGCAGTCTTAGCATTCAATTCCCGCAGCGGCGAAATGTCGTCGAGTATCCAGAAGGAGCGACCATGCGTGGCAATCACCAGATCGTTTCCTTTGACTACGAGATCGCGCACCGGGGTGACGGGCAGATTGAGTTGCAGTGGTTGCCACAATTCGCCGTCATTGAAAGAAACGTAGACGCCGAGTTCGGTTGCGGCAAACAGCAATCCGTCGCGAACCGGATCTTCACGCACTGCGTGCACGTAGGCGTTTGCGGGAATTCCGTTTGTGATCTCAGTCCAGGTCTTGCCGAGATCGTGCGTACGATAAATGTGCGGCGTGATGTCGTCCATCTGGTGACGATCAATTGCCGCGTAAGCGGTCGACACGTCATGCGGCGAAGCGTCGATGAGACTGATCATGCTCCACGGCGGCAAGCCTTGCGGCGTAACGTCCGTCCAGGTCAGGCCGTCGTTTCTTGTTAACTGGACCAACCCGTTGTCGGTGCCCACCCAAATGGTACCAGCCGCAGCTGGCGAGCTCGCGATTGTGTAGATCACGCCTTGTGCGCTTTCTTCCTTTTCACCAGGTCGCAGCGTGAGATCGGGACTGATAACTTTCCAGCTCTTGCCGCCGTCAGCGGTCTTCATGAGAAACTGCGAAGATTGATAGAGGGCGTAGGGAGCTTGACGTGAGAACGCGAGTGGAGTTGTCCACGGATAACGCTGCTTTACTTTTACGCCGAGAGCGACCGGTGTAGGCGACACGTCCTGCACTTGTCCCGTCTTCGAATCGAAGCGATAGAGATCTCCACCGGTGCTGCCGCCGTAAATAACCTGCGGATTCGCTGGATCGGGAAGAATGTAGCCGCTTTCACCGGCGCCAATCGGATGCCAATCGCGAAACGTGATCTGTCCGTAGTCGCTGCGGCTCACAACTGCCGCCGTGCCGCTGTCTTGTTGCGCGCCGTAGACCCAGTAAGGAAACTGATCGTCGACCGCGACGTGATAAAACTGCGCGGTGGGTTGGTTGTACCAACTGCTCCATGTCTTGCCGCCGTTCACCGTAATAATTGTTCCCTGGTCCACGCCTGAAATCATTCGTTGCGGATTTTCGGGATCAATCCAAAGCGAATGGTAGTCGTCGCCGCCAGGGGCCCCTCTAATTGCCTTGAAGTTTTTGCCGCCGTCGGTCGACCGATAAAGCGAGACATTGGAAACGTAAACTAGATCAGGGTTCTTCGGATCGCTGCGAACTTCGCCAAAATACCAACCGCGACTCAGGATACGGGCATCGGTGCTTGCGAGTGTCCAATCTTCGCCGCCGTTATAAGAAGTGTAGAGTGCGCTTGAAGTGCCGGCGTCGATTAGCGCATAGACGCGTTTTCCGTGTTGTCCGGCGGGAACATCGAGACCGATCCGCCCAAGTGTTCCGGTCGGCAAGCCGTGGCCAGAGATCTCTTTCCAGGTTGCGCCGCCGTCCGTTGATTTGTAGATGCCGCCGCCGGGCCCGGTAATTGGTGGATAGCTGTTATAAGGCGGCCGGCGCACATTCCAGAGTGACGCGTAGACGGTGCGCGAATTATCGGGATCAAAGGCAAGATCGACTGCACCCGTGTTTTCATCTTTGGTGAGGACGCGCGTCCAGTTTTTGCCGCCGTCAGTCGTGCGATAGACACCGCGCTCCGCGTTTGGTCCGAAACTGTGGCCCAGCGCAGCAACCAACACGACATCGGAATCCTGCGGATCAATCAGGACGCGCCCGATCTGTCGCGTATCGCTGAGGCCGATGTATGACCAAGTCTTGCCGGCATCGATTGATTTGTACATGCCGGCGCCGTAAGTGATATCCAAACGCATGTCCGCTTCGCCTGTGCCGACATAAATGATGTTGGGATCGGAGATGGAAACTGCGAGCGCTCCGATCGAAGCGACGGGCTGGCTATCGAAGATAGGTTTCCAGGTGTGCCCTGTGTCCGTAGTTTTCCAAACGCCGCCGGCAACCGCGCCGAAGTAGAAAGTGTCGGGCTCGCCGTGTACTCCGGAAACTGCCAGAACGCGCCCACCGCGGTGCGGGCCGACGCATCGCCACTGCATCGCTGCGAAGTACTTGTCAGTAACGAGTGTCGGCGAGCCGGTCTCTTGCGCGTAAAGCGAAGAGGGGAGGGAAGCGATGGTGATAGCGAGTGTCAGAACGAAAACAAATCGCGCCGGGCGAAAGATCATAAGGCTCCTCATCTTGACGTCATATGTTGCGCAGAGGGATTCGAATCAAACAAATCATCGGCAAATCACGGACGAGACAGAAGCCTATGCGAATTGATACTATTGTCGTCCGGTCCAAACCGCCAACGCTCTGATGCGACAAAGTTAAAGGAGTCTACGATAATGTTCAAGACCTGCACCGCTAAAGGTCGTGCGTCTGCCTGTGTACTCGTCCTCTTCGTGCTCGTTCTATTTCCAGTTTCCCTTCCGGTACAGGCACAGGAAACTCCTACTCCTACTGCTACTGCCAATCCGGCGGCCAACGATTCCGATCCCTTCAAGGCCCTGCAATGGCGTTTGATTGGTCCGTTTCGCGGTGGACGGTCGACGGCCATCACCGGCGTCATGTCACAGCCGCTGGTCTATTACTTTGGCGGCACTGGCGGCGGCGTATGGAAAACTACGGATGGCGGCATCAACTGGGAACCGATCACTGACGGCTCGGTGTTTGGCACTGGGTCCGTTGGCGCGATCGGTTTGTCTGATTCCGATCCGAATACGATTTATGTCGGCATGGGAGAGTCGCCGATCCGCGGAAACGTCTCGCACGGCGATGGTGTTTACAAATCAACCGATGCCGGCAAGACCTGGAAGCGCGCCGGTCTCGAAGACACGCGGCAGATTTCGCGCATTCGCGTGAACCCTAAGAATCCGGACATCGTTTACGTCGCAGCGCAGGGACACGTTTGGTCGTCAAATGCGGAGCGCGGCGTATTTCGTTCGAAAGACGGCGGCAAAACGTGGCAGAAGATTTTTTATCGTGGCGACAAGGCCGGCGCCAGCGATCTCATCATCGATCCTACCAATGCAAACATTCTTTACGCCGGGTTTTGGGAAGTTAACAGAAAACCATGGGCGCTCGAGAGCGGTGGCACAGGCAGTGGAGTTTTCAAGTCGACTGACGGGGGCGACACCTGGGCTGAAATAACCAGAAACCCTGGATTGCCGAAAAACACGATCGGCATCGTCGGCATTACTGTGTCTCCGGCGAATCCTGATCGACTGTGGGCAATTATTGAAGCCGAGGATGGCGGTGTTTTTCGTTCCGACGATGCCGGCAAAACCTGGACTAAGACGAACGAACAGCGCAACCTGCGACAACGGGCCTGGTACTACTCGCGCATTTATGCCGATCCGAAGAACGCCGATACGGTTTACGTACTGAACACCGGCTTCTACAAATCGAACGATGGCGGCAAAACCTTCACCGGAATTTCGGTGCCGCACGGCGACAATCACGATCTTTGGATCGCGCCGGATGATCCCAGTCGCATGATCGAAAGCAATGATGGCGGCGCTAACGTTTCATTCAACGGCGGCAAGAGCTGGACCGAGCAGGACCAGGCGACCGCGCAGTTTTATCGTGTCGCGCTCGACAATGATTTCCCTTACAACATCTATGGTGCGCAGCAGGACAATTCAACTGTGCGCATCGCCAGCCGCAATACCAATTTTGGCCTAACGGAAAGAGACTGGTACGACGTGGGCGGCGGCGAGTCAGGCTGGATTGCGCCCTCGCCGAAAGATTCACAGATCGTTTTTTCCGGTTCGTATGGAGGTCTGATCACTCGTCAGGACCATCGCACCGGACAACTGCGCGATGTGTCGCCATATCCGAACAATCCGATGGGCGCCGGCGCCGATGTCTTGAAATATCGCTTTCAATGGAACTTTCCCATTCTCTTTTCGCCGCATGATGCGAACACGCTGTACACGGGCGGCAATGTTCTCTTCCGCTCACTGAACGAAGGACAGAGCTGGGAAGTGATCAGTCCTGATCTGACGCGAAACGATAAATCAAAGCAGGGCTCCTCGGGCGGTCCAATCACGAAAGACAACACCAGCGTTGAGTACTACAGCACGATCTTTACGGTGATGGAGTCCGGAGTCCAGCAAGGTGTTATCTGGACGGGTTCGGATGATGGTCTGGTCCAAGTGACGCGCGATGGCGGGAAAAACTGGAGCAACGTAACACCTCCGAAAGACATAATGCCCGAGTGGATTCAGATCAACTCGATCGAAGCGTCGCCACATGATCCGGCTACTGCTTATGTCGCCGCAACGATGTACAAGTGGGATGACAACAAGCCGTACCTCTACAAGACCAACAACTACGGGAAGACCTGGAAGAAGATCACGAACGGGATTCCAGCTACGACGTTTACGCGTGTGGTGCGCGAAGATCCAAACAAGCGGGGTTTGCTTTACGCCGGAACGGAAACCGGTCTCTACGTTTCGTTTGATGAGGGCGCGAACTGGCAGTCGATGCAGTTTGGCCTTCCGGTTGTTCCGATCACCGATCTGGCAATTCAAAAACGTGAGCAGGATTTGGTTGCGGCCACGCAGGGACGTTCCTTTTATGTTTTTGACGATCTGCCGCTCATTCACCAACTGATGGACGCGGGTGGCATGGGTCTAATGAAGCAGACGAAACTATTTCAACCGGAGAATCCTTATCGAATGGACGGCGGTACGCCGCCCCTGCCAGCAACCGCAACAATTGGGCGCAACCCGGCGAACGGCGCTGTCGTTTATTATTCGTTGAAATCCAAACCGACGGCTGACGTCGTGCTGGAATTCTTCGACGCCGCCGGGAAGTCAGTGCAGAAGTTCACCGGTAAGGCCAAGGCTGTGGCGGTTGCACAGCCATCACCTGCTGCGTCACCCGCGACGGGAGCCCAAGCTTCGTCGCCTTCGCCAACGCCCGTCCCGGGTGCCGCCCAGGTAACGATGCCGCCCGAGGAGCCGCAAGCTCCGTCTGGTGAAGAGTCGGAAGGCTTTGGCGGTGGAAGGCAGGCAAGGGTGACGATTGATGCGGGGCTGAATCGTTTTGTCTGGGACCTGCGTTACGCTGATTCCGTTCGCTTTCCGGGAATGATTTTGTGGGCAGGTGAGATGCGCGGTCCGCGCGTGACGCCGGGCATCTATCAAGTCAGACTTACGGTCGATGGTCAGACGACGAGCCAGAATTTTGAAGTGAAAGCCGATCCACGTTTGTCGTCCTCAGTGGCTGATTACGCGAAACAGCTCGAGCTTGGTTTGAAGATTCGCGACAAGGTGTCGGAGATGCACAATGCGATCATTGAGATTCGTGACCTCGGCAAGCAGGTTGACGATCTTTTAAAGCGAGTCGCCGGCCAGCCGAGCTACAAAGCGATCAATGATGCCGCGAGTGCTCTGAAGAAGAATCTAACGGGTGTCGAGGAGAGCCTATATCAAACGAAAAACCGGAGCAGTCAGGATCCGTTGAATTTTCCCATTCGACTAAACAACAAACTCGCTGCGTTAGCGGGCGTCGTGCAGAGCTCTGATGCAGCGCCGACTGATCAGTCATATGGGGTCTACGATGAGCTGGTCGTACAGATTGACGCGCAGTTGGCAAAGCTGGGCCAGATTGTGAAGACAGATGTGCCGGCGTTCAACCAGCTCGTGCGCGACCAGAATGTGCCGGCTGTGACGGTGAAGGCGATCGGAGAAACGACACCGCGGTAATTGGCTGGTGGAACCGGAGCTCTCATATTAGAAGAGCTGCCGCCGTTGGCACCTGGCTGCAGCCAGGTGTTAATGAGATTTTGCGGCTTCCTCAGAATCTTGGTAACTTGCCGATGGTCCCTCTTCGGTGTACCCTTCCTGACAGTTCCAAACAAGTAAGTGGCGCCCCCCGCAATATCAAACTCTCCTGAGATTTTCGCCCCCGGTCATCAAATATGAGGAAACGACTATGAAAAAGCTAGTACTGGTTCTGTTCATTATCCTGGGTTCTATTTCAATTGCTGCCGCCGATACGATCTATCTGCGCGGTGGTTCCACGTTGCGAGGCAATGTGCTCGGGTTCATCAACGGGCGGTTTGCGATTCAGTTGACCGCAAACGCTACCGTGCCCATCAATCCTTCAAACACTCGCAACCAGTCGAACTTTCCGAGCAACACAACGGCCACAACGCGCAATGTCAGCGCCGGGGAAGTGATTTTCCTGCGACCACGCGACATCGATCGCATCGAGATCGATGGCCGCTCGCTCGACGACGCTCGTTATCAAACGCACACCGTCGACGTTTCACTGGAATCAAACTGGATTGACAGCGGCGTTGATCTCAAACGCGGTGAACGTGTAAGAGTGGACGCGACCGGAACAATCTATGCGGGCCGCATGCGGATTACGCCGGCGGGCCTAAGCAGCATAGATCAAAATGCGCCGCTGCCGCGCGCGGCCGAAGGTGAACTCATCGGCGTCATCGGTAACGATTCCAACTCCCCCATAATGGAAATCGGCGCCAGCCGTGAATTTGTGGCGGACCGTGACGGGCGTCTTTATCTAACAGCGAATCGCAGCTCCTATAACGATGCTCGCGGCGCTTTCAGAGCTCAAATCCGTCGGGCAATTGATCTGACGGCTATGACGAGGGCCGACGACAATCGCAATCAGAACGACGACAACAACGATCCTTTTGGTTATCCGGCGGACTCCGAAACCGGACCTGCGCAAACGCGTTCACGCGAGTCAGGCAACAATCCGAATCCTCCGGGGCGCCGGGGCAATCGCACGTTGGAGAAGGTTGTTGACGTGCCCGGCAATCAGCCGCGCGGAGTTGATACCGGTATCGACTTACGGACCGGCGATCAGCTAACGATTAGAGCGAGCGGCAACGTAACGGCTGGCCGGCGCGCGGGCGTTGTTTCAGCCGATGGCGGGCGGCCGAGCGCGGCGGGAGTATTCGGCGCTACGACGTATCCCGTGCCAAGTGCCGGGGTCGGCGCGTTGATTGGTTACATCGTCGCGAACAACGGGCAAACGTCGCAGCCTTTCCTCGTCGGTAGCCAGGCGACGTTTACTGCCTCGGCTGATGGACGACTTTATCTGATGGTTAACGATGACAACTACAGCGATAACAGCGGCGGCTTCAGCGCGCGCATCGCCTATCCTGACTATCGCTGACGGTCGTACCGTCATTCCTGTCCGTTCCTCATTTCTTTCAGGAATTGAGGACGGGCAGGATTCGCTGTCCGAATGACGACATCGGACAACTCCTCAAGGCCGCACTGAAAACTCTCGCCGGACATTCCTCTTCATCGTGTAGGCCCGCCCGTTTGTTTGGTGTTCACTCCGGCTCCGCCCAAGCGAGCAAGAAAACGAACTCTGGTAGTAGTAGCAATGTCTGTTAGGCTCAACGCAGAAACCAGAGGTGATACATGAAATGCTTCGGACGTACCTTGCCGTTCTTTTTTCTCTTGATCGTTTTCCCCGCCTCGTTATTTGCTCAAGCAGGCGGAAAAATTACGGGGAAGGTCACCTATGGTGACCGTGGAACCGCGCTAAGCAATACGACGGTGCGCATCGTTCCTCTCAATCGGAACGTCGTCACGGATTCAAACGGTAACTATGAATTCGCCGATATAGCGCCGGGTCGTTACACGATCATCGCTCATCAGGAAGGATTTGTGGACTTGGCAAAGAACCTGGCGATGTTAGGCGAGATGACGTCGCACATAGATTTTCAAATGAGCCTGATTGGTCCCAGGGCGCAGGTGATCGTAACGGCGACGGGCAGCAAAGAATCTTCCTTTGCTGCGATTCAACCGACCGAAACGGTAAATGCAAACAAGATTCTAGAACGAAACAACGGCGGTTTTGCTGATTCCTTAATAGACGAACCGGGCGTGAACAAACGCAGTGCAACTCCCGGAAGTTCGCGTCCGGTGATTCGCGGTTTCGATAGCGATCGCGTTTTGATCACTACGGACGGTTTGCGAGTCGGTTCGATTGCATCTCAATCCGAAAATCACGCCGAGCCGATTGACGTTTTATCGCTGGAACGAATCGAAGTAGTGAAGGGTCCGGGAACGATTCTTTATGGAAGCAATGCGATCGGGGGGGTGGTCAACGCGGTAAGTCGCCACGAAGATCAACTACACGCGGGAACAAGCGGATATTTTTCAGTTTTGGGGAGCAGCAACAGCCGACAAGCGGGTGTCAGCGGCGGAGTAGAACAAACCTTCGGAAAGTTTATGGTTTGGGGAAATGGCAGTGGCCAGCGTTCCAGTGATTACACGGCGGGCGGAAATTACGGCAAGGTAGATCATACTTTTACACGCTACGGAGCCGGCAGTGGCGGATTCGGTTATTTTGCTCGTCATGCTTTTGGCAATATTAGCTACAGTTACTACCAGACGCGTTACGGGATCCCGATCGATCCAGGTGAAGTCCCGGCGAAGGAAAGATCAATTAACTTGCGTCGTCATGACTTCAGATTTAACGGCGGCTTTCGTGAATTGAATTCATTTGTCGAGAGCATTAGGTTGAGTTTCGATTTCAGCAATCTAAACCAGAAAGAATTTGAACATGAGTTAGGTGAACCGGTTAACCCCAACCCAGCGATTGTTTTTGACAACAAAGTGTATTCGTATAGGGGACTCTTCACCCAGCGCAAATACGAGAGTTTGACTGGAACTTTCGGGATCGACGGTTATCGGAGAAATTATAGAACTCAGGGCGCGGAAGTTTTGATTCCCGGCCGCGTCAAACAAGACTCTTTTTCTGGTTTCGCTCTGGAAGAAGTTAATTTGAAACGAGTTGGTTTGCAGTTTGGCGCTCGCGTTGAAAACAATCGTTATCGCCCAACCGATACAGCTTTGATAAAACGCGACATAACTGGTTTTTCAGGCGCTTTCGGTGTGCGCGTTCCGCTTGGCGAGGCGAATGTTTTTGTCGCCAATCTCACGCACTCACATCGTGCGCCGGCTCTTGAAGAGTTATATAACGACGGTCCGCATGACGACACGCTTTCATTTGAGATCGGCGATAACAATCTCAAACCCGAAGTCAGCAACGGAATAGATCTTTCGTTGCGTCATCAAGACGGTCGTACCCGCGCTGAAGTCAATTTCTTTTACTACGACATTAAGAACTTTGTTTTTCTCGAGCCGACCGAGGTGATCGACGTCGATACGGACCTGCCAATCTCCTTTTACGTGCAGGGAAACAGCCGCTTCTTCGGGGCCGAGGCAAGTCTGGACGTCAAGGCGAATAAGTATGTGGATCTCTTCGCAAACTTCGATTACGTCAATGCCGAACTAAAGTCGGGTACGCCGCTTCCGCGAATTCCTCCGCTCCGCACTCATCTCGGTCTGGATGCACACTACAAATATCTGACTGTGCGACCAGAATTGACTCTAGCCGCGCATCAGGAACGTGTGTTCACTGAAGAAACGACTACTGACGGATATGCTGTTCTCAACCTTGCCGGGAATATTATTATTCCGAAAAAACACTTCGCCCATATTTTTTCGGTCTATGGATACAATTTGACGAACCAGCTTTATTTCAATCATGTTTCGTTCATCAAAGAGTTTTCGCCGGAAATTGGACGCGGCGTGCGAGGCAGCTATACGATACGATTTTTCTGAGAAGTTGCAGCCGATTTCCCGTTGCTCTCTCTACACCAAACTAGCCTGTCACGCGGTTCACGACCCGTCACAACGCACATTCACTACAATCAGCCTGTCGCCAGTCCCTGAAATTCTATCCACAAGCCTCGCTTTACCCCCGACCTTCGTTAGCATCAAACCCTTGCAAAAAGAGGTTTTTGATGACGTGCACGGAAGGCCGTGCTAAGATTCCGGCGTTATGCGTACGGATGTAGTCATTATTCGCTTAATTTTTACTGGAATTCTCGTTGCCTCTGGATACGTCCTCAAACCTATCAATGGCGATCCGTGGATTTCTGCCGCCGCAGGCGCCATCATCGCGATTTGCATCATCTTCTTTGAACGAAGAATCCGTCGCGCATCCTTGAAGACGCTGATCGGCGCTGCCATCGGTTCCATTCTGGGAATCATCGGCGCCTTCTTGATCGGTTCCTTGATCAGCCGGCAGGAATCGCCGGCGGTGGCTGCGGAAGTCAAGACTTTCGTGACGCTCGCCTTGACGTTCTTCATGGCCTACGTCGGTTTGATGGTAGGCGCCGCTAAGGGCGACTACCTTGAGCTGTCAGCATTAGGCGGCATCCTGACCGACAAGGCGTCGCGGCGCGACCTGAAAATTCTCGACACTTCAGTAATCATCGATGGCCGCATCGCCGACGTCGCCGAGACAGGTTTCTTAACCGGCTCGCTGATCATCCCGCAGTTCATCCTGCGAGAGTTGCAACAAGTCGCCGACTCTCCTGATTCATCAAAGCGCCAGCGTGGGCGCCGTGGCTTGGACATGCTGCACCGGCTGCAAAACAATAGTTCACTCGACATCCAAATTGTCGAGACAGATTTTCCCGCGGTGCGCGAAGTTGATCTGAAACTGATCGAGCTTGGTAAACAACTCGACGCCGTTATTGTTACCAACGATTTCAACTTGAACAAGGTGTCGCAGCTCCGCGGCGTCAGCGTGCTCAACATTAATGAGTTGGCAAACGCGTTGAGGCCGGTGGTCCTTCCGGGCGAAGCGATGCGCGTGTTCATCCTGAAAGAGGGCAAGGAATACAATCAGGGAGTTGCCTACCTTGACGACGGCACGATGGTTGTTGTCGACAACGCGCGCAAGTTGATCGGCAAGAATGCCGACATCGCGGTGACGAGTGTGCTGCAAACAACCGCAGGTAAGATGATTTTCGGGCGTCTTTGGGAAGAACCAGAGAACGGCAACAGTGGCGAGCACCGCATAAACGGTTCGGCGCGTCGCCCCGCGCGAGAATCCAGAAGCGGACCATTGCCCGTGCGAATCAACGACACTGAGCCGATAACAGAATCATAGACGAACGACGACCGACGACCGATGACGGACCACGGCGACCGCGGAACTATCCAGGTTTTCTCGGTCGCCGGTCGCCTGTCATCCGTCACTTATTATGAATGTCGCGATCATTGCCGCCGCCGGGCGAGGCACGCGGATGGCGGGCAAGCGGCCAAAGCAGTTTCAGGAGCTAGCGGGCACGCCGATTATTCTCCATACGCTCAAAGCCTTCGAGCGCTGTAACGCAATTCACGAAATTATTGTTGTTCTGGCTGAAGAGGAGATTAAGGGCTTTCTGTCACTTGCTAAAGAACATGGGCTGCGCAAGATTGCAGCGGTCATTTCCGGCGGCAACACGCGAGCCGAGTCTGTGCTGCGCGGGCTGCAGGCAGTTGACGCAGTCGCTGTTGAGATCATTGCGGTTCATGATGGTGTTCGGCCCTTCATTGCGCCTGAGGATATTGCGCGAACGGTTGAGGCCGCCAAACTTCAAGGTGCGGCTATACTCGTTTCCCGGCCCGTCGATACAATTAAAGAGATTGAGGCGGGAGCTATTGTACGGACGCTGGATCGTTCGAAAATTCGTAACGCGCTGACGCCGCAATGTTTTCAGTACGAACTTCTGCTTCGCGCCTACAGTCGCGTCGATGTTTCGGATCCGGGCTTGACCGACGAGAGTTCACTTGTCGAGCGCCTGGGCGTGAGAATCGCAATCGTTGAAGGTAGTCCGCGCAATATTAAGATTACAAACGGAGAAGATCTCGCAATTGGCGAGGCGATCCTAAGAGAAATGAACTTTGAACTTTGAGCTTTGTCCTTTGGTCTTTTGAGTCAGCTACCGCTTGAGCACTAGGAACAAAGTACAAAGTTCAAACAAGCTGTTTTATTATGTTTCGAATCGGCATCGGCAACGACATGCACAAGTTGGTTGAGGGTCGCCCGCTGATGCTTGGCGGCGTTCTCGTTCCGTCCGATCGCGGCGGCGACGGCCATTCTGATGCCGATACTTTACTGCACGCGATTGCTGATGCCATTCTCGGAGCGCTTGGCGAAGGCGATTTGGGAGTGCACTTCCCCAACAGCGATCCGCAGTGGAAAGATGCCAGCAGTTTGCAACTGCTCTCGCTCGTGGTCACACTGGCCCACGAGCGGAATTTCCAAATCGTCAATATTGACTCTACTGTAATGCTGGAAACGCCCAAACTCCGTTCGTATGTTATCTCAATGCGCGAGAGCATCGCAGAGATTTTGGGAGTCGGTACCTCCTGTGTGAGTGTGAAGGCAAAAACCGGCGAAGGCCTGGATTCAGTTGGGCAAAGTTTGGCAGTTTCCGCGCAAGCAGTTGTGTTGCTTGAATCGTAGCGCTAACTGTTAGTCTGCGTGCGTAGTGGAGAACCTCAAAGTTATTGACAAAGGCGATCAATGCAAGCGGAAAGTTTGCGTTTTATAAATCGAAGGGAAAGTTAATTGAGACCGCAGGACGTAATCCGCAAGAAGCGTGACGGTGACAGTTTGTCGCCCGAGGAGATCAATTTCTTCATCGACGGCGTCACGCGCGGCACCATAGCCGACTATCAGATTAGCGCCTTGCTGATGGCTATCTACTTGAACGGCATGAATGATGCCGAGCAGGAGACTCTCACCCATGCCATGCTGCATTCGGGCAATACGCTCGATTTTTCAGACATCGCCAAGCCGAAAGCTGACAAGCACTCAACCGGCGGCGTTGGTGATAAGACTTCACTCCTGATCGCTCCAATGGTTGCTGCGTGTGGCGTCTGTGTGCCGATGATCTCTGGGCGCGGCCTGGGTCATACCGGTGGCACGCTCGACAAGTTGGAATCAATTCCGGGTTACCGCGTAGATCTCAGCGCCGAAGAATTCGAGCGCGTTCTCAAGACGGTTGGGTATGCAATGTCAGGCCAGACGGCTGAACTCGCGCCGGCAGACAAGAAGATGTATGCGCTGCGCGATGCCACTTCCACCGTAGAAGCAATTCCCTTGATCGTCGCTTCGATAATTTCTAAAAAGGGCGCCGCTGGTTTGGAAGCGATGGTGATCGACGTCAAGGTCGGCTCGGGCGCGTTTATGCGCGATGAGGATCGCGCCAGAGCGCTAGCCCATGCTCTCGTGAGAACCGGCAACGCCTGCGGGATTCGCACGCGCGCGCTGCTGACTGACATGAACCAACCGTTGGGCCAGGCAGTGGGGAACTCACTTGAAGTGAAGGAGTGTATCGAGCTGTTGCGCGGCGAAGGGACTGCGGCTGCGCACCCAGTGCTCGATCTTTCGCTCGAGCTTTCCGCGCACATGCTGGTGCTTTCACACGTTGACGAGTCGTTGGATGCAGCGCGAGATCGTTTGAGACAAATCGTAAGTTCCGGACAAGCGCTGGAGTGTTTTCGTCAGAACGTCGCAGCGCAGGGTGGCGAGCCTCGCGTATGCGACGACCCGGCGGGTTTTCTTCCTTTAGTCGCGGAATCGTTTAAGGTAGAATTGCCGCGTTCCGGTTTTGTTACGAGGGTCAACACTGCGGAGATCGGACACGCGATCGCAGCCATAGGTGGCGGGCGCGTGCGAATCGACGACGCGATAGATCCCGCAGTTGGGTTCATTGCTGAAGTGAAGATTGGAGACCGCGTGAGTGAAGGCGCAACCATCGGCACGGTCTACTGTCGCGGTGAATCGAACGCAAGGGAAGCAGGACAACGAATTCAGACTGCGTACGAAATCGGCGATCAGTCTCCCACAGAAATACCGCCTCTCCTGAGGGAAGTAATTAACGAATGAAATTCTTTTTCTGCTCAATGCTCGCGGTTCTGTGTCTTGTCGCAGTCTTCAGCTCGGCCTGCAACCACAGCAGCTATGGCGCTGACGACAAGTCAAAAATTCGTGTCGGGATTGTTTTCGATATTGGCGGTAAGGATGATCGTTCATTCAATGCCGCTGCCTGGGCGGGTGCGAAGTGTGCAGAAACCGGCAAGTGGCCGGACGGGACGAGTTGCGGCAAGCCGGCGCTGCCGATTGTGTTGCGCGATATTGAGCCTGGCAACCCTACTTCTATCGAGCCGGCCATGCGCGCGTTTGCGGAGCGGAACTACGACCTCATCATCGGCATTGGGTTCGCGCAGACTCCGATTATCGAACTCGTCGCCAAGGATTATCCCAACATTCGCTTCGCGATAGTCGACGGCGTTAGCGATCTACCAAACGTTGCCTCGCTCGTATTCAAGGAACATGAAGGTTCATACCTCGTGGGGATGCTCGCTGCCAGGAACAGCAAGACGGGAACGATTGGCTTTATCGGCGGCATGGATATCGGTTTGATTCACCGCTTCAAGGGCGGCTACGAAGAAGGCGCGCGCGCCGTCAATCCCAACATTCGTGTAATTCCAAACTATGTGGGTGTCACTGATGCGGCCTGGAACAATCCCGGCAAGGGAAAGGAAATTGCGCTGGCGCAAATCAGCAAAGGCGCTGACGTGATCTTCACTGCGGCTGGTAACTCGGGTCTCGGCGCCTTTGACGCGGTTGAGCAGGCCGGCAAACAAGACGGACGGGCAACGCATTTCGTGGTCGGTGTCGACGCCAATCAAAACATGGTCAAGCCCGGGTTTGTCCTGACGAGCATGGTCAAGCGAGTCGACAACGCCGTCTATTCGATTGTCCAGGACGTAGTGAACGGTCAATTCAAAACCGGCTTCCACGTCTACGGGCTGAACGAAGATGGCGTGGGTTATGCGATGGATGAAAACAATAAGAACCTGATAACTCCCGAAATGATTCAGCAGGTGGAAGAGGCTAAGAAGAAAATCATCAGCGGTGAAATCAAGGTGCCTGACTTAATGGGTAAGTAGACCGCTTTTGAGCTTTGTCTTTGAACTTTGTACTTTGAACTCACCCTCCGCTTGAGGATATTCAAATGGAGAGGACCAATTTTTGAGAAGCTGCAGGTTTACAAACTCGCGGAAAATCTGGCTGATGGGATTTGGGGTGTAGTTAGGACTTGGGACTATCTGGCTAAGGATACAGTTGGGAAGCAGATGATCCGAGCCGCCGACAGCATAGGCGCCAACATTGCTGAAGGAACCGGAAGAGGAACGTTCGAAGACAACCGAAGATTCATACGAATGGCTCGTGGTTCGCTTTACGAAACCCAGCATTGGCGCAGACGCGCTTACAAGAGAAGTTTGCTTAACAAACAGCAAGCACAATTGCTTGAGCCAATCGTCAGCGAGCTATCGCCAAAACTAAACGCGTACTACCGTTCGGTGAATAAGGCCGCCCTCGATAAAGGCAAGCAAAGTACAAAGCACAAAGCACAAAGCTCCCAGTTCAAAGCCTTGACCGAGACATGCTCGAATTAAGAAACATTACAAAGAGATTCGGCGACGTCCTCGCTAACGACCACATCAACATTGTCGTTAAACCGGGGACGATTCACGCCATAGTTGGCGAGAATGGCGCTGGAAAATCCACCGCAATGCGTATCGCGTATGGATTCTACAAAGCCGATGAAGGTGAAATTCTGGTTGACGGCCAAGTCCGTCAGATAGCGACTCCGCATGACGCAATCACCCTGGGCATTGGCATGGTCCATCAGCACTTCATGCTGGTGGATACGATGACAGTTGCCGAGAACATCGTGCTGGGCGCCGAGCCAGGCAGCGCGGTCGCTCTCGATCTCGCAGCCGCGAGCGGGGAAATCCGGCGGCTCTCCGAAGAGTTCAAACTCGCCGTCAATCCCAACGCAGTAGTCGAAAACCTTTCCGTGGGACAACAACAGCGCGTCGAGCTTCTCAAGGCGCTCTATCGTCATGCGCGATTGCTGATTCTCGATGAGCCAACCGCCGTTTTGACACCGCAGGAAGTTGAAGAGTTCTTTGCCATACTGCGTCGCATGCGGGAGCAGGGGAAGACGGTGGTCATAATCACGCACAAGCTCGCTGAAGTTTTGGCCATCTCGGATGAAGTTACTGTCATGCGCGACGGCAAGGTTGTGGGCCGGGTGCAGAGCAGTGAAACCAATGCCGCCGAACTCGCCCGCATGATGGTTGGCCGTGAAGTGCTTTTGCGAGTTGAGAAGCCGGACG
>JBDUDV010000026.1:0-38097 GCA_040002755.1 Acidobacteriota bacterium | reverse complement strand
CCTTCAGAGCGTTTTAGCCCTCCAGTTTTCCCAATCTCGCTCTCAACCACCAGACAAGCGGCTGAGTCGTGATAGAAAGCTGAGATTCCGAGAATGCTTACCATTGAGAGGCCGCTCTAGAACAGGGTGTAGATAAATGGCGCGATGGCGGAACTCTTCGCCAGCACAAGCAGAGCGCCGACCAGTACCAGCGTTATCACAATCGGCGCCAGCCAATACTTCTTGTTCTCTCTCATGAACTGCCAGAGTTCAATGACAACCTGCGCTTTCGACATCCTCTAACTCCTTCGCGCTCTCAAAACATCTTTTCGTAGTGGCGTGGATTTCGCTGCCGCTCGGAGTAAGGCCGCCAGTAAGAAGTGCCGCGAGGACCCCGCCGGCTAAGCGGGTCCCAACCTGACAGTCTCTTGAACACTCCGATCGGTGTTACTACCAAAAAGAAAACCAAGCCGAGAATGATCCGGGTAGTTACAAACGACAAGCCCTCGGCAAGTAACATCCAGGCCCTGTTTGGAAACACTAATGCCCGCGGCCAGACGAGACCCAGCAGCACGAGCAACGAACCGAGCGGCAACGCAACGTGTGCGGCGTTCGTAAACTTACCGCGATAAAGCCACCAGGCTCCCAGCAAAACAAAAACTCCGCCGACAACTAAGCCGAATTCTCGTTCTGCTCGCAGTGACTTTCTTTTCATCTTCGCTGTTTGGAAAAACAAAGCCTGCGGCAGCCCTAAATCTCTGCGAGCAGGCTTCGATAATAAACAATTCGGGCGCTGACGGCTGAAAAAGGTTCAGGGCGTCCCGGCAGTCTGGCCGGATCCAACTTCAGGGTTATCACCCTCGACGTATTCGCTCGATGAGTAGTAACCAGAATAGTAGTAATCCTGGGTTTCGACTTTGACGTTATTGAGAACAATGCCAAAGATGTGCGCGCCGACGTCAAGCAACTGCTGTTTGGCTCGGCGCACAACTGCCCGCGAACTTCTGCCGCCGTGAACAACCAACACGACACCATCAACCATCGTGGACAGAATCGACGCGTCGGTAAACGATATTGCCGGCGGCGAGTCGATCACGACATGGGCAAATCGTTCGGTCAGCAAGGTCAAAAGCTTGCGCATCTCATCTGAACCCAGAAGCTCCGCGGGGTTAGGAGGCACGGGACCAGAGGTCAGAAACTTGAGATTGAGGAGTGGCCCATACGATTGCATCAGACCGTCAATGTCAGTTTCGCCGGAAAGCCAGTTTGTTAACCCGCGGGTATTAGGTGCACCAAAATGGGCGTGCAAGCGGGGCCGTCTAAGATCGCAGTCGATTAGCAACACTTCCGCGCCGGTTTGGGCCAACATGAAGGCGGTATTGATCGCCGTTGTCGTTTTACCTTCAGAAGGCTGGCTCGAGGTGACTAAGATCGTCTTCGGCGGTTGGCCTGCAGAAGACAACAAGAGCGAGGTGCGCAAGTGGCGGTAAGCCTCCGCGATCGGCGAACGCGCATCGCTGATCATGGCGAGCGCGGTTGTTTCAGTCGGCGCTGGACCTTGAGGCGATCCGCCAATTCCAATTAAGCGGCCGCGATCGCGACTTGCCGGAATCAACGCCAGGGCCGGCATGTGCAGATAACGATCGACGTCCTCGACCGACTTGATAGTGTCATCAAGGAAGTCCAGCAGGAAAGCGAGACCAATCCCCGCAACCAGCGACAAGAGGAAGGCGACAAAAATATTCCGGAAACGCTGTGGACCAATAGGCGCCCGCGGTAAGCGACTGTAGGTGGCAATGCTCACCTCGTTTGAGCGATCGCCGTTGGATACCTGAAACTCGCGTTGTTTCTGCAAGAGCGTATTGAGAATCTGGTGGTTGGTTTCCAGTTCCTGGGTCATGGCCAACAAATCGATCTGATCGCGTGTGTTCTGGGTGGTCTTCCCCTTTTGCTCCTCATAAGAGCGGCGCAGTAGGTTTTCCTGCGACACGGCAGCTTCGTAACGTCTCAGCATCGAGGTCACGATTTCGGATGGCGCATTGCCGAGTTCTGCCTCTAGCCCTTTCAGTTGTGCCTCGAGCTTCTTAACCGCTGGCCATTCCGGGGTATAGATAATGAGCATGGCATCGCGCTCTTCTTTGAGCGCCGAAATGCGTTCTCTCAGCTTTCCTACGCGGGCAGACGAATTAACATCGGGTATGGAAAACGGATCCCGCTCCTTCTTCGCCGCTTCGAGCTGGGCCTGAAGATTCTTGCGCTCGTTCTGGGCGGTTAACAATTGGGCACTGAGCGTAGCGAGGCGAGTGGCTTCGAGATTTCCCGCAGTATCGTTGACCAGGGGTAGATTTTTTTCTTTCGCGTAATTAAACCGCGCTTCTTGATCGTGCTTGATTTTGGTCTGCAGGTTTGCAATCTCTCTGGCGAGCAAATCTTCGGCTTTGTTGGAACCCTGCGTGGAACGCTCGAGGTTGTTATTCACAAAAACCTCGGCAAGGGTGTTTGCAATCTTCTGCGCCAATTCCGGATCAGAGTGGACGAATCTGATTTTGACGAGATTAGTCTGGGCAACCGAATCGACTACTTCCCCACCGATGATCGCGTCTTCGTAGGGCTCGAGCTCCGCCAGTTGTTCCGGGGTCAACGACCCTCCGGTCACTTCACTTTCTCCAACTACTGTTAGCCCGGACGAGACCGCCGGAGACTCATTCACCTTCTTCGGTTTCGCAAAGATTCGGCGAAGCGACGAAAAGAGGCCGCCCTGCGACTGTCCCCCAAAGAATGCCGGATTGTGTTGCAGGTCGAGCGTGCGTACGACCTGGCGCGCGAGCGCGGGATTTTCCAAAAGTTTTAGTTGGGTGCCCCAGAAGTTTGGATCTGTCTGACCGGCGATGACGATCTTTTCAGTCTGCAGGACGTTTGGCGCTTTCTGTTCAATGCGGATTGTCGCCTCGCCGGCGTAGATCGAGGGCGCCCGAAACGCCTGGATGGTTACGAGTGAAGTAATAACCAACACCAGACTGAGAATCAACCACTTCCTCTTTAAAACAACAAACAAATAGTCGCGGAAAGTACTTGGCTCCAGTCCGGACGTACCATACGGTTTTGCGGCGGCAATATCTGCCAGCGGACGATCAATACTGCGGTTGAGCGCACCGACGGGCATGAGACGATTATCTTGCGACATCTGGATTTAGACCTCAGATTTAGGACCATTCATAGGCTGGGAGAATAATAGCAGACGCACCGCGTCAGGCAAGCTGAGGGCGACCACCCTGCATTTTCGCCGCCGCTTCAGTGCGCGAATCAAGCGCCGCAAAACTCATCAACGATTCCTTCCAAAATGGCAGCGGCGCCAAACCAATCGCCTCCGAAAGGAGACATTTGAGGCGCGAATTTCGAGGGCGCGGGGCCGGCCGACTAAGGCTATCCATCTCTACACTATCCAGATGCGTCGCCGAGTGGCCACTCAGATCCAGCGCCGCGCGGGCAAACTCTTCATAACTAACTCCCGGTCCGGCGTTTACTACGTGAAAAGTTCCGGGCATGTCCAACTGGGCCAACTCGCGCAGGCGCCGGGCCAGATCGGGAGCATATGAAGGCGTTCCGTAGGCATCTCGGATCGCGTTGAGCCTCTCACCTCGCCTGGCACGCTCAATTATTGTGCTCAGGAAATTGGTCCCGCCGGAACCGAAAACGAATCCGGTGCGGACCACTATGGTTCGCGCATGAGCTGACTGCGCACGACGTTCGCCTTCGAGTTTTGAAAGTCCGTAGGTGTTTTCCGGAGCGGGCTGGTCCCGTTGCGTATAAAACCCATCCTTCTTGCCATCGAAAACGTAGTCAGTGGAAATGGTGATTAGAGCGGCCCCTACATCTCTACTCGCACGTGCCAGGTTTTCCGGCCCAGCGGCGTTGACCGCGAAGGCTCGGTCTCTGTCGAGTTCGCATCCGTCAACATTAGTCCAGGCAGCACAATTGATGACGACCTCGGGCTGGTCCTTTTGTAAGGCATGCGCAACTTGTTCGGAATTACTGATATCGAGACTGGCGTGATCGTGGGAAAAGACGACATCGCCGTTGGAGAGGCAGTATTCGCGAACCGCTCGTCCTACCATGCCACCGGCACCGGCCACCAAAACTCTCAACTCGCGCCCACCTCCGCTCCGTATTGTTTACGGTAATAATCCTGATAGGCGCCGCTGCGAGTTCGTTCCAGCCAAAGACCATTCTCCTGATACCAGTGAATCGTCTTTTGTAGACCAGTTTCCCAGGTTTCGCGGGGCCGCCAGCCGAATTCCGATTCAATAAGAGCCGGATCAATTGCATAGCGGCGGTCGTGTCCCAGACGATCCTTCACGAAGCGAATCAGTGAACGAGGTTTGCCGACGGTATCGAGTAACGATTCGACCACGTCGATGTTCCGCTGCTCATTGCGGGCCCCGACGTTGTAAACCGCTCCTGACCTGCCCTTTTCTAAAGCCAGGAGTATCGCCCGACAGTGGTCTTCGACATAGATCCAGTCTCTTACGTTTTGGCCATCGCCGTAGAGCGGTATTGCTTCATTGTTGAGCGCGTTCGAGAGCACGAGCGGAAGAAATTTCTCCGGAAACTGTCGTGGCCCATAGTTATTACCGCAGCGCGTCACTACAGTGTCGAGGCCGAAGGTGTGATGCGCGGCTCGCACGAGATGTTCCGCCGCGGCCTTCGAAGCTGCATACGGACTGTTCGGCTCGAAGGGAGACTCTTCTGTAAAAAACGCCTCCCCGTTGTCCGGCAAGCTGCCCATAACCTCGTCAGTGGATATTTGGACAAAACGCGTTACGCCACGGGCCCGCGCCGCGTCGAGCAAGACTTGCGTGCCCACGATGTTAGTGCGCAGAAACTCCGCCGCATTGGCAATACTCCGGTCGACATGAGATTCAGCGGCAAAGTTAACAATGGCATGGGTGTTTTCACCGAGTGCCGCCTGAACCGCCTCAGCGTCCGCGATATTGCCATGAATAAAGCGGTGACGTGCGGGATCCAACCCCTCGAGATTGTCCAGGTTTCCCGCATAGGTTAAGGAGTCGAAGTTCGTGATTTCGCTGGCAGGCCGCTCCTCAAGAAGCAGCCTCACAAAGGCTGATCCAATGAATCCGGCGCCGCCGGTGATGAAGATTTTGTTCATAATCAGATAACTTTCAGACTAGCAACTTCACTGCCGATCGCACAACTCGAAAATAAGGTTTCTCACCGAGCGGCGCCCTGATATCAGCTCGGTTTCTAGCGATTTGCGGGGTCTCCCGCGCTCCAAAAAAGAGCAAGCAACCACCCTAAAAACGTTGACATGCAAGTAGACTTGTAGTAGAAAACTACCGCCTCAAACTAGGAAAACGATTTATCGCTGGATAACCAACAGTCTCATTTGCCATTTCGTTTCACGCTTCCGCAGCTTTAGCAGTTAAAAAGAGTAAACCCTTCAACCCCTAAGGAGATTCATCATGAGCAAGGCCCGGTTTTTCGTAAACGCATTAGCACTTGTAGTCCTGACCCTTGGCATAAGTTCACTTGCAAACGCTCAGGCGACCCGCACGTGGGTATCCGGTGTTGGTGACGATGCGAATCCCTGTAGCCGCACTGCCCCCTGCAAGACTTTCGCCGGTGCGATTTCAAAGACCGCCGATGGTGGAGAGATTGATTGTGTCGATCCAGGTGGTTTTGGAGCGGTCACCATCACCAAGAGTATTACGATTGATGGTGGCGGCACGTTCGCTTCTATCCTGGCGGCAGGGACCAACGGGATAATCATTAACGACGCCACCTCAACTAAGATCGTCCGGATTCGCAACCTGTCGATAAACGGGGCCGGGACGGGCTTGGACGGAATCAGGTTCTTAGCGGGCCGCGCATTATACGTAGAGAGTTGCGCGATCTTTGGCTTCAGAGGCAATGGCACGAACTCCGACGGACTGGAGATTGCACTTACAGCCGGAGCCGGAACCATTGACGTCTCCGTCAAAGACACAGCTATTGAAAACAATACCGGCGACGCGATCAGACAGACCGCTAGTGGTACGACACTCAACTGTTATTACGACAACGTCGTTTTGGCGGGCAGCCTCAATGGTCTTGAAGCAACAGGCGGCACCGGCAATATCAGCCGCTCAGTAATCGACAACAACAGCGGCAACGGCCTAACGGCAAGTGGTGGTGCAGTCGTTAATGCCAGCACCAATCAGGTAACTGACAATGGCAACGGCTTTAACTGCGTAGCACCCTCGACCATGCGGCTGAGCGATAACAATATTTATCGCAACACCACAGGTATCGCCGGCGGCGGGACTTACGCTACCTTCGGTAACAACCATCTACTGGGCAATGGGTCTGACGGCACGCTGCCGGCTGCGACGACTCCCAAGTAACTCAGTCGTCAACTCTCGTTAATCCGGAGGGGGATGGCAGCAGCTTTTGCTCTGCCATCCGCCTGCGGCTCTTACCTGATATCAGAAACGAACCGAGTCCAGCGACTCTGCGTTCGGTACCCCTAGGTAAAGAAAGTGAAGGGAGTAACGCAATGATTACCAAGAGTATCTCTAGGATTGCGATAACCAAGCGCGCCAAACCGCGGGTTCGTAATCTTGCCTCAGTTATCTGTTTCGGCTTGCTTTTTTCAGTACTTATTGCCTCCGCATTTTATACAGCTTCTTCGGCCTCTTCGGGCACTAAGCTGAGCGATGCACATTTGACCAATCCGGTTACAACCAGCGAGAACAGACCGGCGGTCGCCGGCGCAGATGCAAAACACTTCAAGACAAAATGGTTCTCTCCGATGCTACTGCCTGCGCCTCCGTCTCCTGATTCGATTGCCACATACGAAGTCGTCAGCGGCGCCTGCACAAACAATCTGAAGGACTCTTTCTCTTTAAGCGACCAGGTTTGTGTTAGAGCGAGCGCGCCGCTATTCAGCAGTCTCCTTAGTATTTCGGGCACCGACGGCACGGTAGCCTCCCTGGTTGAGGTCACTGCCGATCCCCAGGAACTGATATTCACACTTCCCAGCACTACCACATCAATCGTTAACGGCGATGTCGTCGACAATCGGGGAACGTGGCGCGCTACGATCCATTCGAGCTCAGATTTTGGAGCTCGCGAGGTTGCCTTCTTCTCGGTAACCGATCCATTTAATGCCGCTGCCGATCTAGTTATTTTTAGTGATAGTACGGCTACAGATACTGTAGCTCCCGGAACCCTCACGGGTTTCTCTGTATATGTAATCAACAATGGTCCCGACGCTGCCGCCGCGGTTCACGTGATGCAAAGCGTGCCGCTAAACATGAGTTTCGACTCCGCGACGCCAGGATCCGGCACTTCCTTTACTTGTACGCAGAGTCTCGGTGTAGTCGACTGCGTACCTGCCGCCAATTTGGCCAAGGGAGATTTTTCCGCCTTCATGCTTAACTACATCGTAAGCGCAGGCGCACCCAACGCAATCCTGACCAGTGAGATTGATATCAGCAGCACCACAACAGATCCACATCCCGCAAGTAATATGTCCACGTCGACGCTTGAGATTCGCGCTCCGGGGTCTTCGCCGCCGACCTGTTCAGTATCTTGCCCATTGAATCGAACGGTTGGGGCCAACACGACGCAAGGTGGTCAGGATGGCGCAATCGTGAATTTCGCTGGCGACATCCAGTCCAGCGGTGATTGCGGTGCGGTGACTAGTTCGCCGGCCTCCGGGACATTCTTCCCGCTTGGTACCACTACTGTTTTCGTCTCGTCTGCGACGGGCGGCGGCAGTTGCAGCTTTAGCATCACTGTGGTTACCGCTGCGGCGCCCACAATTTCCTGCGCCGCGGATCAGACTGCAGCAGTCTCCGGCAGTGCGACTGAAGCTTCAGTAACGGTCAATCCGCCGACTGCCACGGGCACTAACGTCCAGGTAAATGGCGTTCGCAATGACAATCGCTCGCTGAGTGATCCGTATCCAATCGGAACGACGACAATTACCTGGACCGCGAGCGAGTGTAACAATCCACCCGCCTGCGATGATCCAAACGCGCGCAGCGTTTCTTGTACGCAACGCATAATCGTCACGTCACCAGACGCACCGACGATCACTTGCCCGAGCGACAAGACGTTTGATGCGGGCGGCGATTGTCAAAAGACACTGACCCCCGGTGATATTGGTTCACCCACTGCAGGGCCTTCCGGTGTCACGGTGACCTCAGACAGAAGCGATCATCTCGCATTGACGGATCCTTATCCGGCCGGCCAAACGGTTATTACATGGACGGCAACCAATGTGGTAGGTAGCGTCTCCTGCTCGCAAGTGATCACCATCACGGCCAGCGGCGATACTACGCCACCAACATTGACTGTACCGTCTGACGTAACTACAACCACGACCTCCTGCACCGCGCTGCTTGATGACGAGTTAGGCGTGGCTTCAGCAACCGACAACTGCTCGGGCGTAAACATCACGCGCACCGGCGTGCCGACAGTTTCCTGCCCGATTCCAGGTAATCCCACGCGGCAATGCGAAACCTTCCTGTTCCCGGTGGGTACGACCAACGTCACTTACACGGCGACGGACGCCGCCGGCAACGTTGCTACGGGCGTGCAACATGTGACAGTGCATGAGACCACGCCACCAACATTCACTTTTGTTCCGGCGAATTTGAGCTTCAACACCGGTCCGGGCGCCACATCATGCGTCGTCGTTGTGGGCGATGCCACACTCGGAACGGCGACAGTCGCGGACAATTGTGACACCACGGTAATTCGCAGTGGTGTTCCCGCCGGAAACAATTTCCCGGTCGGAACCACAATCATTACCTACACTGCGAAAGCCGACACGAGCGTTGTAGCTACGCAGACGGTTGAGGTGGTGGACAATACCCCGCCGGTAGTCACAGCACCCGCGCCGGTAACTCTATTTACCGGTCCTGGCGCAACATCATGCGGCGTCACTGTCGGCAATCTTGACGCGACGTTCGGAACCGGCTCAGCCACTGACAACTGCTCGGGTGTTGGTTCAGTCATTCGCAGCGGTGTACCTTCTGGGAACGCATTCCCGGTTGGGCAAACCACCCTGACCTACTCGGCAACCGATGCACATGGCAACACGTCGTCGGCGACCCAGCTAGTCACGGTGGTGGATAACACGCCACCGCAAATCAGCTGTCAGGCCGATATCATTGCCGATTACAATCCGGCAGTTAATGGGGCAGTGGTTACCTACACTGCGCCGGTCGGCACCGACAACTGCTCTTCGACAACTACACAAATAGCGGGACTGGCGAGTGGCGCCACATTCCAGGTTGGCACCACCACAAATACTTTCAAGGTAACTGATGCGTCGGGTAACACCGCGCAGTGTTCCTTTAAGATTACGGTGGCGATAACCTCAATCATTGGTCTGGACAGCGTTTCGATCACCGGGTCAGGACTCGTAGACAGCTACGACTCGTCCATCGGCTATCCGGCATCGAAGGGCGCATTGGCCAATGTTTTGAGCAACGGTACGATCACCATCGGCGGCAGCGCCAAGGTATCCGGGAACGTCCGCTCGACTCGCGCAGGTGTGGTCTTGACCGGGACAACCACGGTAACGGGCAATGCCACTGCCGGAACTACTGTCTCCAAGGGTGCGAGTGCAACCATAGGAGGGACGATAACTAATAACGCTTTAGCTCCGGTCATGACGCTGCCGTCAGTGCCGGCCTGCTCTCCGTTCAGTTCGAACGGCGGAATCAGCGGCACCTACACGTATAACGCAAGCACCGGTGACCTGACGCTGAGCGGCATTAACATCGCAACTCTGGCGAATGGCAACTATTGCTTCCATAACATTAGCTTGAGCAATAGCGGTCAACTCAAGGTCAATGGTCCGGTCGTAATCAAGATGACAGGCACATTGAACACAAGCGGCGCCACGAGCTTACCGAACACGACCTTGATTCCGAGTAACCTGCAGATACTGTCGAGTTACACCGGAGCGACTGGCGTGACATTTGGCAACAGCTCCGCCCTGCAGTTAGTGGTCTATGCGCCGCAAACCGGAGTTAATATTTCTGGATCTGCGCCGCTATTTGGCACGGTTGTGGGCAAATCGATCACACTTGGCAATAGTGGAATGATCCACTACGACACCAAGCTGATTACTATTTGGCCCGCGGTGTGGACCTTAATCTTTGGGCCCTGAGGAACGATCATTCTTCAGGCTCAAGGCCTTAACTCTGAACGGGGAGCAACATAATGTTGCTTCCCGTTTTTTTGAGCCCACTCAGAGGCGCGCAAGTTGTGATTAAGAGAGCGGCAGACATCATCCCGGGCGCCGAAGTCTGGGTTCAGCGCGCGCTCATCGTGAAGCCGTGAAACTCCACACTGGGAGCCTTGCAAGCAAACCGGGGTGGAACTTGTCCCTGGATTATTCAGAAGCTTTTGGAGTGATCCGTTGGGCAGGAAACGCGAGCACTCAATTCAGGCGAATTGCTGAACCGGGTCGCACATGGATATCGCCGTGGCCCTGAATTGCGTTGAAAAATGAGAACGATGAAAGCGGGAAACTGTTACAGCCTATTTGCTGGTTCTTCTGTGATATGAGGCCGGTATCGTCAGGCCGTTCAAGATCAGACGCCACCCACGCCCCTGCATCTTGTTCGTTTGGTCGCTCAAAATCCGACGCCAATGTATTATCAACAGGCGCTTTATACAAACCCCAGGTGAGCTTATCGCGGGAGCCGGGCTTACTACCGTGACCATTGTCCTGAACCACCAACAAAACCCGTTTGTCCAGATATCGCTCAGCGCTTGATTGGGTTACTTTCCCACTCATCACCGCCTTGTTTCCATCGATCACGAGGCAGTCGAAATTTGCCTTGAAGAGAAAAGCTGTCTTTGTTTCAATCAAAGCAGCTTCGCCAGTCGACGTCGAATCTGCTGCCTTTGGGCTCCTCTGGAAAGCCATCTCGCCTACGGTAGTGCCGTCTCTCTGTGCTCTGACGTCGAAGTCAATAGTCATTAAGGGTTCGTCACTAATCAAAATCTGGTAATGGCCGACTGCTGACGGCCTCTCATCGTCCCCGGCGATCACATTTTGCAGGACAAAGCCACCAAGAAATAACCCGAGGAGCAAGATAGACAATCTGAAATTTTACGAAAGCATCCCCTCTCATCGATTTTGAAGATGAGAGGGGATGTTTTTTCCACGCTTCCCGAATTTCCTTCATTCAACCGTCTGCTTGACGCGCTCTGGAGCCCTCGCTAGACTCACCTCAATGAGCCAAACTCACCAGATCCCGGCCGGCGCGGGGTTAAATTCCGACACATCAGCCAAATACTCGGTCCCGGACACACCGCTGGTAGTAATTGAACCTCCCCGCGTCTGGCAGTCGCTCAACCTCGGTGAGCTTTGGGCGCACCGAGAGTTGCTTTATTTCATGATCTGGCGCGACGTCAAAGTGCGCTACAAACAGACTGCATTGGGAGTCGCCTGGGCGGTCATCCAGCCCTTCTTCACCATGCTTATCTTTACGATCTTCTTCGGCAGGCTGGCAGCACTTCCGTCTGACAACATTCCCTATCCTGTGTTTGCTTATGCAGCTCTATTACCGTGGACATTTTTCAGCAATGCCGTAATAAACAGCAGTAACAGTCTGGTCGGCAGCTCAAACTTGATCACAAAAGTTTACTTTCCCAGATTGATAATTCCGGCAGCTTCAGTAGGCGCCGGATTAGTTGACTTCGGGATAGCCTTCGTCGTGTTCATCGCGCTAATGGCTTACTACGGAATCGGTCCTTCATGGCAAATCGTCATGCTTCTGCCGTTGTTATTGTTGACCACATTGCTCGCACTCGGTGTCGGCATGTGGATGTCGGCGCTGAACGTGAAGTATCGCGACGTGAGATACGCGCTGCCGTTTATGATGCAGCTTTGGATGTTTGTTTCCCCGATCATCTATCCCGCCAGCATCCTGAAACACCGGCAGTGGCTGCTGTGGTTCAATCCTCTTACCGGCATCATCGAAGGCTTTCGTTCAGCTTTGCTTGGCCGTCCGTTTGGCTGGTCTGCAATCGCGCTTTCAACCCTGATGACCCTGGGCATGCTGGTATTCGCAGCGTTTTCCTTCCGCCGCATGGAAAAGAGGTTCGCCGACATTGTCTAGCAATTCGACGAAACCGATGATTCGTGTTTCCGGACTTGGGAAACTGTATGAACTCGGAGCGCGCCAGTCGGGCCACACCACCTTGCGCGAATCATTGCTGGCGACTTTGCGCGCGCCGCTTAATTTCCTGCGACGAAACGAATCGCCGGAGACTTTTCAGGCCCTGCAAGATGTTAGTTTTGAAGTACAACGCGGTGAAGTGCTCGCTATCATTGGCAGGAATGGCGCAGGCAAATCTACGCTGCTGAAGATCCTGTCGCGGATTACTGAACCGACCAAAGGTCGTATTGAACTGTACGGGAGAGTTGGTAGTCTGCTCGAAGTCGGCACTGGCTTTCACTCGGAGCTTTCGGGTCGAGAGAACATATTCCTTAGCGGAGCGATTCTCGGCATGAAGCGCGAAGAGATCAGGCGCAAGTTTGACGAGATCGTTTCGTTTGCCGAGATCGAAAAGTTTATCGATACGCCGGTCAAACGTTACTCGTCAGGCATGTACATGCGCCTGGCCTTTGCCGTTGCCGCACATCTTGAGCCCGAGATTTTACTGGTCGATGAAGTGCTGGCAGTAGGCGACGCGCAGTTCCAGAAGAAGTGCCTCGGGAAGATGAGCGAGGTAGCGCATGAAGGACGAACGGTTCTGTTTGTGAGTCACAACATGACCGCTGTTAACCAACTCTGTCCGCGCACCATGATGCTGGCCGACGGCAGAGTCGTCCTGGCCGGCAAAACGTCTGAGGTAGTCTCCAAATACCTGCAAGCCGGCAGTGGCGGCGGCGCGGAATATGTTTGGAATGACTCGCGTCGTGCGCCGGGAAATGAAAACTTTAAATTGCACGCCGTCAGGGTTGTGTCAGACGGAACTATCAAGAGCGAAGTCGACATCGACAAAGCTGTGAGCATTGAAGTTGAATTTTGGAGTCTCCGTGAAGGTTTGCGTAACGTTTGCACCAATATCTATCTACTGGACAGCATAGGGACAATAGTGCTCAGCACTGGAAGCACTCCGGCAGCCAATTCCCTTCCCGAAGGGTGGTTTGATAAGCCACATCCTACCGGCATGTTTCGCGCCACCTGCACCTTCCCGCCGAACTTTCTTAATGAAGGTGTCTATAATATTGATATTCACATTGTCACTTTTGGGCCTTTGTCGGTGGAGGTTGATGCACCCCAGGTCCTTTCATTCAACGTCTTCGATTCCGGCGCTATGCGTGAAGCGGGCGGTGGCACCAGTTGGCCCGGCGTGGTGCGAGTTCGCTTGCCATGGCGCACGGAGTATTTAGGCCCGGAACAAGCAGGCGAGCCGAAGTCTTAGGTGCAGTGAATCTCTGGAGGTTCTGAATGGCAGATATTGTGATAGTCGGAGACGGCGAGACTGCGGAGTTAGCTTATGAGTATTTCAGCTATGACTCACCTCATCAGGTCGTAGGTTTCAGCGTTGAAGAGGCATACCTCAAGAGCGATAGTTTATTTGGTCTGCCGATTGTTCCCTTCGAAGAGCTTGAAAGGCATTATGACCCGGCTGACTATCAGGCATTCGTCGCCATATCTTATACAAAACTCAACCGGGTGCGAACCAGGCTCTATCGAGAGATTAAGGCCAGAAACTACCAGGTGGTTTCCTATGTAAGTTCGAAGGCTTTCGTTTGGCGTAACGTCCAAATTGGCGAGAATTGTTTCATCCTGGAGAACAACGTGTTGCAGTACGCCGTGCGCATTGGAAACAATGTCGTGCTGTGGAGCGGCAATCACATTGGGCACCAAAGCATTGTGCACGACAACGCCTTCATATCTTCGCATGTAGTTGTTTCCGGCTACTGTGAAGTCGGCGAGAATTGTTTCCTGGGCGTAAACAGTTGCATCGCCAACAATGTCAAAATTGCCCGGGATTGCTTGATCGGCATGGGTGCGGTCATTAACAAAGATACTGAAGAGCGAAAAGTCTACGTCGGAAATCCCTCGCGAGCGATCAAGGATAGCTTTGCGGTTTACGGTCTGGATCCTAATGCTGAGTAGTCTGGGGGCTCTGGTTGCACCTGATTAACCCGAAGCCAGTGGAGGAATTTTGGAATTAGTAGATAGAGTGATTAAGAAGTACGCGGTTGGAAACATAGTTGCAAACCGCGAGGAGTTTCGCCGGATATTTGATGACATGCGTAAGTCTGCCGGACTCTTTACGCCCACACCTACCTGGCTTTTGTGTAAGCATCCGGAAGAAATTGAAACCAGGGACCTCGCTGAAATCATCGAACTCGCCAATTCTGATGAACTCTTCCAGAATGAGTTCTTCGACCTAGAACAGAGAATGCATGGTTGGGTAGGCGGGGTGCATGCAAAAGGGATCGATGATCCTTCGGTTCACGCATTGGTTGAAAAGTATGCGTCGTTCCTAAACAGAAGAGATCCACTGGGACTGTGGAAAGCCAACGTTGACGACCCACTTATGGCGCCGGAGTTGAGCATCGCAGACCTGGGATCACTGATGGATCTCACCCTTATTCATACCTATGCTTTTGATCCTGCCCGCAAGACAACAACTATGCTTGAGGTTGGCGGCGGTTACGGCAGACTTGCCGAAGCGGCACTTAATATTTTCGGAAAATCCATTCGCTATGTTTTGATAGATTCTGTTCCAGTTAGTCTTTACTACTCGAAGAAGTATTTAGAGAAGGCTTGTCCAAATGTGCGCATTGGTTCCTACTGTGATGGTGACCCGTTCGACATGACGCAATTCAATTGCTACATCTTACCGGCCTGGTATTTTGAGGAACTGAACAAAGAAAAGTACGATGTCTGCATTAACATTGAGAGCTTTCAGGAGATGAATCAACAGCACGTTGATACCTATCTCCAGATCTTCGATCGCGTCTCAGCGGCGGGGGCGACTATCTATCTCGACAATGCTAAGGATTATATTTTCCGCGGCGAGTGGAATTACCCCAGCCACTGGCAGAAGCTCTTCGGCTCAAACACGCCTCGATCCTGGAGCGCTGATCATCCGGCCGAAGTATTTGTGAAGAGTAAGGGCGACTTCTCGTCGCCAAACGCCATGCTGGACGACCTTCATTACTTTACGCAAGAACAGCTGAGCGATCAGAAACAGCTGAACGCGGCTACGCCGACTCTGGGTGACCAGATAGAGAACTTTGCGGGTAAGCGCGTCAGGGCGGTCTTCAGCGCCGGCGGTTCTCACCTAAAGGCTTTGGCGACATCCCTGGAACGACGAAAGAAGGGGCGTTGAATGGCAACCCTTTTTCCGGCGGATATGTTTAGGAGTAATTGACCGGATGAAATGGGAGAAACGCGGACTAATTTACGGCCCGGGTGGCGAATCGCAGTGGGCCGAGAACTCGGCGCTGCAACCAACCCCCTACTTGATGGAGAAGCAAGGCGTGATTCGCATCTACGTCGGGTTTCGTGATGCTACGGGTGTTAGTCGCGTAGGTTTCGTCGATGTTTCCGCAGAGAACCCATCAGAAATACGGCGAGTTTCGGAAACACCAGCGCTGGACGTCGGTATACCGGGGGCCTTTGATGAGAACGGGGTAGTTCCCTGCGCCATAACTGAGCGCGACGGCAAACTTTACCTCTATTACGCCGGCTACCAACTCGGAAGTAAGGTAAAGTTTTTTGTGTTTAGCGGTCTGGCGATCAGCGACGATGGTGGTGAAACTTTTGCACGTCTTAGCCAGGTACCCATTTGTGAGCGTCGAGATGGAGAACTCTTCTTTCGCGTGATTCATTCGATTCTGTTTGATGGTCAACACTGGCGAGCCTGGTATGGGGGAGGCAGTGACTTCGATACCGAGGATGGCAAGCAATATCCCCGGTATAACATTCGTCATGCTGAATCTCCCGATGGCATCCACCTTGGCCCGGACTATCAAGTGTGCATAGATGTGAATGCAGACGAGTATCGTGTGGGGCGGCCCTACGTGTTAAAGGATGGCGACCTTTACCGTATGTTCTATGGAGCAGGCACCAAAGAACTGGGTTATCGCCTGGCCTACGCGGAATCGGCGGACGGCATCAACTGGACCAGGAAAGATGAAGAAGTAGGGATTGCGGTTTCTGTGTCCGGCTGGGATTCCCGCATGCAGGCCTACCCCAGCATCGTCCGCTACAATGACACTACTTATATGTTTTATAACGGCAACGACTACGGACGAGAGGGTTTTGGATACGCCGTTCTTGAACATTGGTAATTGAAACCCTTCAGCATCGTTGAGAGCCATGAACGAGTCAGTCAAAACTTTTGGAGTAAGAGAATTCAGCGAACCTTCGACCGCCGTCGATAAAAGGGTCGAAGAGATCCAACTCCTGGGCTATACCTTAATCCCGGGCGTAATCGACGCGGCTCAGTTACCCACACTCCGAGAGAGAATTGACGACATCTACACACGACAGATCGAAGAGATCGGTGGCGAAGACTCTCTGAAGCGCATCAATGATGCTCACACCGCTCGCTGTCTGCTCGCTTACGACGAAACCTTTCTCTCGGTCGCCACTAACGCGGAAGTCCTTTCAATAGTCGCAAAGCTCCTGGGTGACTACTACGTCTTGATGCTGCAAAACGGAGTGATCAACGTGCCGGTGGTGGGCGATGAGCACAATGCCGGATTCTGGCACCGCGATCTGAACTATCAACACTTCATTACCACCCGGCCGCTTTCTATAAGTGCGTTATTTTGTATCGATAATTTCTCAGCAGAAACCGGAGGAACCTATCTGCTTCCCGCCTCTCACAAGACGGAAGCCTTTCCTTCCGAAGAATTCGTCAGCAAACATCAGATGGTCGTGAACGCGACAGCCGGATCAGTGATTGTTTTTGATTCCATGCTCTATCACCGCGGCGGACATAACAGTTCACCGAATATCAGACGGGGAATCAACCATATGTATACTTTGCCGCTGGTCAAGCAACAGATCAGCCTGCCCCGGATGCTCAAAGGTAGATTCCAGGACGATCCTTTCCTGAACAGATTTCTTGGTTATGAAAGCGAATCCGACGAAGGCGTAATCGAGTTTCGGCGAAAGCGGCTGGACAGAATTCAAGGGTCGTGAGTGAAAACGAAGATTAATACTATTTCAAGCATTATGAATGTCGCGCTGGAAGAGTTAGAGCAGTTGCTTGCGGAAAGCCCGGCGGCAGCGCGCGACCGGGCAGCGAACCCTTTTCTCAGTCCAAGTGACAAGCTTGTCCTGTACGGCGCGGGCCAACTGGGCCTAGAGGTCGCCGAAAAACTTCGCAGCGTCGATTTGCCTGCAGTCGCCTTTGCCGATGACACTCCTGATAAGCAAGGGACTAAGGTGGCGGGACTTCAGGTTATGAGTCCTGCCGAAGCAGCCACTACCTTCGGTGACGAGACGCTTTTTGTAATAACAATACTTAATCTAAAACTGCGCTTTCTCCAAGCGCAGCGACGATTGAAAACGCTCACCGGCAAACGCGTTATCTCGTTTTTGCAAATCGCATGGATCCACCCGGACGTTTTTCTTCCGCACTACCAGTTCGTACTACCCGAAGATGTACTGGTCCATGAAGCGCGTATTCGAGAAGCGTTTCACCTCTTCGCTGACGACGAATCCCGGCGCCAGTACGTCGCACATCTCAAATTTCGTCTGCGACTTGATTTCGAAGCGTTGCCGACACGATCAGACGACGGTTATTTCCCCGGCGATCTCATTGCACCCCTTCCTGAAAACACTGTCTATGTGGACTGCGGCGCCTTCGACGGCGACACCGTGCGTCGTTTTCTGGCCCACCAGCAAAACCGCTTCGGAAAGATTTACGCTTTTGAACCCGACGAGACCAACTGCCTCAAACTTCAGACTTTTGTAGACGGTCTGGGAACAGAAACCGCGAGCAGAATCACCGTCTACCATGCCGGCGTTGGCGACGTTCGCAAGAAGCTGAGATTTTCTGCAACCGGCAATATGAGTTCATCCTTCGACGCTGCCGGCAATAACGAGGTCGACGTGTTACCGCTTCAGGAGATCGTGAAAAGCAATGGAGCCCCCATCTATTTGAAGTTTGATGTGGAGGGCGCTGAGTGGGACGCGCTTAAAGGCGCCAGGGAATTACTGAACGCCCATCCGATCCTGGCGATTAGCGCTTATCATCGACCCAATGATCTGTGGGAGCTGCCGCTGTATCTTGCCTCTCTCAAGCTTGGTTATAAATTCTTTTTGCGGACCCACGGCGAAGACGGCATGGATGCTGTTTGTTACGCGATCCCATCGCAGGCGACGACCAACTGACACCAATGACTTCAACAATAAGAGTAGCCAGGTATGACGCCAGTCATAAGTCTGTGTGGGACGACTTCATTGGCAAATCGAAAAACGGCCTATTCCTCTTTTACCGCGACTACATGGAATATCATGCCGCAAGATTTCCCGATCATTCGCTGATGTTTTTCAAGAGCGACGACACACTCTCAGCAGTCATGCCCGCGAGCTCAACGGGCGCAATTGTTTCCAGCCATGGTGGACTAACTTTCGGCGGCATTGTCACCGATACCAAGATGAAGACCGCTCACATGCTGGAGATTTTCGCTGCGGCCAAAGCCCATCTTAAAAGTGAGGGCGTGGAACGGATGATTTATAAGGCAGTGCCGCACATCTATCATCTGATACCCGCCGAAGAAGATCTCTACGCCCTCTTCCGTTACAACGCCAAACTCATTCGGCGCGATGTTTCCTCCACGATTGACCTGAAGGAGAAATTGACCTTCAGCAAAGGGCGGAAATACGAAATCAAACAGGCACAAAAGTGCGGCTTGGAAGTAAAACAAAGCACCGACTACCCGTCGTTCATGGCGATTGAGGAGCACGTTCTGGCGTCGAGGTATGATTTGAAACCGGTGCACACGGCTGAAGAGATGCAGTTGCTCGCGGGCCGTTTTCCTGACAATATCAAGCTCTTTGTCGCCAGTCGCGACGATGTTGCCCTGGCCGGTGTTGTCATCTACGAAAGCCGCAACGTGGCCCACGCGCAATACATAGCCGCGAACGACGAGGGCAAGAAATCCGGGGCGTTGGATCTGGTTCTGAGCTACCTGATTAACGAGTATTATTCGGCCAAGAAGTATTTCGATTTCGGAATTTCAACGGAAAACGGCGGTAAGGATCTGAATGTCGGACTGATCGAAAACAAACAAAGCTTCGGCGCCAGGGCTGTCGTTTACGATTTCTATCAACTCGATTTTGACTGACTAATGAGCTTGAGCAATTGCAAAATTATCGAACTGCCGAAGATTGCCGACCCGCGTGGCAATTTGACGTTTATTGAAGCAGAACGGAACATTCCGTTCGAGATCAAACGTGTCTATTACCTTTACGATGTGCCCGGCGGCGCAACCCGCGCCGGTCATGGCCACAAGACTTTACAGCAATTGATAATTGCGATGTCGGGCAGCTTTGACGTGGTGCTGGATGACGGCTTCGGCCGCGAACGTTATCACCTCAACCGGTCCTACAACGGACTTTACGTTTGCTCGATGATGTGGCGTGAAATTGATAACTTCTCGTCCGGCTCTGTCTGCATGGTGTTGGCTTCCGACTTGTTCGACGAAGCTGACTACTTCCGCTACTACGATGAGTTTCTGGAGGCAGCCAAAGCTCGACGATGAATGTTCCCTTTCTCGACCTCAAAGCCGCCCACACTGAGCTAAAGGATGGTTTAGACCAAGCCTACCAACAGGTGGTAGCATCGGGTTCATACATTCTGGGTTCGGAAGTTGCGGCTTTCGAAACGGAATTTGCGGAGTTTTGCGAAGCTAAGTATTGCCTCGGCGTGGCAAACGGCCTGGATGCTCTACATCTAATTCTGCGCGCTTTGCAGATCGGAGTGGGTGATGAGGTCATCGTTCCCAGCAACACCTTCATTGCGACGTGGCTGGCCGTATCGTTTGCCGGGGCGACTCCGGTTCCAGTTGAACCGGACGAACGTACTCACAATCTTGATCCTTCTCTGCTCGAGGCGGCAATTACACCGCGAACCAAGGCGATCATTGCGGTGCATCTTTACGGGCAGCCGGCGGATATAGACCGCATCACAGAAATCGCAGCACCCTACGGAATCAAGGTTATCGAAGACGCTGCTCAAGCGCAGGGTGCTCGCTATAAAGGAAGACGGGCGGGCGGCCTTGCCGACGTTGCCGCGTTTAGTTTCTACCCCGGCAAAAACCTCGGAGCGCTTGGCGATGCCGGCGCAATCGTAACTAATGACGCCGCACTAGCCGAAGAACTGCAGCACTTACGAAACTACGGTTCGTCGGTCAAGTATCAGCATGACGTGAAGGGCTTTAATTCCAGACTCGACGAGCTGCAAGCCGCCCTCCTGAGGGTAAAACTACGGAGGCTCGACGAATGGAACGAACGACGCAAGCAAGCAGCACGCTACTATCTGGAAACGCTTGACGGTGTCCCCGATCTACAGCTGCCATTCGTGCCAAAATGGGCCGAACCCGTTTGGCATCTGTTTGTCGTTCGCCACCCCCGGCGCACAGCGCTTCAGCAATACCTAACAGCTGCGAGCATCGGAACAATTATCCACTACCCTGTACCACCCCACCTGCAGGGAGCTTATGCGGATATGGGACAAGGCGCCGGCAGTTTCCCCCTCGCAGAACGACTGGCGAGCGAAGTCTTGAGTCTGCCGCTCGGGCCGCATATCTCGGAAGAAGAAATTAGCTATGTCGTGTCACATGTCTCGTCCTTTAAGTAATGCTGCACTGATCCGTCGCAATCTGCTTAATCACCGCGCCTCGCGATCAAATGGGAATATCGAGACCCGGCGATAGAGTCAACATGTACGAACTACTTCAGGATAAAGCGGCCAGAGAGTTTCTCACTACGAGCGCTTCCATCTATGAGCGGCTGACCGACCGCGTCTTGAGTCTGCATCGAGGCGGCCACGGTGAGCAGGCGTTGAAGTGGATACAGCTGACGGCAAACTTCGCGTGGCTCTTCCATCCGGCACGATTCGCAGACGGAAAAATTGAGAACATTGCCCTGGAGATTGGAAGAGAGCTGGAGAGTCCGCAACAACGGTCTGCTGATATTTCAACTAACGAGTCAGACCACTCTGATCAACGACGAGTGCTTCATGTAGCAACGGGTATCAGCGGGATTGGCGGCCACACTCGGCTGATCAGTAATTGGATGGAGAACGATGGCGCGTCGCGTCACTCGTTGCTGTTAGTTAGTCAGCGCGACCCCGTACCGGAATGGGTGCGGCTGGCTGCAGAGGCCAGCGGCGGAACCATAACTTCTCTTCCCAACGATTTGCCTTTGTTGGAAAAGGCCGTGCGGTTGCGCGCCTTGGCCCGTGCTCAGGCTGATATTGTCGTGCTGCACCAACATCCCGACGATGTTGTGCCGGTGGTAGCCTTCGCGGCCGAGGGCGGGCCGCCGGTAGTTATCATGAACCACGCCGATCATGTTTTCTGGCTGGGGTCTTCTGTTGCCGATGTGGTCGCAAATGTCAGAGAGTTTGGAAAGCGATTGTGCGAGGAAAGACGCTTCGCGCGTCACAGCATGCTGCTGCCTATTCCGCTGGGCGCCGTCCCGCCAAATGCCGCGCGCAGCGAAACACGTAGTCGTCTCGGCTTCGGCGAGTCGGAAGTGGTCATGTTGAGCGTTGGCAGCTCCTACAAATATACGCCGACGAAGACACATCACTTTTTCAGAACGGTCCGGAAGACTCTCGAACGAAACAAGCGAGCCCACCTTTATCTTGTGGGCGTGGCGGAGAGTGAAGACCTGAAGCACGTGAAGGAATTCCGCCATGAACGTTTACATTTACTCGGCGTCGTCCCGGATCCAACACCCTATTACCAGGCAGCCGATCTTTATCTCGAAGGCTTTCCCTACGGATCGATGACGGCGCTCCTCGAGGCAATTATGACCGGCGTCTGCCCTGTACTCATGTACAAGCCAATTCCCCAAGCCGACATGTCGGAGGACGTTGGACTTCAAGAAATCGTTAAGGGTGCCGGAAGCGAGCAGGAATATGTCGAGCAGGTAAGTGCGTTAATTGCAGACGAAGATAGCCGAAAGAAATTGAGCGAGCAGGTCGCTGCCAAAGTGATCTCGTCTCATCGGGGAGAGATCTGGCGAGAGTATCTGCAGAGGATTTACGAGCAACTTGAATCAAAGACGCACGAATCTGCAATGATTCCAGAGTCCGTCCGTTCTGAAGACTTAGACGACCTGGGACTGAGCGCGTTTGCCCTAACGCGGCAAAAGGGTCCGCTACTGCAGACTGTAGTGAATCAAAATTTTAACAGACTCGCCGTCGGAGATATTATGTGGCTCTTATTCCTGGCACGAACAATGCGAGATGGCAAGTTCACTTATAAAGAAAACAGCATCTGGGGCGGCCTATTGAAGGCGAAGGCTCTCAAGGAGACTGGAGCTAACTATTAGTGATTCCGGAACTAGTACAAAGGAGATCTCAATTTCTATTAACCAAACGAAACTACAAGGTGCTTTCATTCTCGAGCCGGAGCTATTTCCGGACGAACGCGGCTTTTTTGCGCGAGCTTGGACGGAACAAGAGCTCCGCGCCTGCGGAGTCGCAAGCCGGTTTGTCGAGGGAAACCTATCGTTCAACCGGCAAGCCGGCACTTTGCGCGGCATGCACTACCAGGCCCATCCGCACGGCCAGGCCAAACTGGTTCGCTGCGTACGCGGTTCAATCTATGATGTCGGTGTAGATCTGCGCAAAGATTCCGAGACGTTCGGGGAATGGGTCGGGGTTGAGCTATCCGCTGAAAACCGTATCATGTTGTATCTACCGGGCGATTTCGGGCACGGTTACCTGACGCTGACTGCCGATACCGAAGTCCACTACCAGGTTACAGCCCCCTGGGCGCCGGAATATTCCCGTGGCTTCCGCTGGAACGATCCCGCTTTCAACCTTGAGTGGCCGAAGGTGGACAAATTAATAGTTAACAAAAGGGATTTGGAGTACTCCGACTTCAAAGCATGAAAAAAGTTCTAATCACCGGCATCACTGGACAGGACGGCAGTTACCTCGCCGAACATTTGATCGTCAATGGCTACGAGGTGCATGGGCTGGTCCGTCGCGTCGCGCTCGAAGATCCGACCCGGCGCTTCACGCGTCTCGAGCATTTGCTTGACCAGGTGACGCTCCATCCAGCGAGCCTCGAAAGCTACCCCTCGATTTTTCATGTTCTCAGCAAACACGAGTTCGACGAGTGTTACCACCTGGCGGCGCAAAGCTTCGTTGCCGAGTCCTTTGCCGACGGCTTCTCGACGATGAACACCAACATCAACGGCACTCACTATATGCTCGCGGCACTGCGTGAGGTGCAGCCGCAATGTCGCTTTTATTTTGCCGGGTCATCAGAAATGTTTGGCAAGGTGCGCGAGACTCCACAAAACGAGCAGACCCCTTTCCATCCACGCTCGCCTTATGGCATCAGTAAAGTCGCGGGCTTCGACCTCACGCGTAACTACCGCGAAGCCTACGGCATGTACTGCGTCAGCGGTATTCTCTTCAACCACGAGTCGCCGCGCCGCGGCTATGAATTCGTGACGCGAAAAATTACGTCGACTGTGGCGCGCATCAAGTTGGGCCTGGCCACGGAATTACGCCTCGGCAACCTGGATGCAAAACGCGACTGGGGTCACGCAGCCGATTATGTGCGCGCAATGCATCTGATGCTGCAACAACCCGAAGCGGACGACTATGTCGTCGCTACCGGTGAAACGCATACTGTGCGCGACTTCTGCGAGCGAGCCTTCGAGAAGGTCGGACTCGACTACCGCGAGTATGTGATGATCGACGAACAATTCTATCGTCCGGCGGAAGTCGACCTGCTGACAGGCAACGCCGCCAAGGCGAAGCGCGTGCTTGGCTGGGAGCAGGGCCACACGTTTCAGCAACTCGTCGATGAAATGGTTGACGCCGACCTGGCAGCCGCCGCGCGCGCTGCGGATCGGTTACCCTCTCTGGCTGGTTGATTCTTTTCAACAAACCGCCCACTACAGTTCGAAACTATACTCGCGCGCAGCGGAGCTGAGGACGTTTCACGCTAATGAAGATTTCGGTAGCGATGTGTACGTACAACGGCGCGCGTCATCTCCGCGAACAGCTTGAAAGCATCGCTGCGCAAACACAACTTCCGCATGAATTGATTGTCTGCGATGACGCCTCCTCTGACGAGTCGGTGACGATCATCGAAGATTTTGCAGCCGGCGCTCATTTCCCGGTGCAGCTTCACCTCAATACCACCAACATTGGCTCCAGCAAGAATTTTGAACGGGCCATCAGCCAATGCTCAGGAGACGTGATCGCACTCTGCGATCAAGACGACATATGGCTGCCCACAAAGCTCGCACGTTTCGCGGTCGAGTTTGCGCGCAGCTTTCAAGTTGGAATGGTATTTACTGACGCCGAGGTAATTGACGATGAACTGCGCCCGATGGGCTACTCGCTTTGGGAAAAGTTAAACTTCGGACGCGATGAGCGCGAACGCCTGCAGCGCGGCAGAGGGTTTGACTCGCTGCTTCAAGGCGCCACAGTCACGGGCGCAACTGCGGCCTTCCGATCGCGTTTCAAACACCTGGTGTTGCCAATTCCCGACGACCTTCCGGTGATACATGATGCGTGGATAGCGTTGCTCGTTGGAGCCATAGCTGAAATTCTGCCGCTGAGCGATCGCCTTATCCAGTATCGACAGCACCCGGGCCAACAAGTTGGCGCGCTTGAGCGCAAGGGTCAACCGTCAGCTCTGGTAGGTGGTTCATTCTCCGAGGCTTTGACGCGGAAGAATCCTTACCTCGAAATGCTCGCCATCGCGCAAGCTGTTCGTGGCAGACTAGCTGACAGAATTGATGCCTTTGACAGCAACAAGATATTGCCGGGCCTTGAAGGAAGAATTATTCACCTCACGGCCCGCTCGAGCCTGCCACGCGGCCGCCTACAGCGTTTTCCGTACGTGCTCCGCGAATTATGGTCCAGACGCTATCACCGTTATTCAAATGGCTTCCGTAGTGCTTTGAAAGATTTGTTTGCTTGAAACTGGAAACTGGGAATAGTTTTGGCGCTCGAGCTATCAATCATCATGGTCAACTGGAACGGCGGCGAGTTGTTGCGCCGTTCGGTCGAGAGCATTGCCGCGTGGCCACCGTCGGTCGAGTATGAAATTGTAATCATCGACAACGCTTCTACCGATGATAGCCTCGCCTTGCTGCGAGCGAGCGAACCAGCCCGCACCTTCAGCGAGCATGGACGTTTGCGAATTGTCGAGAACGCTGAGAATCGCGGCTTTGGCCAGGCAAACAACCAGGCGTTTGCTTTAACTGAAGCGCCGCTCGTCCTGCTGTTGAATCCGGACACGGAAGTGACGCCGGGGAGCATTGATCGGTTAATCGCTACTGTCGAGTCCAACTCCAAAATCGCCGCGGCGGGTCCGAGACTTCTTAACAGCGACGGGTCCTTGCAAATAAGCGTCTGGCGCAATCCGCCGGCCGCCTGGGAGATTCTGCTGTCGCAGTTGTACCTCTACCGGCTGCTGCCACGACGCTTTCGCGGTGAGCTATTACTTGGCGGTCATTGGGACCACAACCGCCAAAGGAGCGTGCCGATGTTGAGCGGTGCGGCGATGCTGGTGCGGCGGAAAGTAATCGAGGAGGTCGGCGGATTCGATGAGCAGTTTCACATGTATGGAGAAGACAACGAGTGGTGCCTGCGAATTGTGCGCGGCAACTGGCAACTCGTTTTTCAACCCGCTGCCGTCATTCTGCATCACGGAGCGAAAAGCTCACTGCAACGCTGGAGTAACTTGGAAAAGTTACGCGTGCAACTCGAAGCTGCCTATTCTTTTCAACATCGCGCGCTGCCTCGCGGGCGACTGGTTTCCAATCAACTCGCGAATTATCTGACTGCTTCAGGCCAGCACTTCTGGCGCCGACTGCGTGGGGTTGATGCTCCGGACGTAAGACTCGCCCGAGAGATCCATTGGGAACATTTGAAGCAGGCGCTAAGAGCCGGTCAGTAAATCAAGGTTCGCTTTCAGCGTTGGCGGATCAACGACCAGATTGGCGGTATGAGGATCGTCAGTGGCGTCGCTGGACTGGCAGGTTTGATAGTAATAATTCAGGTTGAGCGCGGAGGACAGCGTGAAGTAACAATTGTTGATTGAGTCAGAGTGGTGCCGCAGTTCCAGGACGCTCCCACCCTCCGGCATGAAAAGCATATTCGTGAGACCCGCGCCATGGTTGGAAACGAGGTAGCGTGCACGCGAACAGGTGTTTATCTGCTGTTCCAGTGAGAGATCTTCCGCGTAGATAGTTTGAAATCCAAACTGTTCCAACACCTCGCGCATGCCATCTTCGTTCAGAATTCTCCGTTTAGGCGCTCGCCCACGGCTGATGTAGATGCGTTCGCCGGCGCCGGCATAGTCCGAGTCACCATAGCTCTTCACTAACAGCGCGCGTACGCCACGAATGGCCTCTTCGCTGTAGTGGCCGGATGGCGCCGTATGGGTCGGCATGAAGAGCCTGCTACAACGAACCATTTCGTTTGGCGCGACAAACTCAACGTGGCGCACAGCGAAGCATTTAAGCGAAGCCCGAACGAAATCCAACGACTCATACCGTGAGGGCAACAACAGAATCAAATCGCGCCAGCGTTCGCGCATCACATAGAGCCTGGCTAGCACGTCTGTTAGCCAGTGGAAGTAACCATAACTCCATTCGTCAGTGACCCAAAGCACGTCACGCCTGATCGCACGAGTGCGCCGTAGGAAGTAATTGTCGGCGAAAAACTTAACGAGACTCCGAAGCTTCCACTGATTTGCGTTTTCTGGGAAGACAAAAGATTCGGGCAAGATGCTGAGTCGCCTAAATAAGAGCCCGTCAGCACTCACGGCGATATTCTTGAATTCGAGCAGTCTCGTCCGGGGAATTGTCCGATCTAATTCGTGGCTGAATAATTCCCGATCGTGCTCCTGAAAATTGAGCGGCAGTTTGCGCGTGACGACGCTCTCGGGAAGAAGCGTTGGCGCATTTTGTTGTGGCGAGGGTTGAGATCTCATTATTCCAGCTCAGTTGCACGACAGCGCGGGTCGCGGTCAACCTACTTCTGTATGGCAAGATAATTGGTGGTCAAGAATATCTCAAGATGTTCACCGTAATAACGAAGCGGCACAATGCCATCGGGAACGATTCTGTAAATGTCATAACCGGCTGAGAGTTGTGTCCAGAAATCGTAAAAGAACGTCCGCGAATAAATATTCGCCGGACCAAACTCAAACTGGATCATCGTCACCCGCCGCTCCGTCAGCATACGCTGGGCGCCTCGCAACACTGCCAACTCGTGACCCTCCACGTCCAGCTTCAGGAAGTCGATGCGCGCGATTTCCTCCGTCTCACAAAAACGATCAATAGTTTTCACTTGAATCCGCTCGCTTAGCGAAGTTCTGACAGCTACCACCTGGGTCGGTCGCCGCAGGTCAATCGATGATAGGAGTGAAACCTCTTGCCCCTCAATTGTGTAAGAGTACAGCTCCACCGTTTTTTCAGCATCAGAGAAACCAATGTTGTAAGGCCCTATGTTGCCTTGACCCCCAGCTTCGACGATATGTTTCTCAAGTTGCTGGTAGGTTGCCCGGGCAGGCTCGAAAGCATAGATCTGCGCTGCCGGCAAGTGGCGTTTGACGAATAACGAGTAGTCGCCGACGTTAGCACCCACGTCGAAAACAACCGGCGAGACAATTTCTTTGCAGGCTGCAACAACTGCTTGCGATACGACCCACATCTCCCCGCTGGTTTCGATGAGACCACCGCCGCCATAGTTCATACCGAAGATTGCCATGGTGTGCAGACGACTCCACAATCGCTGAAAGTGTCGATGCTTGATGATCGGTCTGAATAGAATTTGCTTCAAGACTTTGGCAAAAGCGCCCTGCTCTGCTTCCATTATTGGGAACCTCAAGTGTGTTGCAGTTCATGATACCCACAAGCACTTTACCAGCAAAACGATGGATGTGCTTTGAGCGGTCAATCACGACCGGATCACCGTGTGCCGAATCATCATTGCCCTGATACAATAAAGTTACCGCACGCCAACTAACAGTTTGGGTAAAATAATCGGACCGAGAAAAGGCCGGCGTTGATGAGGAATAGCATTGAAGTCTGCAAAGAAATTTGCGAAGGACGTTTTCCATAAGCTCGGGCTTGAAGTTTCACGCTATCGCCCAGGCGCTCTCGAGGAAAGACCACTCGGAGTAAATAACCTCAGCGACATCCGCAAGCTGACGCGCAGTCATCCCTGTATCGTAATGGATGTCGGAGCAAATATTGGACAGTCGTTAACCAGTTATAAAGAACTTTTACCCGACTGCGAGATTCACTCGTTTGAACCTGGTCCTGCTACGTTCGAGATACTTACGCAAAATGTTGGCTCTTATCGCGATGTGCACCTCAACAATCTGGCGGTTGGCAGCTCTTCGGGACGGAAAACATTTCTCGAAAACAGTTATCCCAACATGAGTTCGTTTTTGCAGCCGGATGAGTATTGTTAGGGTGAAATAGTGGCGGAACGAGAGGTGGAAGTCATAACACTCGATGGCTATTGCGAAGCAAGAGAAATTCCACATGTGAGCCTGCTAAAAACAGATACACAGGGTTATGACTTTGAGGTTTTGAAAGGGGCCGGCGAACTTTTGCGAACGAATCGCGTCGAGTTGATCTTCATGGAGGTCATATTTTCGGCGATGTACAAAGACTTGCAGGCCTTCGACGAAGTCTACCAGTTTCTTCTGGACCGAAATTTCAAGTTGGTGGCTTTTTATCAATTCTACTATCAGCAGGAAATGGCAAGCTGGTCTGACGCGTTGTTCATCAATTCCCTCTTCGATTACGGTAATCTTCCTGACAACGCCCTGCCGGCGCAGCCGCAAACAGTGCGGCTTCCTGGTTGATGGACCCAAGGCATCGTCGTCTGAAGATGCCGAACCCTAAACCTTATGATGGTCCGGTAGTGTTGGCGTGCAGAGTGGCTTGAGCATGCATTATCACCTGATTGGAATTTGCGGAACGGCGATGGCCGCGTTAGCAGGAATGCTGCAAGCGCGCGGACATCACGTCACTGGTTCAGACGAGAACGTTTACCCGCCGATGTCTACGATGCTGGCGTCGCTGGGAATTCACGTGATGCAGGGTTACCAGGCAGAACATCTCGAGCCGGCGCCTGATTGCGTGATCGTTGGCAACGCCATTCCGCGCGGCAACGCGGAAGTGGAGGCGACCCTCGTTCGCAAGCTGCTCTATCGATCGCAGGCGGAAGTCGTCAAAGAAGAATTCATTCGCGGTCGCCGCTCGCTGGTAGTCGCGGGTACGCACGGTAAAACGACAACAACAAGCATTGCAGCATGGATCATGGATCAGGGCGGACTAAATCCAACTTTCCTGATTGGCGGCGTCGCGCAAAATTTCGGCGTAAGTTTTCGCGTCACTGACAGCGACTACTTCATCATTGAAGGCGACGAATACGACACCGCATACTTCGACAAAGGTCCGAAGTTTATGCACTACCTGCCGGAGATCGGCATCGTCAACAACATCGAGTTTGACCATGCCGATATCTATAACGATCTGGCGGCGGTCAAGCTGGCGTTCCGTCGCTTCATGAACCTCGTTCCCGGCAACGGCAAGCTGATTGTTGGCTGGGACAGCCCGCAAGTTCGGGAAGTAGTGGCTTCGATGGGCCAGAGACTCTTCACTCAACTCGAAACGTTCGGCACGAGCGAACAGGCGAAGTGGTGTCTCGGGGAAATGGATTTTTCCGGCGAGTTGAGCACGTTCACGGTCACCTGCGAAGGTAAGTTGTGGGGCAAGTTTGAAACGCCGCTCATTGGCGACTTCAATCTGTTGAACTGTCTCGCCGTGATTGTTGCCGCTAACACGTGGGGACTTTCGCGCGACGTGATCGCCGGCGCCTTGCGTTCGTTTAAGAACGTGCGCCGCCGAGCGGAAATCCGTGGCGAAGAACGCGGCGTGATTGTTATTGACGACTTCGCTCACCATCCGACCGCAGTGCGGGAAACCCTGCGCGGCTTACGCAATCGCTATCAGGAGCGGCGTTTGATTGCTGTGTTTGAGCCACGATCATGGTCGTCGCGCCTCGCAGTTTTCCAGAATGACTATGCTAAAGCGTTCGCGGCAGCGGACTATGTGGTTATCGCCAACGTCTTCGACAGCCGAAAGGTATCGGAAAAAGGAAAGTCGCTCGATACCAGTAAACTAATCGCCGATATCTCCAAACAAGACTCGTTTGCCATCGCCCTGCCCGATGCCGCTACGATCACCGAACACCTGCTGCCTGTCCTGCGCGCAGGCGATGTGGTTGCGATTATGTCGAACGGCGGGTTTGGCGGAATCCACGAGAAACTGCTGGCGGCCTTGAGAGGACCAGAAGCAAGCGACAACAGCTAGCCGGAACGGAAATTAAAGTCACACTCAATCGCAGAAGTCGGAAGATTTGTCGGGAGCTACGATGTCGACCTCTTTCACTTTCCTATGCAATGCCCAAGCTTCGTCTTTTGCTTCAGTTTCTGTGCGAGCTTCAAAATAGAATTGAATTCCTGGATATTCAAAGATGCTGTCACCGCCCCCGCTCTTCTTGCCGTAAATAGCGACGACATCCTTCACGGTGCTTTCGCCGATGACTATTCCCTTGCTGGTAACACCATCGTGGACCTCGACCAGGAAAATCTTCTTTTTGGGATCCTTGTAGCAATAATAGAAGGCGCGCTGAACATCCGCGTAGTCCATTCTGTATGAATAGTTCTTCATATTCTTCAGTTCGCACTTTGTGCCATGTCGCGCTTCAACGTCGGCCGCAGTAGATGTGCCAATCAATATCTCACCCAGGCCGATCCCATCCTTGATTGGACCCACTTGCGAACTCGTCTGATTGCTGAGCGAGATACGAGCCCCCTGGAAACAAACGAGCAGGACCACTAGGACCGCAACGAGTTCTGTTGGTAACAGCAATTTCTTCCGGTCTGATTTAAGCATCGCCAGTTAATCTCCGCAGTTACCTTAAGCTCGGAAACCCACTATGTTCGTGTTCGGTTCGCTTTGCCTTAAGGCGTGTGGCCTGCTGCTTTCTGCTCAATATTCTCGACCACTTCAAGTTCAGCCCGCGCAATCAGCAGGGGTTTGGGAACATGTTTGAGGTGTTCGAGTCCAGGCGCAATTTCCACCCGCGACGTGAGCACGCGCCGAATTCGCTGCGGCAGAAATTTGCCGGCAAGCAGGGCTGCGGCACCGATCAGTTCCACAACGTCGCCGCCACCACTCCAATGTTCGCGAACAATCTTCGGATCGGTCCGCTCCATTAATCGCAACAGCGTCAGCGCAATCAGATAAGCATCGTCAACCTGGCCCACAAACGGAATCATGTCCGGGATCAGATCGAACGGAATGATCGCGTAGACGATGGCTCCGGCCAACAGCCCCCGGTCGATTACGGGCACGCGCGGGTCCGCCAGCAGACGCACACACAGCAAAAGCATGTTCGGTATGAAAAGCAGCAGGTTCTTTAGACGACGTTTGGCTAATAGGGCTGACATCCGATTCTCCTGAGATCACCTAGCTGAGAGATTTGGCGGTAAACTTATCACGATTCTGGTGGTGAGCAGCAACTTTCTGCTGAGAGCGCGGTCGTGTCACCCCGGATGTGCGCGAAGCGCGTAGATGTATTTGAGAAAGCGACCTCAAAAAACTGCGCTCCGGCAGCGCGTTTGCGGGCGATACGCCCGCATTCCCACCCGAGCTTGTTCTCTTAGTCATGGTTCGCTAGACTCACCGTTCTCGGACAACCTGCTAACCGATCCTTTTTTTCCTATGGACATCCTCGAACGAATTCGCCAGCGCGCCGCCGCCAAGCCCCAACATATTGTCTTGCCTGAAGGAAACGATCCGCGGACCGTGATCGCGGCTGCGATTTGTGCGCAAAATCGGCTGGCTCGGATTACGTTGCTGGGAGATGAAGCGACGATTCGCGAAACCGCGCAACGTGAAGGCGTCGATCTGGGTAGTGTTGAGGTGATAGATCACCGGCGCGCACCCGACTTCGAAAAGGTAACTACGCTATTTCACGAAATGCGCCGCGCCAAAGGGCTGATGGCCGACGAAGCGCGCACGCTAATGACCGATCCGCTTTATTACGGCAACATGATGGTGCGACTCGGAAAAGCTGACGGGTCGGTCGCTGGTGCAACTAACACAACTTCGCACACCGTGCGCGCGGCGCTCCACTGCATTGGCGTGCGCTCCGGATTCAAACTCGTGTCCAGCTTCTTTCTCATGGCGCTGCCCAACAGCAACTTCGGCCAAAACGGTGGCCTAATCTTTGCGGATTGCGGCGTAGTTATCGAACCCTCTGCGGCAGAGTTGGCGGAGATTGCGATCGCCTCCGCCGATTCGTGCCGCGCGCTGCTGGGCGCGAGTCCGCGCGTTGCGATGCTTTCCTTTTCAACTAAAGGAAGTGCAAAACACAAACTCGTGGATAAGGTGGTTGAGGCTACGCGGACCGTTAAAGCGAGAGCTCCGCAACTTGAAATTGATGGCGAGTTGCAGGCGGATGCCGCGCTGGTGCCGGCGATTGCGCAGTCAAAAGCTCCCGGGTCAAGCGTCGCCGGCCAGGCGAATGTGTTGATTTTCCCCGATCTGCAATCGGGCAACATCGCCTACAAGCTTACTGAAAGATTGGCGGGCGCGACTGCGATAGGCCCGATTCTTCAGGGTCTCGACAAGCCTGCGAACGATCTGTCGCGCGGCTGCAAAGCTGAAGATATCGTCGATGCGGTTGCGATTACGGCGGTGCAGTCTCAGGCGCGACAGGCGGCCGACTGACACAACATAGAGCCGGTTCGGGGTCCAGGCTTTGCTCGTCAGCGCGCTCGAACTTCTCGAGACTGGGCAACGCGGACTGGCCACAGTTTGCATCCAACCTGGGCAAAGCATTCACTCCCGAGAGGCAGGCAATCATTTGTTTACTCGTTATCTGGGTCTTTCCCTATTTAGTTTGATACTAGCCACTTCCGCCTTTGGCCAGTCTCAGCGAAAACCGCAACCACTCCCCTTCCCAACACCCGGCGACGAAGATGAACGCGTTAAAGTGTTCACCGAAGAAGTGCGCCTGCCGGTCATCGCAGTGGATCAGTTTGGTCACTACGATCCGACAGTTGTGCCTGACGATGTTCTCGTCCTCGAAGACGGTGTCGCCCAGCAGATCAAGAGCGTTCGCCGCATTCCTGCTAATGTAATTCTGGTCCTCGATACTGGCGGGGAGTTAAGCGGACTTGGCGGAATGTCGAAGAAGACTAGTCTAACCCGCGATGTGGCAATTGAACTCCTGAACCGGCTGCGCGAAGACGTCTGGGTGGAAGTCATGCAGTTTAATAACTCGGTTGAAGTACTTCAGACCTGGTCGCGCGACCGTCCCGCCACTCTCAAAGCTTTGAAGACCAAGGTTTCCTCGGGCAAGCGCGCGCGTTTTTCGGATGCAGTCGCCGCCGCTGCTCTACAATTGAAGGATAGGCCTGAAGGTAGCCGTCATGTGATCTTTATAACCGATGGAGTCGACACGCCAGGCGGAAAGGTGAGCCTGTCACAGGCTATGAAACAAATGGCGGCGGCGAGAGCGACAATTCATGTCATCAGCTATACCGAATTTGTCAGACAGCAGAAACCAAAGAAACCCGATGGTGACGTACCGCGACAAGTCCCAACTTCACACGATCCAATTGCAACTATGGATCCGACGCAGCCGCCAGGCACGACGCGCAGTCCTGCTTACGTGGTGCATTCAATCACTTTCGATCCAGCTATGCGCCGGCAGCAGAAAGCCTACGAAGCCGACGTATTGAATAGTCAGCAGGTGCTTACCGAAGTGGCCGAAGAAACGGGCGGGCAAATCTACCTCCCGAAAACTGGCGATGAAATGATTGCTGAGGCGGGTGAGGTCGCGCGCGAGGTTGGTGCAGAATACGTGGTGACTTATCGACCCAAGCGACCGCTTTCAGCAGCGGAGAAGGGACAATTTCGGCGAGTTGAAGTTGCGTCGCGTCGAGTTGGTTTGAGTTTACGCTCGCGGCGGGGATATGTGGTGCCGGCGCAATAACCCCCAAAAGCATGAAGCTCGGCCACTGGGAAAGGCCCATCCAATTAAGAGATGAGCCCTTCGTAACGGCCGGGCTTTTTGCTTGTCAAACTAGCTAACGACGGCGAGCTGCACTTCGAGCACCTGCTCAACCATACGGCGCACCTCGAGTGCTTCTTCTTTTTTCCTCAGAGACTGGTCGTGTAGCTTCTGCCAATCTTCCTTCGGCACTCGGTGAAAGGCCTCAACAACCGCCGGGTCAAACTGTTTCCCCGCCCACTCGTCTAGTTCCTTCGCCGCCGCCTCATAAGGTTTACCTTTTCGATACACCCGATCACTCGTAATCGCATCGAAGGCGTCGGCCACTGAGAATATGCGCGCACAGATGTCGATGTCTTCCCCGCTTAGTCCCAACGGATAACCTGAACCGTCCCACTGTTCGTGATGCTGCGCTACGACACGGGCCGCGCCCTCAAGAAACTTGATGTCACGCAAAATCTGCTGGCCGTGGACCGGGTGCTCGCGCATGAGAACCCATTCTTCCGGAGTCAACTTTGCCGGCTTGCGCAAAATTAAATCAGGTACACCAATCTTGCCGATGTCATGAAGGAGCGATCCAAACTCGAGAGACTTGTTGCGCTGGTTATCCAATCCGTACGCGCGACCAAGTCGCATGCTGTAGCTGACCACTCGCTCAGAATGTCCGTGCGTCTCCAGGTCCCGGGTCTCGAGGGCAGCAGTTAGAGCTTTCAGTGTCGATCGGTAGGCGTCTTCCAGTGAGTTCAAAGCCTGATCAAGCTCGGCTGTTCTCTGCTCAACCAACTCCTCGAGGTGACCTTCATATCTTTCCTTTGCAACTAGCAAATCCTGATGTTCCAAAGCTCTGGTGACGACCGCTTCAACCTGCCGCAAATCAAACGGCTTCATAACGTAATCGAATGCTCCCAATCGCAGGGCGTCGATTGCGCTTTCTACGGTCTGCATGCCGCTGATCATCACCACCACGGTATTTGGTGAGTTGTTCTTCACAAGCGGAATCATGTCAAGACCACTCATACCGGGCATAGTGATATCGCTCACCACGAGCTCGTAGTTCATTCCGGTCAGCCGCTCAAGCGCCTCTTCAGCAGAACCCGCGGTGGTGCACTCATACTTGCCGAAAAAAAGATCAGATAGGATCGCCGTTATCTCCGGCTCGTCATCAACGATAAGAATCCGTGACCGCACTTCACCTGACATTTTTCAACTCTCCTGATGTGGGGGAAATCGACTTCGCGATTAAGGAAACTTTCCTGGAAACTCGTCGGGGCTTGATTGAAGGCTTGGAGGTTGGTCGATCCGCTAGATTCCCGCCCTCAAGGAATCTCCTTGATTCTACAGTTTTTGCCCAACTGTGGCAAACACGTTTTTACCGACCGCTAAGTGGCTGATTTATAAGGCTTCAGAAGTGTATGAATGGAGCGGAGCGGATTGACTAGCTGTGTGCCTATTTCAGCTATCCGCTGATTTAACCCAGGAGACTATTCTGACTGGTTGCCTTTCATTACGTGGTGCCGGAGGTCGGCACATAACCCACTGTTGCAGTTCCCCTGTATTTACTCGCTTTCTGTGAAAACTTGCAGATCGGTAAACCCTCACACCGCTCCATTACGTCCACTGAGCTAATAAAACTACCTCAGGTTGGCATTAACTTGTCACTTGTTACTGATCACTTGTTAGCGGGTCGCTACCGCTTAGGCCGTCTTCTATGTAGGGGGATATGGGCGAAGAGGATAAGCGACGACTCGAAGATCAGTTGCGCGGCATGGGCTACAAGACAAAGCGCGTCACAAACGGACCTGAAGGCCACCCAGTAGTAAGTAACCTTCTCATTTTGGTCGGAATTTTGGCTCCGCAGGTAGGACTCGGTTAACAGAAGAACCCCCGCCTTGCTACTGAGTGCCATCAAGTAGCACGCAACTCTTGGCTTCACTACAACTTCAACTCGATAACTAGGCAGGTTGGCACTTTGATTTTGCGATTCACTTACTGTTCTTTTGGTGGGCGAATCATATCTGCGCCGCGTTTTCCACACCTACGCCCTAACTTTTGCAAAGTTATCCAATGGGGATCTCGGTCGGTCTTTAGCAAGAAGAAACAGAATCGTGCACAGGGCACCAAAAAAGAAACAAATAATTTGTGAGAAGTTGGCATCTCAGTTTGAACGGCGGGTGGTGGCAAAGGAAGATTGCGCCCGCGTCTTACCCTTATGGAGACACGGTCCAACATACTTGTGGTCGACGACAATCCGGACAAACTGAGCCTGCTTGAAACGGCGTTACGATTGGCCGGTTACAACGTGAACACGGCGACTGACGGTGATGAAGCCCTCGTCGCCATGGAGTTGTGTCAGCCGGATTTGGTGATAACCGATGTAATGATGCCGCGGATGAACGGCTATGAACTAGCCGAGCGCATTCGGGGAAACCCATTCACGAAGTTTATCCCGGTCATCATACAAACCGCTGCCGGACATGCGCTTGAGGCCCACCGGCGCGCCTCCGAGGCTGGCGCTCTCGGATTTATCACGGACCTTAGCGATCTCGATTTGCTGCTCGCGCGAACCAAGACCCTGCTCGATTTCCGAGCTTATCTTGATACCTGCGAAGAGGCAGCGTTTTCTGACCAATTGAGCGGTCTGGCTAACCGGCGCAGATTTGAGCGTCAGTTGGAACGTGAGTACAGTCGCACCCTCAGGTTTGGACATCCATTTAGCCTGTTGATGATCGATCTGGACAACTTCAAGAATCTGAACGATACCTTCGGACACAACGCAGGCGATGAGGCAATTCGTCGGATTGGAAGAGTATTGCGAGAGAAAACGAGAGGAATCGATCTGGCGAGTCGTATCGGAGGGGACGAGTTTGTCGTGCTATTGGTGGAAACTGATCATCAAGGCGCCATGGAATTTGCCGAGCGTTTACGATCGGCAATCAAGTCGACAGCTATTCCGTTGGCAAACCCTATAACTGCAAGTTTTGGAGTTGCGGAATGCTCTTCTAGCGAGCAAAGTGCCGCCGATACTTTTAATGCCGCAGATAGCGCCCTGTACGAGGCCAAGCGCAATGGGCGTGATCGGGTGGTGGGCAAACACGAAAAGAGATCGAACTCCCCCTCCGACTCAATTCTCAAACGCCCGTAAGACCGCCCGGCACAGAATAAAAGGGCGCTACCAACCCTAGCTTGTTTCCGCTTCATTGCCGCTTCATTGCCGCTTTTAGGGGTTATAATGTTTTCCCAAGATGAAAGGGAAAGCACACGCTCGAGAAGTCAAAGCCCAGGCAATAGCAGAGCTTATCGCCGGCGACTCTCCTACCCTCGTTGCTGCAAGTTACGGCCTGCCCCGAAAAAGCGTAAGCAACTGGAAAGCAGCATTAACCCCTGAGCAGTTGGCCGAAGTTAGCCGTAATACCGATGGGCAACTGGATGAGCTAGTTGGTGACCACGTAGCGACTGTTTTAGAAACACTATCAGCCCAGGCGAAGGCAGCGGGCGACCTCGCGAAACTGCACGGCACCATGTTTGAGAACACGTTCTCGATGCTGGAAAGGTTCAAGCTGTGGTTCGATAATGGCGGGTTTTGTCGCCACTCGACGGTCAAGGAATGGATGGGCTGGTCAGACTCACGATTCGTTACCTACTACTCGCACGCAACGATGAAATCGAAGGCGAAAGCAGGGCGGTCGTTGGAGCGATTAGCGGGGCAGAAAATAGCTTGAGTTTGAGGTGGGCGGGCGTTAAGTTGGCACTAAGCTGAAACGGTGAACGAAATTACTCAGGAAA
>JBDUDV010000025.1:0-39683 GCA_040002755.1 Acidobacteriota bacterium | reverse complement strand
CGTCGATGTATTCGATGATGTCGCCGGCGCGAATTCCAGCCTGGTCAGCAGGCGAGCCCTTCATCGGCGCGATGACGTACAGATAAGACGCAACCTGTGAAAGTTCAGCGCCGATGCCAACCTGATTCCCCGTCGATTCTTTGCCAAACTCGCGAACCTGTGCAGGAGTGAGATAAGTCGAGTACGGATCAAGCCCATACGCCAGACCGCGCAGAGCGCCAGCCCTGACCTTTTCCATATTTGGTTCGTCAACGTAGTCGCTTTGAATATGCTGTAGCACGCTCTCAAAAATTCTGAGTTGTGCATTTGGATCATTGGCTGGTTGCTGGGCCCGCGTGGAGATCCAGCCGCCGACGAGGGTATATAGAGCCAGCGTTGCTGACGCAAGAATCAGTGCGAACTTGGTACGAAATGACATTATTTACCTCTTGCTTGGCGTTAAAACGAACCTTGAAAACCGCCTGCGAACATGCGCTTTTGGTTAACCAGTCGTATCATACAGGCCGTTAGTGTAGGGTGCAACTTAACTTTATTAAGCATTTGCTCAGGGTTTTTGCAGTATTTCTGAACGCGTTGCCGAGTTTGATCAATGGAAACAACCGATCACAAAAGTGCTACCAACGTCCCGCAGGCTCCGATCGTCGCTCTTGATTTGGGTGAACGGCGCGTCGGCGTCGCCGTTTCCGATGCGTTGTCAATTGCGATTACCCGGCTCGGGGCGCTTCCCCGCACCAACTGGAAACAACTGCTCCGAGATGTGGCAGATCTGGTACGTCGCTTTGACGCTCAAACTGTGGTAATTGGTTTACCGCTGCAATTAAATGGTTCCACCGGAGATGCAGCACTGGCTGTTCGAGCGCTGGCGCTCAAGTTCGCGCGCTCTTTAAGCATTCCAGTTTATCTTCAGGACGAACGCCTGAGTTCCGTAGAGGCCGAACAAAACCTTCGTGCAGACGGGCATAAGCCTGATCGAATTTCTGCGCTGGTGGATAGCGAAGCGGCCGCCATAATTCTTCGAGATTTCGTCGTTGGCAATCAGGAAAGGGTGAGGTTGTCGCCGCCGGAGCAAACTCTTTAGTTCTCAGCGCTCTCTAAACAACTCTTATGAAACGAACGCCTTTGGCAATTGGCTTATTGGTATTACTGACGGCGAGCGCCTCTGCGATCTGGGTCTATCGAGACTTACATACGCCCATCAAACACACAAAACAGGGACGATACGTGGAAATTCCGCGCGGCTCGTCCCCGTCGACGGTCGTAAGTAAGTTGGCTGATGAAGGAATCATCAGACACAAGTGGCCGTTAACGCTCTACCTTAAGTTTCAGTCCAGTAGTTCTCAATTGAAGGCCGGTGAGTATGACTTTCCTTCGCCAATTTCGCCCCTGGGTGTTTTTGCACGACTACAACAGGGCGAGCAACGCTTAACGAGAATAACGATAGTCGAAGGTTGGACGCGCTGGGACATAGCCAACGCGATGTACAAGATTCCGGATCTGCATCTTGCTGATCCCGCTGCCGCGTTACCTTTAATGAATAACGTGAGCCTCATAAGTGATCTGGATCCGAAAGCCACCAACCTGGAGGGATATCTCTTCCCCGACACTTACGACTTTCCACCCGATACTAAGCCGGCTGAAGTAATCGCAATTATGGTGAAGCGTTTTCGGAAGGAATGGAAACCGGATTGGTCAGAGCGCGCTCGCAGCATGAATATGTCTCCGCGTGAAGTCGTGACTACGGCTTCGTTGGTGGAGACTGAAGCGAAACTCAGCGCGGATCGTCCGTTGATCGCGTCGGTGATTTACAACCGTATTCAGCGACAAATGGCTTTGGGTGTCGACTCAACCGTTATCTACGCTTCGAAGCTGGAAGGAAAGTGGCGGAATGACGGGAAGGTTTACAAGAGCGACATCGACCGTCGTTCGCCTTACAACACGCGTTTGCATTCCGGTTTGCCACCCGGGCCGATTTCCTCCCCTGGCAAGAGTTCGTTGGAAGCAGCATTGAATCCGGCGCAAACCGATTATCTTTATTACGTCCGTGAACCTTCTCGCAACGACGGCAAGCACAATTTTTACAGCAACGAAAACGATTTTGCCGTTGGCGTGAGAGCACTTCGAGACTGGGAACAGCAAAGAGACGCCGCGGCGTCCAGGTGAACGCACGTTGAGCGTTTCGTCGAATTCTCTGCGCTAGTGATTAATGTTTGACGTCAAGACAGAAAGCGTCATCCTTGAAATTGACGAGTTGTTAATCTATTCTCGTTTCGCGATCTCCCTTGCAGTCTTGGCAATCGATTAATTTACAAAGGTGTTTCTTATGATGAAGTTCGCAAGCCTGACTCTGATAATTCTGTTGACCGCTGCTTCGGCGTGGGCACAGGGCAAGGGCGTCGACAAAACGGCCGAGCGCGTTCGTGATACCGGAGCATCTGGTAGCAACAGTCCAAAGACCGATACCGGCGCCGGCAGGGGTATTGATTTTGGCAAAGGCCGCACACCAGAAGTGCCGCCTATTCCCAATCCTTACCGCATTGCTGCGCGGCGTGACGTCATCATAACTGCCATCACGGAGCTAATGGCCGATAGTAAGTTGATTGTCGACGAAGCCGCTTCAAAGCCTGACGAGGGAATCATCGTCAGTCAACCATACACCTTCATCAAGGGCGCGGTTGTTAGTCAGGCAGAGCTGGGTCGCTATGCAAACATTACAACCAGCCTTTCGCGTGGCTGGACGCGCGGGCGTTACACGATAACCGTCGAAGTCCAACCTATCGACGGCAACTCAGCCAATGTATCTGTGAATGCCAGAGTGGAGGGCCGCACGGATGGCGCCACCGGCGCGGAGTGGACAACACTTACGACATCCGGCCTGGCGGAGCAGGAGTTTCTCTCCGCGCTTATCACAAAGATTACCGGAGCTCCGCCGCCGGGCCACCTGGAGTAGTCGCGGATTAGTTAACGTAATACTTCAATTAGACTGGATTCACTGATGATTGAATCTCACCACGAGGAATTGTTTGCCGAACCAAGGTCATCGATGCGGCCTAAGTTATTCGGCGGTCTTGCGGCAATACTTATCACTGCTTTGGTGTTCACGGGTTACACGCTGCTTAGAAAACGCCATGCGGAGGACTCGGGTTCCTTGGCGCTCTTGTCCCCGGTCCCGGCCGGCGACACGTCAAAGCCGCCGAGAGCACTAATCATTGTTGACGAGGCCCTTTTGCAAGGCGGTAAAACCGTGGTCGGAGGAATAGTCAGGAACACTTCCGCTGAAAAACTCCAGGAATTGTCAGTCGAACTAGAGTTAAAACAACGCAAGGGCGGGGTCACTGAGACGCGGTTGGTCCCACTTGATCCGAAACAACTGGAGTCGCAGCAAGAAGGTCGTTACTCCCTGGAATTGAAAGCGCAGGACTATAGCTCTGTTCGCTTGGTGGCATTGAAAGCAGGTCCGGGTTTGCAGCCATTGGCTTATACGACGGCCCAGGGACAAAAGCGTCCGCCGGAGCGGTTTGAGCCAAAGACGATCATCGTTGGTAGGCCCTCAGGAAAAGGCGGAGAGTTCCTAAACTCACCCGACAATCCGGCGCGCATTCCTTGACCTGGGGTTAATGAGCTTTCTAAGGCGAGAATGACAGCTTGGCGATTTAGCAGTGGTGGTTCAAGTCATCGATGAGAGGTCGGCGTGACGACGAAAGTTAATGCTTCTTGTAAGCTACAGCTCGTTGTCGTTGGCTAGTTTTGACCTGCACATGAATTTCAACTTAGTGCGCGGCAGTACAACTCACCGGCGGCGACGCTCGTCCAAGAGTCGTTCCACAGTTTCCGTAATCGGAAGTCTTTAGGTTCTCAATTATGAGTCACAGTTGCTTAAACCTCGCAGCGAAACTCGGCAAGCTCTTGCTTGTCCTCAGTCTCGTCTCAGCGCTTCACCCCTTTGCCACGGCGCAGAAAGCTAATCAAGATCCGAAGGCGGCTCTTAACGATCCCACGAAGCCCGAAGATAACAAGGACCCATTTTCGCCGATAGAAGAAGAGATGAAGGCGAAGCGTGCGATCAAAGAGGTTGACCGAGAGTATCAGGAGAATTTGGATCGGGCTCGCGACCTCTCATCCTTAGGCACCGCGATTGTCACCTCGTTCAGGGAAAAGAACGGGCTGAATTCGACCGATATCAAGAAGCTCGAGAAGGTTGAAAAACTGGCGAAGGGCATCCGCCGCGCCGCCGGCGGATCTGAAGACAACTTTGAAATGGATGAGCCTCCGAAAGATCTGAGCGCTGCAATGGCGATGTTGAGCGACTTGAGCCAATCGCTAAAAGCTAAAGTTGAAAAAACTCCGAAGCACGTAATTTCCGCTACTGTCATAGACGAAGCTAATGTTTTACTTGAGCTAATTCGAATCGTACGTTCACTCCCCGCCAAGGTGTAATACTTGCTCCATAACTCCCGGCAGCAAACATATCGGAATAGCTTCACGACGCTGGCCGTGCTGGCGATAGTCGCTCTCTGTTGCCCCGCATCGCTTCGGTCTCAACAGGACAGCGACGTAGTTCGCGTTAACACGGAACTCGTAGTGCTGAATGTTATTGTGACGGACCGGGCCGGACAATACGTCCCGGGCCTGGGTCTTTCCGACTTCACGATCTTCGAAGACGGGAAACAGGTTCCAGTTGACGTGATTTCGAGTTTTAGCGTTCACGAGTCTCCGTTTGCATCAGTCGTGTTGCTGGACACTTCGGGAAGCATGGAGACGCGTCTGTCGCTGGCTCGTTCAGCGGCCATTCGTTTTCTCGACAGATTGCGGGACGAAGATGTCGCCGCAGTCTATCGGTTTGATTCCAAAGTGGAACAGGTGCAGGAGTTTTCGGGTGGCCGGGATTTGGCGCCGCTGGTCTACGGTGTCAAGGCAAACGGCTTGACTACTCTCAATGACGCAATCGTTGAAGCAGCAGAAGCACTGGCGACGCGGCCTGAGAAACGTAAAGCAATCGTGGTGCTATCGGACGGGCTGGATACTCATAGCAACGCCTCGGCTGATAAGGCGATTGAGAGTGCGCTTGCCGTGGGCGCGAGCATCTATGCGGTTGACATGTCTGCCTCTAATGGAAGCAGCTCGCGCAATCAGCAGAGCGGTGCGGTCTTAAGAAGTTTTGCGGAGAAGAGCGGTGGACGGTTTGTGGCTACGCCCGGAGGTCCGGCGTTGCGCGAAGCCTTTGCAAGTATCGCGGATGAGCTGGGTCACCAATACACAATCGCCTTTCGTCCTTTGAATCAGAAGCACGATGGCAAGTGGCACAAACTGGAGGTTAAGACTTCACGGAGTGATTTAGAAGTTAGGTCGCGTAAGGCGTATCGCGCGCCCAGGAGCTAGCAGTTCTTACAACTTCAGGTGCGCCTCGTTTTATTTAGCGCTTTTTCGCGATGCCGTTCCAAGGCAAGCTCAACTAACACATCAAGCATCCGGGTGTAACTCAAGCCTGAAGCCGCCCACATCTTGGGAAAGCCGGAGACCTCAGTGAGTCCGGGCATCGTATTCAATTCATTAATCAGCAGCTTTTTCGAGTTGCGCGTTAGAAAAAAATCAACGCGCGCGAGACCGGAGCCATCGATCAACTGAAACGCCTGGATCGCCATCTTTTGAATTTGAGCAGTCAAGGACTTTGAGAGCGGCGCCGGGACTACAAACTCGACATGCCCGGTTTTGCCGTACTTCTCGGTGTAATCGAGGAATGCGGCCGTCTTGTCATGGACTATATATTCGCCAGGCAGACTGGCCTTTGGTTCGTTGTTACCAATCACCGCACACTCAATCTCTCGGGCGTCAACCGCTTCCTCAACCACTATTTTTCGGTCGTACTGGGCAGCCAGGTCCACCGCTTGTTCAAGTGATTTCTTATCATCAGCCCGCGAGACACCGACGGATGAACCGAGGTTTGCCGGCTTCACGAAACAGGGCAAGCCGAGTTTGCGCTTGATAGTCTTGATTATTTTCGCGCGATCGTTTTGCCACTGGCTGCGCAGGAACCAGACATACTTGCACATCGGCAGTCCCGCTTGCAGAAACAACAGCTTCATCGCGACCTTATCCATGCCACAGGCAGAAGCCAGCACACCACAGCCGACATACGCAATGTTCGCCATCTCCAGCAACCCCTGAATTGTGCCGTCTTCGCCGAATGGTCCGTGAAGTACTGGAAACACAACGTCGAGCCCTTGCGAACTTGCTGAGCCACTTTTTCGATCAAGCGCAAGTAATCCTGTGTGCGACGGGTCGCCGAGAATCGCAACATCGTGGTGCGGGCCAGCGCCTAGTTTTGCTGGTAGAAAAGATTGCGCGCTGGCGGGCAAAAGGTGAAAGGCGTCAGCCGGTGACAGCCACTTCCCTCCCCGGGAAATGGCGATCGGAACGATGTCATATTTCTTCCGATCCAGGGCCTCAATTACCGACGCCGCCGAGCGAATCGAAATATCGTGCTCTCCTGATCGACCACCAAAAATTACGCCTAAGCGAAGTTTGCTCGACAAGAAAATGCTCCCCCAGTTTTGGAACCTACTACAGAATTGTTTTGCCGAGCGCCGACAGGATTAACTCGACACCCAGTTCAGCCGTTTTGTTGTTTACGTCGAGCGCAGTATTTATCTCAACAACTTCAAGCGAACGCATGCCACCGGCCTCCGCAATTTTTTCCATCGCCAGGTGGGCCTCGCGATACGTTAAGCCACCGCGCACGAGCGTTCCTGAGCCGGGCGCATCGCCGGGATCGAGCGCATCGACGTCGAAGGTCACAGCGTAGCCTCCGCTGGCCCGCGAGGCAATTGCGATCCCCTCGTCTATGCAAGCGCTCATCCCACGTTCGTCTATTTCGCGCATGGTGATGAAACGTATTCCCAGTTTACGAACGAGCTCACGCTCATCGTGATCGATATCGCGCGCACCTATGTGGACACAAAATGCCGGATCAATCTTGGGGGCAAAGTTTCCGATGTTAATGAGTTGCGGAGCACCGTAACCTAACAGCACTGCCAAGGGCATTCCGTGTATGTTTCCTGACGGCGAAGTCTCGGGCGTGTTCATGTCGGCATGGGCATCAAACCAGATCAAGCCGGGCTGCTCTTCACGTTTGCGACAGTAGGAGGCGAAGCCGGAGATCGATCCAATCGCAATCGAGTGGTCTCCGCCGAGGATCAAAGGGAGCTCACCGGCGTTCAAGACTTCTTCAGCTTTTTGCGCCAGCTCCTCGCACGCGGCGCTAATCTCCCCAAGATGTTTCAGCTTGTCACCCGGATCCGGCGGAGTTTGTTCCTCTTCAACATCCAAATCGCCGAGGTCGCGGACTTTGTAACCAAGTTGGGTCATTCGGCGATTCAGCCGGGCAACACGAAGCGCCGCCGGGCCAAGCTCGACGCCCGCCATACTCGCGCCGTAGGCGAGCGGCACACCGATAACAGCGACCGCCCTCTTACCTCCAGAATCCGACAAGCTCGTCATGTTTTCCGTTGCAACCATCTCAACCATCGCTTAACTCGTTTTCTCAGCCGCCGAGGTTAATCTTGAAGCCGCTGCCGCCGCCACCCTGGGTTGGGAAAAAAGGTTTCAGCAGTCCGGCCAACGCCGCCAGGTTACGAGTCTGAATCAGAATCTCTCCGGGGCCGCTGAATTCCGCAACGATACCTTCGCCGCTCACCAGGCTGCGAAAGAACCCAGCCGCTGCTTTGCGCAAAGTGTACTGCGTCGTTCCTTCCCAGGCGACGAGGTGACCGGTGTCAACAACATAGCGCTCGCCGGGTTGCAAAGTCTTCCGATGAATCGCTCCGAACGACGACACCAGCAACAGCCCACGGCCCTGCACCATCAGCACAAACAATCCTTCGCCGCCGAAGAACGATTTCGCGCCGCCCCATTTTGTATCGACGGTCAAACTTGCGTCGCCCGCCAGGTAAGAACTCGATTGCACAAAGAACGTCTGGTTGTTGAGTTCGATGGCGGCGATATCTCCCGGTGCACCAGGCGCAAATGTAACTTCACCAGGGCCGCCGCGCGCCGTGAAAGTTGAAATAAACGCCGACTCGCCACCGGCAGCGCGCTTGATAGCGCCAAACAGTCCGCCTTTCATTTGTGACTGCAGCTCGATGTTCGCCGACATCGAAACCATTGCGCCTGCTTCGGCTTGAATAGACTGCTCAGCCTGGAGTTGGATTACCGCCAGCGAGAAGGCCGGCTGATGCATCACTTCATATTTATAACCGACGCCCTGCCCGCGCGAGTCTTCATCGATGTGGATGCTGTGTACCTGAGCAAAGCCCACCGCTTGGCCACTCGCTGCCGGTGTCGCGCCCGCCGGTTCCATTCGATTCCCGCAGCCGCCGCAGAAAGTCGCTCCCGGAAGTAATTGCGCACCACACTTCGGACAGTTCATAAAGTTACCCCTTTAGACTTTTCACTAATGATAGCCACAGCTTCATCCGCCGTTTGCGCAAAGTCCAGTGCCGCAATGTCCGCGTCGCTCACCACCAAATGTTTTTGCCACTCGCGCACAATTGGCGGCCAGCAATCGCCCAGCAAGACAAGCGGGCGCGGACCAATGACCTTCGTTTGAATCTTGTTCCAAACCAGCGACAACTCGGTAACGGTACCCATCCCACCGCGAACCGCGATGAAACCAACTGACCGGGTTATCAACTGCTGAAGTCTTTCGTAAAAATGTGGCGTGGCAACTTTGTCCGTCAGATAACGGTTGGGTTCAGCCTTGAACTGATTCATCGTGATGCCGAGCACGCGACCGCCGCGCTCGTGGGCGCCGCGACTGGCCGCTTCCATAACACCCAAATAGCCGCCGGTACAAATCGTAAAACCAGCATCGGCTAACAACTGCCCGACGCGGCGCGCCTGTTCGTATTCCGGATCAACTTCACTACATTTGGCTCCGCCGAAAATAGTAACAATGCGCTCGTGCATTTCGTTCGTCATGATCTTCCCTGCACTTCCCCGCTGACCATCAGCGACCCTGACTCTTTGTAGGTAACGTAATCCGCACGCGTTTTGAACGAGCCGCCCGTGTAATCTGCCGGAATTGGCGCCGGATCATAGAGCCTGCGATCGGTAACGTTTACAAAACCCGCGCGCTTAAATTGCGAGCGATAATCCGCGATGCTGAGAAACTGCACCGGAACTTTTAACTGTTCGATCCACTGGCCCGAAGGCGCGTTTTCCTGGTAGAGATCGACGACGGTAACGAAGAGCCCACTCGGTTGCAGCACTCGCTTGATTTCACGCAAAGCCGCCAACATGTCCGCGTAGTAATAGAGCGACTCCATCGAGAACGCGCAGGTAAACTCGCCGTCGCGGAAAGGAAGCCCCTCGGCGCTGGCGACTTGAAACTCCACATTTGAGAACGAAGCCGAAGTTTTCCGCGCCAGTGTGATCATTTCGTCGGCGATATCGATACCGACGACTCTACCGCTCAAAGCCTTCTCAGCGATCAACCGCGTCGCCCATCCCGAGCCGCAACCGACGTCGAGCACGGTGGCGTCATCAGCAATCCCCATCAACGCAATCGCCTGTTCACCGACGGGTCGGTGGCCCTTTTCCATGCCCGCGCCTCGTCCGGCCCTGGCCCAGTCGTTGAACTCTAAACGTAAGCGTTCGTCCATAAGAACCCAATTTCAGAGTGCGGTGACCTGCCACCGCTTTGGTCTGCGGCGGCTTGACGCCACACTCGCAGAATAGGCTCCATCCCGTGGCGTCGCTACAGGTCGCGACCGGAAAGAGCGGTGACACGTCACCGCATTCCAAAGAGTTGATATCTTAAGGTCGCAACCGGTTCATCAGTCGCGGGAATGGAATCGTTTCGCGAACGTGCTCAATGCCACACATCCACGCCGTGCAACGCTCGATGCCCATGCCAAACCCGGCGTGGGGAACGCTGCCGTAGCGACGCAAATCGAGATACCACTCGAAAGCTTCCTGCGGTAACTGATGCAGCGCGATCTGTTCTTTTAGAAACTCGAACGACGTAGCGCGCTCGCCGCCGCCAATCACTTCGCCGTAGCCTTCGGGCGCCAGCACGTCAACGCCCAATGCTAACTCCGGCCGTTCCTTGTCGCGCGCCATGTAAAAGGCCTTCACCTCCGCAGGATAATGATGAACCATCAGCGGTTTGTCGTAGTTAGCTGACAGATAGGTCTCGTCGGGCGCACCGAAGTCTCCGCCCCATTCGAAACGCATTTCCATCTCGCCCTTAGCGTGTCCTTCATGCAACAACTTGACCGCGTCGTCGTAGTGCATGCGCGGAAACGGCGGGACGATCGCTTCAAGTCTCGCCGGGTCGCGCTCCAATACCTTTAGTTCTTCGCCGCGAGTTTCCAGCACACGCGCGGCTATGTAGGCAAGCATTCGCTCCGACAAAGTCATCACGTCGTCAAGATGGGCAAAAGCCATCTCCGGCTCAACCATCCAAAACTCGGTAAGGTGGCGACGCGTCTTTGACTTCTCGGCGCGAAACGTTGGCCCGAAACAATAAACTTTTCCAAAAGCCGCCGCCGTCGCTTCGTTGTAAAGTTGCCCCGATTGCGTAAGGTAAGCCTTCTCGCCGTCGAAGTAGTCCACTTCAAAAAGCGTAGTCGTACCTTCACAGGCAGCGGGCGTGAAGATTGGCGAGTCGGCGAGCGTGAAGCCGTCGTTATCCAGAAAATCGCGAACAGCTTTAACTACGGTGTGGCGCACTTTAAGAATCGCATGCTGTCGTCGCGACCTTAGCCACAGATGGCGATGATCCATCAGGAACTCGGTGCCGTGTTCCTTAGGTGTGATCGGGTAGTCGTGGACTTCGTTCAACACTTCCGCGTCCAGCAGATCAATTTCAAAACCACCCGGCGCACGGCTGTCTTCCCTGACCGTGCCACGGATCGAGAGCGCAGACTCCTGGCCGAGGCCTTTGAGCGCATCCCAAACTTCCGCTGTTATGGCGTTCTTTAGAGCCACGCATTGCACCACGCCGGTGCCGTCGCGCAGTTGCGGGAAAAGGATCTTGCCGCTCGAGCGCAAGTTGTAGAGCCAGCCGCTAATCCTGACTTCCTGACCGACATGATCGGCGAGCTGGTTGATTGATGTCCGCGGCGGACTTGTTGTTTCCAGTGATTGTGTTTCAGTAGCCATTTGTTCCTGTTGACCGTTCAACCAATTAGTTACTAGTACGTTCCCTAAGCATCCGCCGCAGAACCGGAAATCTATCGAGCCAGTCTGCTGCTTGCAGCACAATGCAAAGCGTCGGCGGAATAAAGTGTTCATAGATGCTACCGCGATTACAGATCGCGGTTTGATACGAAAATGTTCCTACCGCTTTGAGTCCGCGCTGAATTGTCATCAGCCGAAACTCCTTCGCAATTTCATCAGGATCCAGCGCTTCCAGACCGAGCAGCCGGCGCTCCGCCAAAAGTAACAAACGGTACGCTCGCAACTCGGCGAGCGATGGCAGTTCCAGGCGACGATCGAGCAGGAACGAAACGAGATCGTAAGTCACAGGACCCATCCGCGCGTCCTGATGATCCACAATGCGCAGCTGCTCATATCGATCGATCATCAGATTGGCTGCGTGGAAGTCGCGATGACAAAGAACGCGTGGCCGTGCCGCCAGTTCCGCGGCGACGTCATTGAGTTCAGCTTTGAGTTCAGCAACTTCGGCGTGGCGAAGTTTTTCGTCTCGCAAACTTCCAAAGAAGTGCTCAACAAAGAAATCCAATTCCCACGAAAGTTTGGCCTCATCGAAGGCGAGCCGGCTCGCAATTGATTGCTTATCGTAAGCCGCGCCGGTAGCTTTCTGGATTTGCGCAATCAACTTTACCGCCTGCTCTTTGTACTCATCGCATTCATCCTTGGGTGCTTCGTCATAGGCGCGAAACAACTGCCGGTCACCCAAATCTTCCTGGACAATCACGCCATTGTCGCCGTCAACGGCATAAATCTCCGGTACCGGTATCCCGCAATCTAGAAAGAGTCGCGTTACGTCGAGATAGGGATGGAAGTCGGGATCAAACGGCTCCGGGTAAACGGCTGCGATTGCCTTTCCCTTCTGCCACGGAATGCGAAAATAGTTGCGGGTGGAGGCGTCAGGCGTCAGCGCTACTATCAACTTGTCCTTTGTCCCGTGGCCCTCGAGGAACCCCAAGAGCCGCTCCGCTGCAGCAACGTCAAAAGGACTGGTAGTCAACTGTTTTGCTAAGCTCATTCGGGAAAGAAAGTGGGCAATCCTTAGCTGGCGAAACTGCAAATCAACCGCGATTTAAGCTTTTTGTGTGCGCCGGATTGTATCATTCAGTCAGAGGCACAACAAAATTGTCGCCTCGAATCTCCCCTTTGAGAGCCTTTGGCGGCGGAGTCTTTCCCTGAATTAGAGATGCTCTAACAACCGCCGCATCCTTTATGACTTCGCCTGCACTTATCCGCACGTTATCACCCAAGATAGCTCGCTGAATCCGCGCACCGTTTTCAACCACTACGTTATCCCAAAGCACTGCATGCTCGATCGCCGCGCCCGCGGATATTTGGCAGCCCGCACCCGCGGTTAGGGTCTTTCCTGTCTCGGAAAGGAGAAGCAGACTGATGTCGAGGTAGCGTGGAATCGTCGACAACTCAAACCAGCGGCCGGCCGCGACGTGTACGGCGATCCTTTCACCTTTCGCGATGGCCTGTGGATACACGTCAGTCGTTGAATGCGAAAAGACGCCATGTGGGATGTAGTCAAATATTTTTGGCTCAAGAATCTGAATGCCGGTGAACATTAGCGGGGGATCGCTCTGGGAAAAGTTGCTGGGCTGCGGCATACCGCCGAAGCCCAGCAGGAAGCCATCAGCAGTTTTTACTGTCGAAAACTTTTCCCCAGCGGCGTTGGCTAACAATACCAGCGTTGCGATCGCTTTTGTGCGCCGGTGAGTCTCGCAGGCGGCGTTCAGATCGATGTCAGTAATGATCTTTCCGTTGACGACCACAAACGTCTCCCCGTCGAGGAGCGCGCGAGCGTTGTCGATTGCCCCGCTAGTCCCAAGAATCTCAGGTTCTTCGACGTAGCGTAGCTTCACTCCAAACCTGCTGCCGTCACCGAGTACTTGCCGGACAGACTCGGGTCGGTGATGGAGGTTGACCGCTATTTCATCGCAACCGTAGCGAGCTAGATATTCAGCCACGTAGCCGACAAGTGGCTTGCCCAGGATCGGAATCGCAGGTTTGGTGCGGTCTTCGGTTAGTGGCCAGAGACGTGTGCCGTAGCCGGCGGAGAGAATCATTGCGCGCATGAAAGTTATTCTATTCGCGCGGAAGGTTGAACTGCTAGCAGACGGCGCCGTAATTCACCAGAATGATTGCCGACGGCCTAAAGCAATTTTCCTTTGTCATTTTTCATTTACCAATTTTCAATGATTACGTTAGTCACGTCTGCAGTGCAATGAAAAATGCCAAATGAGAAATGGAAACTCTTCTTTTGCTTAACTTGGGATTTAGGCTTTGCTTGCGCTATGAGGCTTTCGAGGCATCGCGAATCATGAGGTCAAACGTGCCGGGCGCGGTTTTTCGAAAGCGTGTGTTCCGGTTGAGTGAGACTGCGATGCTTATCGTTGGGTTCTGTCCGGTAAACTTGAAGCCACCTTCAAGCAGCCGGTTGTAGATCTCGTTCACGTGAAGTGCTCCACCTTCCTCGCGTAACAAGAGCGTTACAGCCTGCGGAATGGTGCGATCCATGAAGCGATCGCTCATGGCCTCAGTGTTTGGTCGCAGGGTGGGAATTTCCTGTCGGCGATTGTCAATGGTAAATGGCGGCCGCGGTTGCGGGGCCGAGGGACGCATCGCGGCTTCGAGTTCCGCGTCGGAAGGGAGACCACCGGAAAAACTACTGCCCGAGAGATTGCCGGACGCGAGCACAGATGTCAGCAGCCGGTAGATCGCCGCTTCCGATTGCGAAGCCAGCGTATCCATCTCGGCCAACTCAGCGCGAACCGCATCCGCCTCCGCCTCAAGCTCCCTTAGTCGCGCGGCGAGATGCATTCGCGCAGCGCGCGACTGTCGCAGGCTCTGCTCGAGCCGGGAAAGAAGGTTTTCACTGGGACGGTCTGACATCAGGCGAATCTTAAAGGGCTTTGGACTTTTTCACAACACTTCTGGGGTAGTTTGCGATACAAACTCTTAGTTTGCGTCGGAACCGGCTGATCGAAGTGTGGCCCAATTGAGAGGGCGCCAAGTGGCCGTTTGCCCTGCACGGACTGAATCAGCGGTCGCGGTCGAGTACGTAGGTGGGAATTGCTGCCAGCGATTCGCGAAACTCCGACTCCGGCAGCTTGTCGAGCGCCGTGCGCGCGGCTGTCGCATATTCATCAGCTCGCAGGCGAGCCAGTTCAAATGCGCCGACTCGTTCGACAACCTGGTGAAGCTCGCTGCGAACAACGCTTTCGTAGTTCGCCTGGCTCATGACCGTTTGGAGCATTTCGCGCGCCGCAGGCTCTGCGGCAATCAAGTAGATTAACGGCAGAGTGACTTTCCCCCCGAGCAGGTCAACTCCGGCGCCCTTCCCTAGCGCATCATCGGTCGAGGTGAAGTCGAGCAGATCGTCAGTTAATTGAAATGTCATACCGAGGTTCATGCCGTAGTCTGCGAGAGCTTTTTGTTCTGACTCATTCGCGCCGCCGAGTATGGCGCCAACTTCACAACAGGAGCTGAAAAGAAAAGCGGTCTTTCGCTGGATGATGTCGAGATACTGCTGTTCAGAAATGTCGGTCCGCCCGAGCGTCGTTAGCTGCAGCAGTTCGCCCTCGGTCATCTTTCGCGTGACGCGTGTCAGGATATCCAGGATTGGCAACGAACGTTCGGCGAGGCTGATTTCAAAGGCCGACATGTAGAGCCAGTCGCCCATCAGCACGGCAGTTTCGTTTCCATAGAGCGCATTTACTGTTGGACGATTCCGGCGCGTGTCGGCGCTGTCGATGATGTCGTCGTGAACCAGCGTTGCGGTGTGAAGAAACTCCATAACCGTTGCCATGCGGATGGAGTTGTAACGCGAACCATCCCCGCCCACAGCGTGGTTTGCAAGAATCGTTAACGCCGGACGAACGCGCTTGCCACCTGAGTCGCGCAGATAGTCTGCGAGATAGGCAATCACCTGCACGTTTGAACGCGCCTGGCGCTCAAACTCGGATTCCACCTGAGCGAGTTCTGCCGCGATCAGACTAAAAATGCGCTTCGCTTTGAGCGTTACCTTGTCGAGCAGTGCACCTTGTTCGGTTGCTTGCATTTGCTTATTACTGACTGCAACGTAAATCTCAATTAGTTCGATAGTTGGAAAACTGCATGTCGATGCCAAAGTCTTTACTTTTCAGATCGGCGATGACTGCCTGAAGGGTATCGCGGTCCTTGCCTGACACACGGATTATGTCGCCCTGAATCGAAGCCTGGACCTTGGCCTTTGAATCCTTGATGAACCGCACGACCTCTTTCGCTTTCTCTTGCGGAATACCCTGCTGGATCTGCACCTTCTGCCGGACAGTGCCGCCTCCGGCCGGGTCAACGGTTCCATAACTAAGAGCTTTCAACGGCACGCCGCGCCGCACCATCTTCTGCTGAAAGATGTCGTTCATGTTGCGCAACTTGGTTTCGTCTTCCGCGGTCAAGATCAACTCATTCGCTTCCAGAGCAACATTTGCCGTGCTGCCTTTGAAATCAAATCTCTGACGAACTTCCTTGATTGTCTGATTGATCGCATTTGTTATCTCGGCGCGATCCACTTCCGATACTATGTCAAATGAGTTTTGCTGGGCCATTGCACTCTTAAGTCTTTCCGGCGATGTTCAGTTTTGCGGTTTTACCAACTTGAGAATAACACCAAATTGTCGGCATGTGAAAGTTGTCTCTTGACGCGGGGATTGCGCGCCCGCCTCATAACGGCAGCCGAAACAGGGCCGCAAAATTGTCCTGCGTGGCGCGGCCGATTTCCTCAAGGCTCTTTTCATGGACACCAGCCAGGCAACGTGCGACCTCGACCACATATGCAGGCTCATTGCGCTTGCCGCGAAATGGAATTGGCGCGAGGAAGGGACAGTCCGTTTCAATAAGTATTCGGTCCAGCGGCACCTGCTTCGCGATACTCCGCAAGTCGTCTGCTTTCTTGAACGTGACGATGCCGGAAAAGGAAATGTAGAGGCCCAACTCGAGCGCGTGCTCCGCTAACCAAAGACTACCACTGAAACAATGCATGACGCCGGAGAGTTCGCCCGCGGCTTTCAGGGTCTCGATGGTCTCTGCTTCGGCTTCGCGGGTATGAATGACCACCGGAAGGTTAGCTTCGCGAGCGAGTTGAAGTTGACGGCGAAAGACCTTTATTTGCACGTCGCGGGGTGAATTGTCGTAATGGAAGTCGAGGCCGATTTCACCCCAAGCTAGGACGCGCGAGCTTTGGGTGATGAGTCTCGTGATGAGCTGTTCTGCTTCATCGTCAAACAGGCGAGCGTCGTGTGGGTGAACACCAATCGCAGTGTAGATATCGGAGTGCTGCTCGGCTAACTCCATGGCTCGCTCAAACGCGCCGCTGTGCGGATCGCCGGTGCCGACATTAAGAATCGTGGAAACGCCCGCATCGCGGGCACGTTGGATGACGTCTTTGCGATCGGCGTCAAACTCCGCACCGTCTATGTGCGCATGTGAATCAACAAACATCTCGAATAACCAATAAGCGAGGCTCCGAGTTTCGAGTTTCGCGTCAGCGGTTCACATGCGGAACTCGAAACCGTGGATAGCAGTCGCCGCTGTAGTTAGAAACTGATGATCTTTCTTTCGAGCAATGCTTTGATCATTCGCAGACTATCAACTTCTCGGAATGGACAGATAGACAAGACCGATTTAACGTCCCATTCGCCATTTATCCGCGAAAGGACAAACGCTTCCTGCGGCTCCAGCGTTTGCTTTGTCAGACCGTCTTCAGACATGAGAAGCCTTGGTACAGCGTCAGGCAACAAAGGAGCGGCGTAAAGTTGCCTGATGAGGGCTTCTTCCGCGGTAACCAGCAGAGTCCGGGCATCCGCGTTGTTCGGTTCCTTCTCCAGGGCGCTCTGAATATTGGCCAGAGCGGATTCGATGTCGCCGGCAGCGATTTGCTTTCGCGCTTCTGCCACTAGTTCCGAAACAGTTAGCACGACATCAGCAGGAACCTGTGGCGCCTGGAAGCTTTCCGGCACCTCGCCGGCTACCCGCGCGAGACCCTGATTTACCAAATCATAGAGCAGGCCATAAACGTGAAACGGCGAAGCGTGCATGTTGTAACTGATTTCAGCTACCGACATCCTCTTCTCGACAAAGTAGAGCACCTGACGAACTTCCTTGGAGGCGTTTAGCTGTGAGGTCCAGCCTGCGACTAGTTCCAACAACGCACGATCCGAGGGAATCAATGCGCGATAGCGCTTCCATTCGTCGATCCTGTAAATACCATCCATGATGACTTTCGTCGTCGGAACCTCGATGCGGATGAAGTAATCGGGTGGTCCATCATTGTCATAAAGCTCGAAGTGCGCCTCTTCCCAAAGGAATAGATCGTAGATGATGTCCAGCGTTCGAATGCGCAGAATCTGCAATACGTCTTCCTGGGGAAGTACTTCAGTTGAAACCAGAATCTCGCCCAGCCGGCCTCCGGATTCGCGCTGGATCTGCAACGCGGCTCTGAGTTTGGCTTCGTCGAGTTTGCCGTAATGAATCAGGAGTTGACCCAGATACTCCTTCGGGTCGTTGGAGTTGGCGCCAATTATTAGTCCATTCTCCAGAAAGACTTCTTTGACGATTTTCGCTCGATCGAATTTCAGCCTACCGGTCTTACGGCTCGACGCCAGGAACTGCAACAGATCCGACACGTTCATTGTCGAGAGATTGCCCTGAATTCCCTTCGCGTCGTTCATGGTCGAGATCCTGGTAATCTGCTCAGCGAGACTATTATTCCCTGGGATTTCTTATCGGAGAAAGTAGGCAAGTTTGGAATTGGGCAAAGTTGAACCTGACCAACAGAGTACACGGGAGGTTGCCGCAGATTCAAGCATTTATTCCAGGCAGGCACGAAACCCAGGCTCCAAACTATTTCAATCGCGCGCCGTTGGGCACGGCTTCAGTAAAGGTCGCGATCACCGGCTTGCCCTCCTCACCGACGGAAGCGGCGAGCAGCATTCCCTGCGACTCGTGACCGCGCAACTTGCGGGGCTTCAGATTGGCCACCACTGCAATCTTGCGCCCGAGCAACTCTTCCGGGCTGTAATATTGTGCGATGCCCGCAAGAATTTGCCGCGGCTTCTCTTCCCCGACATCAACTGTCAACAGGAGAAGCTTATCAGCTTTAGGGATACGTTCGGCGGTCAGCACCTCGCCAACGCGCAAATCAACCTTGGTAAAGTCAGTGATGTCGATAAAGTTTGTAACTCCAGCCGCGATGCCATCTGTTTCCGTTGCGGCTTGGCCGGAATCAGATTCGCTTGGCGCGCTGCTGGCGGGAGGGACGCTCGCGGTCCCGGTATCCGCCGGACTTTGGGCGTTAGACATTGGACTTTGCACGCCCTCGTTAATTTCCTTCATCGTTTTCACCTTGTCGATTCTTGGAAAGAGCGGTTTCACTTCGCCGATGCTGGTGCCTGCTGCAAGTTCGCCCCACGTCACTTTTGCCGGATCGATTCCTGCTGGACCAGATGCCGAGCTGGGTAGATTGGCCAGGCCGAGTTGCGTCCAAATCTCGACCGTGGCGTTAGGCATGACTGGATAAAGCATCACACACAACCAGCGCAAAGTTTCGGCGGCGCGATACAGCACCGCATTTAGGGTCTGTTTTTGATTGTCATCCTTGGCCAGATCCCATGGTTTCGCGTCAGAGATCATCTTGTCGACGCGAGCGACGATCGACCACGCAGTCTCCAGCGCTTTACTGAACGCAAACGCTTCGAGGTGTTGCAAGAACTGATCGCGCGCGTGTTCGACGAAACCCAAAATCGCCGACTCGTCGGTGTCGATGCCGGCGCGTTTTGCCAGCAGCAACTTGTCCTCGGAAATAACGCCGGAAGGAATGCGCCCGTCGTTGTAGCGCGCTATCATCGTCAAGGTGCGGCTCGAGAGATTGCCGAGACCGCTGGCGAGATCGCTGTTGGTGCGATCAATCAGCGCCTCATAACCAAAGCGACCGTCCTGACCAAAAACCATTTCACGTAGACAGAAATAACGGATGGCATCGATTGGGAAGTGCTTGTTTAAGACATCCAGCTCAATTGTGTTACCCAGAGTCTTCGACATTTTTCTGCCCGCCGGATCGACCCACATGCCATGAGCGACAATTGCGCGCGGCTGTTCCACACCGGCGGCCATCAGAAACGCGGGCCAGTAAACGGCGTGAAAGCGCAGGATGTCTTTGCCGACCAGATGCAGCGCCGGCCAAAGCTTCTCGAAGCCCACCGCGCGTTCGCGCTGCTCATTACCAAAGCCGATCGCCGTGATGTAATTGGTGAGCGCGTCGAACCAAACGTACATCGTGTGCTCAGGATCATCCGGCACCGGCACACCCCAACTCACTGACGTTCGCAAGCGGCTCACGGAAAGATCCTGTAATCCGCCGCTGACAAAACTGGTTACTTCATTCTTTCTGGATTCGGGCTGAACAAAATCCGGACGCGAGCTATAAAGCGATAGCAGTTCGTCAGCGTAATCTGAAAGGCGAAAGAAATAACTATCTTCGGAAATACGATCGAGCGGAGTTTCGTGGATCAAACAAGTGGGTGGATCGCCGGCGTTTGCTGGTTTGGCATATTCATCTTCCGTCTTGTAAGCAGCACAGGGTGCGCAAAACCAGCCCTCGTAGTGTCCCTTGTAGATTGCGTCGTTGCCCTTAGGCGTCTTCGCTTGTGCAGCGCGCCGCCAGAATTCACTGGCCCCCTGGTAATGAAAAGGCTCGCTGGTGCGCATGAACATGTCATAGCCGCCATGTGCGGTGTCGAGGCCAAACTCGGCAGTCATCTTCTTGAAATAACTGACGACGAAATCTGATTGTTCCTGCGGCGTACGACCGGCCTTCTCAGCTGAGCGTTCGATGTTGATTCCATGCTCGTCGGTGCCGGTCAGGAAAAATGTTTCGATGCCCTGCTGACGCTTATGACGCGCAATCGTGTCTGCTACGATCATCGTATAAAGATGACCAAGATGCGGCAGGCTGTTGGCGTAGTAAATTGGGGTGGTGACGTAGAAAGTTTTCATTTAGTAGATCGTGAATAGTAAATCGTAAGTAGTTAGAAACCTTTTTCGTTTGATCTTGAAGATACCAGTCCGAATCGCTTATCTCTGGGGAATCGTTCGTCGCTTTGTAAACCGCCACTACGAACTCACTCGCCTTTTCCAACCATCCAGCTTTTCATGGGGACGCATGATTGATTCTCCATAAGCGGTGGGTGAGAAGCGGTTTTTCTATTCACGATTTCTTACTTACGATTTACTTTTTCCTCGCGAATTCGTCATCAGGATTGAAGCGTGGCATCACGGGAGCGTTTGCGATGCGCATCCCAATCGCCATCGCTATCTCTGTCTCCTGGAGCATGCCGGCAAAATCCCATGAGTCGCTATATTCATCCGACGGTTGATGATAGTGGGCCGTGTTATAGGCCTTGAACTGCTCTGCGCCCCACTCCTTCGTATGGCCCACGTAGTCGTTCCCTTCTTTCAGACTAATCGAAGGCACCCCGACCCTGGCAAACGGAAAGTGATCCGAACGATAAAAAGAGCCCTGCTCCGGACGCGCGTCTGGTGAGACGCGCATACGACGTTCGCGAGCAACCGTTTCAACCACCGCCTGCAAGGAGGAACGCTCGGCGCCCAGTGGAATGAAGTCATTCGTCCGGCCCAGAACGTTCATAGAATCAAGATTGACATCAGCGGCGGTCTTCGTGAGCGGCACGAGCGGATGTTTCGAATACCACTCCGCGCCGATCAGTCCCTGCTCCTCCGCAGTGGGAAACAAGAAGAGACTGGAGCGGCGGGGACGTTGCGCTGGCGGCAACGTCGTTAGCGCTTCCGCAATCGCCAACACCGAGGCACAGCCGGTGGCGTTATCGAGCGCGCCGTTATAAATCGTGTCGCCAGTCTTATCCGGGGCGCCAACACCGAAGTGGTCCCAATGCGCAGAATAGACTACATACTCGTCGCGCAGTTTCGGATCACTACCTGGAAGTATGCCGACAACATTTGGCGCCTGCACACGCTTCACTTCACTCTTGAGATTGATCTTCCCTTTCAGACTAAGATCGATTGGTGTGAAGTCGCGCGAAGCGGCGCGCGTGCGTAGGTCGCTCAGGTCGAGACCCGCAAGTTTCATCATGCGGCCCGCGGCCTCGTCAGTCATCCACGATCTGACTTTCAGGAACGGAGTCTCATCGCCCGCAGTTCGCGCAATGTCGAAACGCCATGATCCATTCGACGTGCGCACAACGCTCCAGGGGTAACCGGCCGACTGGTCCGTGTGCAGCAGTATTGCGCCCGCCGCGCCGCGCCGCGCCGCCTCTTCATATTTGTAGGTCCAGCGGCCGTAATAGGTGAGCGTCTTGCCGCCAAACAGATTTGGCTCCGCGATCGTGGCCGGCGGATCGTTTACCAACATCACCAGAATCTTGCCGCGATAGTCCGCTGGGCCTCCCTTGTAGTCGTTCCAGTGCTGGCCGGGAGCATCGATGCCATAGCCAACGAAAACCAGATCGGTGTCGACGTCTACGTCTTCGGTTTGCGCCCCGGTGAACGCGACGTAATCGTCAGCAAACTTGAAATTCTCTTTGCCATTGCGTCCGGACACGGTCAACTTTGTATTGGGGTCGGCTTTGACACCAACCAGCGACACGGGTTGAAAAAAACTGCCATTCGCTCCGGCACCTTTTAAACCCATCCCCTCCATCTCCGCAGCAATGTAGCTTGTTGCCAGCTCGCCACCTCGCGCGCCCGTCCCGCGCCCCTCAAGCAGATCGCTGGAAAGAAATTTGATTCGCGCGCGCATCTTGTCTTCGTTGAGTGGCGGACTATTCCGGCCGCGATGCTGCGAAACTCCGACTGCGCAAGTCGCTACGAGCAAGGTCCACGCAATTGCGATGCGAAAACTGGTTTTCCTGGTGGTGATCATTTACGTGTCCTCATCATTCTCTTCCGGTTATCAGTGCCATCGCCTCGGCGCGCGTACGCGGGTCGGTGCGAAACCCACCCAGCACCGCCGAGGTCACGGTCTTGGCGTCTACTTTTCTGACGCCGCGGAGTGTCATGCAAGTATGTGCCGCCTCGATAACTACCATCACGCCGATCGGTTTTAGACCTTCGAAAAGGGTGTTCGCGATATCGGTGGTTAGTCGTTCCTGCAATTGCAGTCGACGTGAAAATGTTTCCGCGAGGCGAGCGAGTTTCGATATGCCAAGTATTCGTCCGTCTTTGGGGATGTAAGCGATGTGACACTTACCAACAAACGGCGCCAGGTGATGTTCGCAGATCGATGCGATGCTGATGTCTTTAACAATCACCATCTCGTCGTGCTTGTCGCCGGGCAGCGGCACGACATGCTGCCGCGGATCCTCGCGCATGCCCGAGGTCAACTCCGCATACATCTCTGCCACACGGCGAGGTGTTTCCAGCAAACCAGGACGCTCCGGATTTTCGCCCAGCCCTTTCAGGATCATGCGCACGCCGCGGGCGATCAGGTCGAGATCAACCGCGGGCAGATTGTGATCCGTCGCTTCGCCGTGTTGATCGTGGGAAAAGTTTGTCGCCATAAAATTCTACTGCCGCTCAGCTCAGCTTAAGCGCCGCCCGGGCCGCATCCTCTACCAATCTCAGCGGCACATTCGCAGTTAGCGCCGCCTGCCGGCATTGTTCAAACTCCGGCATCGCTTTAACGATGTGTCCGTTGAGCTGCGCCACTTTAACATCTATCCGCCCATACTGCGTTTCCACTGCCACAATCTTGCGCTGCAACGCGCGTCGTTCCACTTCGTAAGCGCGAATTCCGAGCGTGGTCGTCTCGGAGAAAAGCAATTCGCCCAGCGCCGAGCGTTCTTCAGCGCGACACAGAATTGACAGCAAGACTCCCGGGCGATTTTTCTTCATCTGCACGGCGGTGAAGTAGCAATCCAAGGCGCCGCGTTCAAAGGCACGTTCCATCACATGGCCAAGAATCTGCGGAGAGATGTCGTCCATATTTGTCTCTATCATCCACAGTCGCTCATCCGAGGCCAGCATCGCTAAGTCGGTGCCGCTTGATTGCTCTTCACCGATCAGAACGCGCAATGCGTTCGGAAACTTCTCGTATTGTCGCGTACCCGCGCCGTAACCGGTTCCCAGCAGCTTCATCTGCGGTATCGAACCATAGTCAGTACACACTGTTGTAATTATTGCGGCGCCGGTTGGGGTAACTAACTCGCCAACCATGTCAGTCGAATAAAACGGCGCGCCTTTGAGTAACTCCGCAACTGCCGGCGGCGGCACCGGAAAGCGACCATGATCCATATCGACTGTACCGCTACCCACGTGAAACGCCGAGGCAACGAAGCGTTCAATGCCAAGGAGTTCGAAACCGATAGCCGCGCCGACCACGTCGATGATCGCATCGAGCGCACCTACTTCGTGAAAATGGATCTTCTCGACAGGTTCGTTGTGTACCCGTGCTTCGGCTTCCGCCAGGCGCGAGAATATTTTCGCCGCGCGGTCCTTCACAGCATCAGACAGCCGCGAGTCGTAAATGATCTTTAAAATGTCGGAAAGATGGCGATGCTCGTGCTCGTGGGCAGTCTGAACGCGGGCGTAGGTCGCGGTGATGCCGGAACGGTCGACAGTTTCGAAATCGATCGAGTAGCCCTGAACACCAAGCAACGATAGTTGGTCTTTGAAGACGTCTGGCGCCACGCCCGCGGCTATCAGAGCTCCGAGAATCATGTCGCCACTGGCGCCGGCGAAGCAGTCGAAATATAGAGTCTTCATAAGTAGGACATCAATTCCTGTCCGTCGTTTGGTTCTGCGGGACGCAATGTTTGAGTGAAACTGGATGGTAACAGAGCGCGGCTTGGACGTGTCAAGGACGGCGTCTGAAAGCGCACTTAAGCCTGTCCTCCGGCACGTCGTTCGCTCTAAGCTTACGGCTAAGTTATACTTTTCGCTTTTGCAGACGCAGCTTTCGCGGGCGAGCGAGGATCAGACCACGAAGTGACGTTAATTGAGATACAGGATCGTTTGAAGGAGGAAGCGCGCGCCGCTGCCCGCGAGCTCTTTGGTGTCGAGCTTGAGCAAGTGAGCGCGGAGATTCCACCGCGTCCGGAATTGGGCGATTTTGCCTTCCCTATTTCGTTTGAACTGGCCAAACGAATCAAGCAGAGCACCGGCGAGAAAACGAATCCACGCGCGATCGCGGAGCAATTGAAGGCAAGACTTGAGAGCGTTGCAGAGGTTGAGCGAGTTGAGGTTGCGGGAGCCGGTTACCTCAACGTGTTCTTTGATCGAGCGAAGTTGCTCTCTTTGTTCGCGCCGGGGCCGTCGCCGCAAGTTGAAGACGCGCTCCCGGGTCGGCCCAAGAAAATGGTCGAACACACCAGCATCAACCCAAACAAAGCGGCCCACATCGGACATGTCCGCAACGCTGTATTGGGCGACACGTTTGTGAGAATTCTCCAGGGAGCTGGCGAACGCGTCGAGGTTCAAAATTACATTGATAACACCGGTGTGCAGGTTGCAGACGTCGTAGTCGGGTTCATGCATATCGAGAAACTGAACCTCGACGCCATCAAGAAGCTTGACAGTACCCTTCCGGCAGATCGTTCGTTCGATTATTACTGCTGGGATCTCTACACGCAGGTTGGACTCTTCTATCGTGACGGCGATCCGGCCGGTACACCTAATCCTGAACTGCTAAAGCTGCGTACCGACGTTTTGCATGCACTGGAAGAGGGAAACAATCCCGTCGCTGAATTGGCGGACTACGTAGCGACGCGCAATGTCGAGTGCATCGTTGACACCATGGAGCGTCTCGGCATTCGTTACGATCTGTTGGCGCGCGAATCGGATATTTTGCACCTACATTTCTGGGATCGGGCTTTTGAACTGATGAAGAGTGCCGGCGTCATCCGGCTGGAGACCCAGGGGAAACACGCGGGCTGTTGGGTGATGCCGTTTGAATCGCACACGGGAACTGATGAGCACGAGTCAGACAAGATCATTGTGCGTTCAAACGGGACGGTGACTTACACCGGCAAAGATATCGCGTATCAACTTTGGAAACTTGGCCGGCTGGGGCTCGACTTCAACTACAAACCCTTTCGCTCATACGACGATGGACACGTCGCCTGGGTTACGACCAGCGAGCCGAACGCTGTGGCGCTCCCCGAGGTGCCGCGTCCGAATTTCGGCGGCGGCGTGAAAGTCTACAACGTGATCGATTCACGACAAGCCTATCCGCAGGAGATCGTTGCGCGTGGAGTGACGGCGGTGGTTCCCGAGGTTGGCGCCGACGCCAGCGTTCACTTTGGCTACGAAATGGTTGCGCTTTCACCAGCAGCATGCGCAGAGTTGGGCATTCAATTGAGCGAAGAGGATCGCGCGCGGCCCTTCATTGAGATGAGTGGACGCAAGGGACTCGGCGTGAAGGCCGACGATCTAATCAACCGCCTGGAGGCAGGAGCGTTCCAGGAGGTTTCATCGCGCCATCCGGAACTTTCAACGGATGAACAAGAGGCGACAGCGCACGAGATCGCAGTTGGAGCCTTGCGGTATTTCCTGCTGAAGTTTACCCGGAACTCGGTCATCGCGTTCGACTTCACGGAAGCCCTGTCGTTTGAAGGTGAGACGGGACCGTACTGCCAGTATGCGGCCGTGCGTGCTAACTCTATCTTCCGCAAGCTTGATGCCGATGCGGGCGCCAAAGCTGTAGAACTGATCACCGAGGCCACTGTCGGAGCTGGATCTGGATCAAAAATTTCTGAAGTGTTTGCTGATGAGGCGGGCACAGAAATCTGGTCGCTGGCGATGCTCGCCGAGCGGTCGGACGAGGTCATCGCTCAATGCGCGGCGTCGGCCGAGCCGGCGAATCTTGCAAAATACACGTTTACACTCGCGCGAGCCTTCAACCTTTTCTACCATCGTCATCGAATAATTGCTGAAACAGATGAGACTAGACGCGCAGTGTTGATTGTGGCAGCCAACATCGCGCGGCGCCGATTGACTGCGGCGCTGGCCACGCTGGGAATCGCGGTGCCGGAGCGAATGTAGGCGCGGCAAGCAGCGAACTAATGATTTCAAGATGCCATAAGCTTTCTCTGAACTGTACTTTTGATAAATGCTGAGAGTATAAAAGACTGTAATGTTAATCGTAATGAAAGCAGACGCGACGGACGCGCAGGTCGAGGCCGTTGTTCGCGTTATCGAGGAACTCGGTTACCGCGCGCATCCCATGCCGGGCGCTTCACGCACCGCCATCGGCGTTACCGGTAATCCCGGCGCCGTCGACCCGTCAAACTTCGAGAACCTCGCCGGAGTTTCAGAAGCAGTGCGCGTCAGTAAGCCCTACAAACTTGTCACGCTGGATCTTCGTTCCGAAAAGACTGTGGTGCGGGTTGGCGACGCGACGATCGGTGGCGAGGAACTAGCCATCATCGCTGGTCCCTGCGCGATCGAAAGCCGCGAGCAGGCTTTTGCCGTAGCCGAATCTGTGCGGCGGAGTGGCGCAAAGTTTTTCCGCGGCGGCGCTTTCAAGCCACGGACATCCCCGTACGCATTCCAGGGTCTCGGCGAAGATGGCTTGAAGATTCTCGAAGACATTCGCGAGACCTACGGACTTAAGATTGTTACCGAGGCTCTCGACGAAGCCGGAGTTGATTTGGTTGAACGTTATGCGGACGTAATCCAGATCGGTGCTCGGAGCATGCAAAACTTTACGCTGCTGCGCCGAGTGGGCAAGTCGCGCTTGCCTGTGCTCTTGAAGCGCGGTCTAGCAGCGACGCTCGACGAATGGTTACTCGCCGCCGAGTACATCATGTCTGAAGGAAATTATCAGATCGTGCTGTGCGAACGCGGCATTCGCACCTTCGCGCAGCATACCCGAAACACGCTGGACCTTTCCGCGGTGCCGGCCGTGCGACGCATTTCGCATCTGCCAGTCATAGTCGATCCCTCACACGGAACGGGCAAGAACTACATGGTGACGCCGCTCGCGCGTGCCGGTGTTGCTGTCGGCGCGGACGGCTTGATTATTGAAGTTCACGATCAGCCAGAGCACGCGCTGTGCGACGGCGCCCAAGCGCTGACCTTGGCCCAGTATGAGCAGTTGGTTAGTGAAGTGCGCGCGATTCATGAAGTAATCGCGCCGGCGCCGGTCAGTTAATTACATGTGGCTTTGAGTTTTGTGTTCCGAGTTGTCGAAGCTTCTTAACTCGGAACTCGAACCCGGAACTCGACACTACGTCCCACCGGCAAGAAGATTGGCCAAATCTCTGGAGAAAACCGAGCGCGGAATCACCTGATCGTAGCCGGCTGCGATCGCTGCGCGCTGCAGGTCCGTCTGCACGTGCGAAAAGAAGCCCAGCAACGGAACGCTCTTCACTTGTTCGTTTCCTTTGAGAGTGCGCGCGAGCTCAATTGGGTCAAGCTTTTCGTTGTGCAGGTCGACGATGATCAAGTCCGGACTCTGTTCACCCGCTGCATCAAACAAAGCCTCAGGGCGACGATGGAACTTGATGTCCACGCCCAGCGCTTCCGCCGTCGCCCGAATCTTTGCGGCAAAGAACATGTCATCAACCGCTGCGAGAATGTATCGAGTCATATTTGCGTTCTAACATGAGAACTAGGACACTACCGCCGATGGCGACGGCGATTCCCCCACTCAAAGAATCCGAGCAGATCGAAATAGGTTACGCGGCTGCCGAAAACACGAAGAGCGGCGGCGACAGCAACGCCACGATCGTGGTCGCATCATACAATATTCGTTATGCCGTCGGCTCGCGTCTAATTTCGGGGGGGATACTGCGTAAGCTTCGATTGCGCGGAGATGGCAAGCGGCCGGGGCAGGTCTACCGCAACATCAAAACTGCGGCGAATGCATTTAGTCAGGGTCGATTAATGCCGCGTGTCGACGTGCTGGCGCTACAGGAAGCTGACAAGCAAACCAGGCGCGCTGGTAGACAGCACGTTGCGCGCGAACTGGCCGCAGCGCTCGGCATGAACTGGATTCACGTGCCGGCTGGAATTCCCCGCGGTGTCGCACCCAAGACTCGACAATGGTGGCTCGACTTTGAAGAGCCAATAGACCTTCACGATTCCGGCGATACAGGCATCGGCCTGTTGAGTCGCCTGCCGCTCAGCAACGTTACGCGAATTGATCTACCCTGGCATGAGTGTGCCTGGCGTCCGCGACTGGCGATGGCGGCAACCGTCGCGGCTGGCAACAGGCGTCTGCGAATTATCAACGCGCACGTCGATCCGCATGCGGCAGTCGGCGGGCAACTTGAACAACTGGAGGTGCTCGTCGTAGAGGCGAACAAGAATAGCGGTCCAACCCTGATTCTGGGAGACTTCAATACACTGTCAGATAAGAAAGTCAGGGAAACTCGAACGTTCCTTGAGTCGCATGGTTACTCAACACCTTTTCCATCCGGTACTGCAACGTGGCGAGGAATGGGAATTCGTTTGCATGCTGACTGGATTTTTTATCGAGAGTTAAGGATTGCTAAGTGGGGAGTAGCGCGGCCATTGAGCGTTTCGGATCACTGGCCAATCTGGGCGGAAGTGGATTTATCATAGTTGTAATGCGAACACGCTGGACCGCAAAGACGGCGCGGTCGCAATTTCGTTTACTTTTTGCAGACTTCGCGTATTTGGCGTAAGTTCTATGAAGCCTGAAATAATAACCAGTCGCGACAATTCCCTGCTCCGCCGCGTGCGGGCGGTGCGCGACGGGCTCGTCGAAGATCAGATCTTTGTCGAGGGGATGCGACTCTGCGAAGAAGCTTTGCTTTCCGGCCTGAAACTTCATGCAGTAGTTTTTTCTGACGAGATTGCGCGGAAACCGAAGCCAGCCGAGTTGATTGAAAAACTTGCCACCGAATGCGATCGCTTGGTTTGCGTCAGCGAGAAGCTGCTGTCTTACATCTCTTACAGCAAGACTTCTCAGGGAATTTTGTTGCTTGCCGCCCGCCCAGAAACCTCCGAAGTTCAACTTGCGGCTAGCCAGAGTGAAACTTCGCTAATCGTGGTCATGCACCGCATTACTAATCCCGTGAATGCCGGCGCCATCCTGCGCACTTCTGAAGCAACCGGTGCGACCGGAGCCATTGCCACTGAGAACGCCACCGATCCTTTTTCGCCAAAAGCTTTACGCGGCGCGATGGGCGCAGCGTTTCGCTTGCCTGTTTGGTATCGGCCAACTTACCGACAGGCGCTCGACTGGTGTGCGCGGCGTGGAATCAAAACAGTCTGCGCCGATCTCAAGGCGGAAAAGAACTACACCGAGTTTGATTGGACCGGCCCGTGCGCATTAATACTTGGTCCGGAAACCTCCGGCCTCAGGCCCGAAGAGATCGCTGCGGCGGATGATGCCGTCAGAATCCCGATGCGAGAACCCGTTGAAAGTCTCAACGTTTCGGTAGCCACTGGGGTTTTGCTCTACGAAGCTGCGAGGCAACGCGGACTTTCCCGGTCGCAAAATGAAGGCCGTTGGACGAAAGTCAGTTTGCGGTCAAGTGAAAGTGGAGATAGGTAGCGCTTTGGTAACCGGGTCCGTTCGTCGTGATTCGGTAGTTCGTAAGATTCTTTTCTCGAATAATTTCACCCGCCACTTTAAACGCATCAAGCAAATACGCGCCATCTGCGTCAGAAACGTCTGCGAAGTTCTTCAGGTCCTTCTTCGGGATGATTATGTAGTGAACGGGCGCCTGCGGATTTGGATGTTCGATCACAAGGGTCTTATCTGTTTCCTTCATTATCGAAGGGCCTAACGTGCCGAACTTCTGGACGCCAACGGACGCGGCAAGACCGAATAACTCGTTTGCCTGGAAGCATGTTCCTCCGCAGCTACGCAATGCGAGGAATGAGCGGGGCCGCGTATCGGAAAACAAGTAGCCACCAACAATCACCCCAACCAACAGCGCCGCCAGCACCAGAACTGCCACACGTGCCCTTGTCATTCGTTCTCCTTCGTCGCAATGCGCCGCAAACGTTCCGCCCGGCTCAGCTTCGGTGCGTTGTAGCCGCGATCCCCGAAAGGTTGAATCTTCTCCAACCAGAGCTTCTCGAGAACTTCGACTTCGGCGCGATAATCAACTTCAACGCCGGCGCGTGGTCGCAACTCATCGACGATCTCGAAGGCAAAGCGGGTACTCCCCAACTCGTTCCAATCCGTCTGGAGTTGTTGGTTAGGATGGCTTCCAGTGGTTAACTGGAACTTGTGCCGGTTAATGAGGCCCTGGAGCTCCTGACCGGCGACAAGTAGGACTTTGTTGTTGCAGTTGTTGCGAATTTGGAACACCCCACTAGCACGAGGAGTTTGCTGGTAGTCCTTTTTTAGCCGTTTGTTGTTTTCTTTCAATGCTGTCACCTACGCGCCACGGCAATCAGATGATCGCCTGGATTTCCGTGGATAAATTCTATCGATCCCGTCAGGCAAATGGTTTTCGTGCTACTCACAAGAAACGCTTTCAGATAGAATACCACCGTTCCAAGCTATCAAGTTGTTCTCATAGCGCGGTCAGGAATGACTGCGTTTTTATATGGCGCAAAGGGTTAGTTTGCAATTTGTGAACGACAAGCTTCCCAGGGCGCGCGGCGACTCAAACTAAAGGTTTGCGGTAGAAGTAGCGGCAACTCCCAGCCCGCGCCCAGCGTATTAGGTTACACATGACAGAAGAGCAAAAACCGAAAGCGAAGCAGCGCCGCGAGGAGGCGTTACCAGAGCGTCTGTTGCGCCGTGTCTTCGAGAGCATGGGCGACGTTGTGGATCGCAGGCTCGGCCGCACGGTTGATCCCAAAGGTGGACTCACGACGTCACAATTGATCGAGCGAATGAAGAAGTTGATCGATGAACGCGTGCGTGACGAAGGACGCAAGGGCCGCATCGCTCCGCACCATCTGAAGCTAAAAGTGGAATGGGGTACTCACTCAGAAGCGCCGCCGGGAATCATCAAGGAACTCGAGCACGAAGTACTGGCCGCCGCTATCGATCACATAAACGATCATCGCTACCGAACGATGGCGACCATGAAGGTCGAGACGGAAGTAGACATTTTCACGACGGGCATCTCTGTCGATCCTACGTTTGGCGAATTCGAAGCGGAGTTGAGAGAGGCCGACGCAGCTAGACATGCGGGGGGAATGGAACTACCTCACCGCAGTGCTCTGGAGAAAGTCGAACCGATCAAACTGATAGCGCGAATCACGATTCGCGATACCTCCCACGAGGTCCCGCTGGATGCAATGCCAGGCGGTCGGCGGGTGAGCGTAGGGCGCGTTTCGGATAACGAACTCACGCTGAACGATTCCAGTGTTTCCAAGATTCACGCGGCCCTGACGATGAACGCGCAGGGAACTCTTCTCGTCGCCGACACCGGATCAACAAATGGCACGTTTATAAATGGCCGGCGCATCTCCTATGGCGAAGCCCGCCAGATCGAAGATGGCGATGTCGTCGGGTTTGGTGACGTTGAAGTGCGCTTCCGGAAGAGTGAATGAAGTGTTCGCCTGTTAGACGAATTAAAAATGTCGTTCCTGTTTCTGCTCCAATCACCGACGCCGGCGCAAGTTGCTGCTCACGCTCCTGAGCGAGCACCTGCCCTGCTGACGCTGGTGTATCTCGGCGGGCTTTCGCTCATCGTTCTGCTCTTACTGTTCTCACTTTTCCGAAATCGTCGCCGCGGAGTCTCCGTGGCGGCCGCGGTTCCGGAAGATTTGCCACCCGAGGTCAGGCGGCGGTTAGGTTCGACCTCGACGAATCGCGGCCTGCGCGCTTTGCGCGTGATTTTTGTCATGCTGGCAGCGTCTGTCTTTGCGTTTCACATCTACTGGACTCATTACGCGCCTGAAAGTAACGAGAAGTTGCAGGAACTTAGCTATAAAGACTTGCGCAATCGCCGACTTTCGGAATCGACCTTGCGCGGCTGGATACTCGACCGCACCGGCAAACTCGAAAACGCCCTGGCTCTCTACCGCCGAGACGCAAGCGGCAATATCTATCGCGACTATCCGATGGACAAGGCGATGGCCCACCTCTTCGGCACCGATCTTGGCGACCCCGGACTCGAGCGCGCGCTGTTTGGCGTTCAAAGCGGCGCATTACCCGACGCGCTGGAAGTTGTAAAGGGGAAAACGATCGGATTCACAGGCAACAAAGATGTGCGCCTGACGATCGATCGCGATCTGCAACAGGCGGCGATGGATCAGTTGAAAGGAAAACACGGCGCAGTCGTGGTCCTGAATCCGCAAACCGGCGAAGTGCTCGCACTCTACAGCGAACCTTCCTACAGCATCAAAGACATTACTGACGAAAACACGTGGATCAAGCTCGAAGCCAACCAGCGCGATAAGCCGTTAGTGAGTCGGGCTCTCGGTGCTTACTACATTCCGGGCTCAACTTTCAAAACGGTAACTATGACTGCGGCGTTCCTGGCCGGCGAACAAGGCACCGAGTTTACCTGTAGCAGCGGTGGGTATTACGCTGCGCCCGGCGCGAATGTAATCCTTGATGATGGCGGCGCGGGCGAAGTGCACGGACGCATCGGAATTGATACTGCCTTTGAAGTCTCCTGCAACCAATATTTCGCACAGATGGGCGTAAAGCTCGGCGCTGAGCGTTTGAAGCATGCCGCGCAATTATTGGGAATCGGAACGTACGATACGCCTGCCGAAGCTTTGCGTGGACGAAAGGAGCCTGAGATTTGGAACGCGAGCACCGATGCGATAAAGCGTGCGCTGGCACCAAGAGAAGCGACGATCGTTACCGGCAAGCAGGTCACAAGATACGATCTGGCGCTGATGGGTTACGGGCAAGGCTATGCGGGACAGATGACTCCGTTTCAAATGGCGCTGGCCGCGGCCGCCATCGCCAACATGGATGGAAAACTGATGAAGCCCAAGGTCGAGTTTGACCGTACTCCGGAAATGTTTAAGCAAGTGATGACGTCGCAAGTGGCTGCCACGATGCGCGGAATCATGGGGCTTGTAACCGGGGGACCAAGCGGAACGGCGCGCGGGGTCTTTGGTCCAGTTAAAGCAGCGGGCATCAACACTGGCGGTAAGACGGGCACGGCGCAAAAAACTGAACCGCTGTATGACCCGAAAACCGGCGCAGCAAAAACTCGCCATCGCGTGGAAAAAGATAGCCGCGGCAACATCATTCGCGAGTATGAAGAGACAATTATGGACAACGACCACCCGCGAATCGATGCCTGGTTTTTGTGCATTGCGCCACTGGAGCGACCGCAGCTAGCGATTGCGGTGATTGTGGAAGGCGGTGGCTACGGTTCGAAGTCGGCAGCGCCGATCGCTGCCGCACTGGTTTTGAAGGCAAAGGATCTGGGTTATTTCAAGACGGTTGGCAATCAGCCTGCGAATGTGCCACATGGAAACCAACGCCAGACACGTCCGCGGGCAACTCCGGTCCAGTAGTTCGGCTGATTACAGTTTACTGATTGCTGTTTCTAGTTTATGAAAAATCGCGCATCGTCACATCTGATCATCATTCTGCTTATAGTCATCCTCGAGGTCGCAGGATATTGGGGCATACACCGCGCAGCGATCCTTCGTGGTTATGAGACATCAGTGATCGGCGCGGTGCGCGACTTGCTGATGTTTCTCCCGCTGTTGTTACTCGTAATCGTCTTGTCCCGGTTCATGAAGTATCGCGGCAACTGGATCCTTTTTACCTCGGCCGTGCTGCTCTTTTCTATCGGCATGTTGATTCAGTATCGACTCTACAGCGATCCGGAATACAACGCCCGCAACAAATCCGAGGCGCGACAGTCGAAGATGGAAGCGCTGCGCACGCGTTACATAATTGAGAACTACGATCCGGTCAAGAAACAACTGATGGGTTTGCCGCCGACTCCGGCCCAGGCCATCGACCTCGATCAACTCCCGCGGCTACCGGCAAATTACACAGTTGTGAACGCGCTGACGTCGAGTTACACCTGGATTCCAATATTTTCCTTGATCGCGTTTGCGTTGGCGTTTGTATTCTGCGCGCGCGATGGGTTCCTGCTTTGGATTCAAAGAAACAGTTTCATAATCGTTTTGTTAACGCTCGTGCCACTGGCGGCGGCAGTAGTGACGTCAAGCGCCGGCAAGGCACTCGGCAACATGACGCCATGGGAGCCGTCCAAAATTCCCTTCCTGCTCGGCTTCGCCGGAATTCTGACGGCGCGCTACAAAGACCTTGCTGAAACGTACTGGGGCATTCCGCGCGCACGCGACATTGTGCCGCTCCTAGCCATGGCTACGTTGCCCTTTGTTCCTTTCTTCGCGCTGAAGGATTTTGGACAGATGTTGATTTTCAGCGGCGCTTACACCACGCTTTATCTCGTCGCTGTACGTCGCTGGCCGCAACTGCTGTTGTTCGTAGGATCGGTGTTGCTGGTAATCAGTGTCCTGGTCGTCGGGGCTTTACCGAGAGATGTGCAGGAAAAAGTGCCACTGCTGCCGACCGTCGCGAAGCCGATTCAGACGATGTTGCCGGCGCGCATTCAGCAACGCTTTCACCTGTGGCTTGATGGTTTTGACCCGCCTTCGCCGGAAGTTTCCTGGTGGAAGAAAGACTATGACGAAGCGGTCAACAAAGATCCGCAACTGAAGCAGCTTGCCGAGCAGAGTCCGGCGATGCAAAAGATTGTCAACACCGACATCTGGTTTGATAAGCTGGCGTTTCAACCAGCTCAGGCGATCTTTGGGATTGCTTCCGGCAAGAATACGGGGCGAGGTTTCGGCCTGGGTTATCCAGAGGTTATTCCCATCGCCGATTCCGACTACGTCTATGCGGCCGTCGGCGAAGAAGAGGGACTCGTCGGCGGCGCGATAGTGATTCTGGCCATTCTTATTCTGGTCATCGCCGGTGTTCGTACTTCATTGGATGCGCGTGATATGTTTACTAAACTATCAGCCGCCGGCCTAACCGCTTTTATTGGTTTCCAGGCATTGGTCAACGTCGGAGGGATTTTGCGGGCTTTACCGATGACCGGAATCACTTTGCCGTTCGTTAGTCATGGTGGATTTAGTCTCATCACCAGCTTTGCCATGTTAGGAATGCTGATGGCCTTTTCCCATCGCAACGCGCGCGACACCATGCTGGCCAAAGTGCCGCGTAGTGAGGCGCGCGCGTCATTGAAACTGGAGGCGGTCGAATGAGCCAGCCCAATAATCAACTTGCGACCACGCGGCCCGGCAATCCTTCGTTGCACGCTTCTGCCGTTACAGATCGTGGTCTGAACGAAAAACGTCCTCTGAATGAAGACTCCTTTCTGTCGGACAGTGAACGTGGAATTTTTTCTGTCGCTGACGGCGTGGGTGGCGCGGAAGCGGGCGAAGTCGCATCGCAAACAGCGATCGAAGTGCTCGACGAGGCATTTCGTCATCGACTGGAAGGCGCCGACGTTGAAGATTTAATGGAACTGGCCATTCAGCGTGCCAATGCTTCCATTCATCAAATGGCCCAGGACCATGAGAAATTCTCGATGATGGCAACTACTATCGTCGCCCTGCAGATTCAGGGAAACATCGCCACCATCGGGCACGTCGGCGACTCGCGCTTGTATCGGTTGACGCCGGCCGGCCAATTGATTCGCGAGACTGCGGACCACTCTGTTGTTGAGGAGGAAGTCCGTGCCGGACGAATGACGCCGGAACAAGCGGCACATCATCCCAGCAAGAACGTGATTAGTCGCGCACTCGGCGCGGAGAACGACGTCGAAGTCGACCTGAAAGTGATCGAAGTCGACGATGGGACAGAGTTTCTACTTTGTACGGATGGAATCACCCGGCACATTCCCGACTATGAGTTGCGGCACTTGTTGATAACCCACTCTGATCTGCCAACGCTGTGCGCAGAGCTGAAGCGCGTTTGTTATGAGCGCGGCGCGGAAGACAACCTTACGGCTGTGGTCGTTTGTGTTGGCCAGCCGCTTTCCGCCAACGAAAGAGTGGACGATCTGGACAAAACGATCCAACCGGAGACAACGCTAACACCGCCATTTGCGGCGACTGCTAAAATCGACCCAGCACAAACAGTTCTTGGTACCGGGTTTGATGCTGCCGCGAACCTTCCAGCCGCTGCCGTTGCGGCTCAAGAGGCTCGAACCGCAGGTGTTATAGAGAGCAGGCTCAACGTTCCGGCGCCGCCGCTGGGTAAAAGTGGCGTGGAAAGGACCATGACGCGGTTCTTCATGTTCGTTCTCTTTCTCGCGGTAGTCGGAGCGGCATTTTACGCCGGACGGAAATATAAGGGACCGATCCCCTACGTTGATCCAGGTTCGACGGCGGTGGCGGACGTTTCTCCAACTCCAATCGTGGGCGACGATCCGATCTTGAAGTTTGAAAGAAGCCGGCGTGAGGTTGATAACAATCCGAACGCTTGGCTGGCAACACAGTTGCAGAGCGAGCTTGCGCGCCAACAGATAAAACTCCCGCTGGACTCAAGCGACGCTGAGTTTCTGTACATCTACGGTCGCGCCTCGTTGCTGACCGGAAACTATGAAGAGGCCAGCAAAGCATTTGATGGAGCGCTAGCTAAAGCGAATCTGGTTTCACCACAGGCAAACGCGACGCTCAAAAAGGAGGCGGCTCTGGGACTGGCTGCCGTGGCTCTGAAGTCAGACAAAGACAAGCCTGCGGCCCAGGCACGCTTTGATGAAACAATGCGACCGGTATCCTCCTCGACTGCTTCCCCCTCGTCCCCTTCGACTTCCCCGTCTCCTTAGTTCGCTTGCTCGCCTTCCCGAGGAGGGCGCTCGCGGGCGAAAGCGGCACGCATTAAAGGTAGAGCGTGGGGTAGAACCTGTTGATTGCAAACTGATGCCCGAACTCAAGCTACGACAAAGCCGGCTGGACGGTCGCTACGACATTATCGAATGTCTCGGACGCGGCAGTTATGCCGAGATTTATGTTGCGCACGACAATGCCGCCTCCGACGACGCGCCGGAAACTGTAGTCATCAAGGCGCTGAACATGTTCCTCCAAGACGCGCCCGATGAAGCACTCGAACATACCCTGATCGCCAACTTTCAAAACGAAGCGGTAGCGCTTGATCGCGTACGTCATCCGAATATCATCAGCCGGCTTGGTCACGGCACCGCGATAGATCTCGCCGGTACTACGTTTCACTACATCGTGCTCGAATATCTGTCTGGCGGAGATATGGCAGCGCTCTCCCGCAGTCATCCTTTGCCGATCGAGCGCGCGCTCTTCTATCTCGAGCAAGTCTGCTCCGGGTTGGCCCATGCGCACGAGGGCGGCGTAATTCATCGCGACATCAAGCCACAGAACCTGTTACTAACGGCCGATCGTCAGGTGGTGAAGATTGCCGATTTCGGCGTGGCCCGCCTCGCCGCTAACGAAGGTGCGATCACTCGCGTTGGGACAAACATTTACGCCGCACCAGAGCATAACCCGCTAGTGCAAACTGGCTCGTTAGACCTGGAGGCGATTGCCGCCGGCCGTGATCAGCTGACGCCGGCCGCAGATATTTATTCGCTGGCGAAAACGACTTACGCTTTGCTTGCTGGAGAGTCGCCGCGGCGGTTTGCCCAGCATTCGATAACGGAAATGCCCGCCATCGTTAGTGGTCATTTTTGGTCGGAGCCCGTGCTACGCGTTTTGGAAAAGGCGACGCAGATTAGGGCTGAAAATCGTTACCAAACGGTGCAGGAGTTCTGGGACCATTTGTCCGACGCAACACTGCCCCCGACAAGGTCGCTAGTGGGCGTCGGTGAGTTACGTCGTCGCGCGAGTTCTGATTTGAGCATCGAGCCGGAGGATTTTACCGAGGCGCCGCCGCAGCCTCGGTTTCAACCGGTTAGCGCCGCCCCTGCTTTCAATGCAGGCGGAGCCGGGGCGCCGTACGCGGACCAGTCGGCCGTGCGACGACCGAAGATTGTCGTGCCGGTGTCCACGATGCGCGGGAAGGCTGAACCTGTAGGGCCGCGCTTGGAAGTCTCGCCGGCGCCATCTGCGAGGGACCGGATCGCGGCGCTGCCCGACCAACCAAGGAACCGCTGGGTAGCGGCGAAGCATACTCGCCGCGCCGTTGGGCCGCGCAAGGCCCGCCCCTATTTGGTCGCGGCGGTCCTCGTCCTTGCCTTCGCAGGAATGTTGCTGGCCACCCATAAATATGTTACTTCCCACTGGAATCCGTTTGTAGGGTTGACGTTGCTGTCTGACGTTTTTGTAATCGGGCGCGAAGGTGTTACAACAACTGATGTGAACTTGCGGTCGGATGCGAGCGTTGCCAATGCTCCGATCGGTTTGGCTGAAGCGGGCTCGCGAATAAAAATTCTGGCTACGGGCGACAATTGGTACGAGATCCAGGTGTTGCAACACGGACGCGCGAAGACTGATCCGTTTACCTCGGATCGCGGCTGGATAAATAAGAAGTTCGTTAGCTTTGAATAAACGTTGGTCTTGGGCTTTCGGTTTTTGTACTTTTTGTTTTGAACTTTGAGTTTGGTTGCTTCCTCCAATGTATTCAGGTCGCAGTTCCAAGTACAAAGCACAAAGCACAAAGTTCAAAGAACAAGAACCAACTATTTACGATTTACCATTCACTATTCACCTCTTATGGGCCTACTCGAATCAATTAGAAAATGGATCGACGGTGAGCAGGGCGAAGACCTGCTTGAGACTGCCGACGAGCATTCCAAACCGCGGCGCATCTGGGAAGAATTCCTGGTGAAGATTGCGCGCGAAGTTGAAGCGGTCATGCAGCGCGAAATGTTCACGCCGCCGGGCGGTCTCACGTACATCCCACGCGAGTACGTCGTCTACCTGAGCTCTGAGGACGATAAAGACTGGCAGGGCGACAAACGCCGTGGCCTCGAGCAGGGACTCTTTCATGTGCTCTCCGAACGCGCGAAGGAACTTGCCGGCTCTACGCCGCTGGCAGCGAAATCGTTTGCGGTGGAGTTGCGTGTCGACGGCACGCTCGAGAAAGGCCAGTTTCGGGTGCAGGCTGTTTGGGACGAAACTGAAAGCGGCCACACGATGGTGAACGCACGCGTTGGCTCGCCATCAGCGACGGCGCCGACAATAAACTTTAACGACACCATCCGCGAGCGCGCCGACGGCACTCAGGGCGACACTGAATCCGAAGGACAAAGCGAGCAGGGCGAACAAACGGTTGTCCGTCCACGCATCAAGGTTCTTTTTTCAGTCGAGCTTTGGAAAGACGGCGTGCGTGAGGCAGTGGTGCCGATTTCAAAAGAAGAGATCACGATTGGGCGTGGCTCGCGCTCGATCACGGTCGATCTACCGTTGAAAGGCGATCCGGAAATAAGCCGCGTGCACGCGACGTTGACTCGCGACAACGCTGGCCGCTACTTCCTGGTTCCGAAGGGCCGCAACCCCACGGTGGTCGCGGGCCGCGAACTCCCGCGCGAGGAACGCACCGAAGTCCAGCCCGATCAAAAGATCGCGATCTGCAATTTCATTCTCCGGATCCA
>JBDUDV010000024.1:0-40990 GCA_040002755.1 Acidobacteriota bacterium | reverse complement strand
TTGCTGATTCCCTCTCCCGTGTGTCACCACATCGGTTGCCGATCCCTTTGTCGGTCTCGAAGGCCGTGACCCTCGCGACAGGGAGAGTTATACGCTCATCGAATTTTTAGATCAACTTTTTAGGTGTTTTATTTTTTTAGTCGAATTTTTTTGCAAAGAAAACTTCGCCTGCGTTTGCCTCAGAAATTCCCTGAACAATATATTCAACTTTCAACCGTTCATTCATTCCGCATCATCGTTCGGTTACAGCTGCTCCTTCAATTCCTTTAATTGCAGCTCGAATTAACTTTTGCACCTCAGCAGTGTGCGCCTCTCCTTCGTATTTGTTACGCGGCCAGAAAAAACCTTTTAAACCGTCCTTCTGGCGGCGCGGCACAATATGCACATGGAGGTGAGGAACACTTTGACTAACTCGGTTATTCATGGCAACAAAAGAGCCCTCGGCGTCGAGAGCGACCTCCACTGCGCGGGTTAGCAACTGCACATCTCCGAAGAACGGCCCGACGAGATCTTCGGGCAAATCGCTTAAGGTTTCGTAGTGATTTCTGGGAACCAGGAGGCAATGACCGGGAAAGAGTGGTCGATGATCGAGAAAGGCCAGCGAAATATCGTCCTCAAAGACGATCGAAGCGCTAACGTCGCCTTTAATAATTCCGCAGAACAGACAGTTCATCTTATATCTGGCTCGTCCATTTCACGCAGGTTTGACGGCTTTCGCAAACGCATTAACGGCAAGCGTGTTTAGGACTTCGGATTTTCTTAACCAACCCCGGCGCGCGGTTGCTACTCCGTATTCAAGATAGTTGAGTGCGCCCGTCGAATGGGCATCCACTGAGATCACAAACTTGATCTTGCGCCGGCGCGCCTCGCGAATCCAGCGCGGCTCCATCTCAAGCCGATGGGGATCGCCATTGACCTCAATCGCCGCACGCGATTCCGCGATCACATCCAGAATGTGTTCGACGTTGCAATCAAATGGCGGCCGACTCAAAAGTTTGCGGCCCAGCGCGTGTCCCCAGATCTTGAACACGGGCTGGCGCATCGCCGTCACTATTCGCTTAGTCATCTTTGCCGAATCCATCTTGTACCGCGAGTGGATGCTGGCAACAATCACATCAAACTTCTCAAGAATCTTATCGGGGTAGTCGAGTCGGCCATCGGCGATTATGTCAGATTCAGTTCCGCGCAGAATCTTGATCTTGACCTTCTCCTGCACTTCTTCAATCTCAGCCCACTGTCGCTTCAGGCGATCCAGCTTAACTCCGCCTGCATAGAACGCCGTCGGCGAATGATCGGTGATCGTTATGTACTTCATGCCCATCGCCTCAGCAGCGCGCACCATTTCTTCAAGCGTGTTCTTGCCGTCTGAATAGGTCGTGTGGCAATGGATCAGGCCGCGGATGTCCGCAAGCGTGACCAAGTCTGTCGGCAGCTTTCCCGCAAGCGCTGCTTCAATCTCACCAGCGTCTTCACGCAACTCAGGCGGAATGTACGGCATTCCTAATTGCTCATAAATATCCTCCTCACTCTGGAGTTCAGTGGCGCGGCTAACTGTTCGGGCTGACTTGCCACGCTTCTGTGTTTTGCGATGATTTGATTCCGGTCCTTCGCCGTTGGCGATTCTTTGCAGCTTGTTGACGTGCGCTTTTGATCCGGTCTCTGTCAACAATGCGAGGGGAAACTCTGCAGGACGCGCGGCGACCAGTGAAATACGCGCGCCATCGGCGAGCCGCACCGTGCACGCTTCTTCCATTCGCTCTATGACTTCAGCAATGGATGGAAAGCGAAGGAAGCGCTCAATCAAAGCGGCGGGACGTTTTGTGTTAGCTACCAGGCGAATAGTCCCGATCGTTTCTTTCCAGCGACGCAGGGAACCGGCGAAACTAATTGCTGTGGTGTCGCTTGTGGTCTGAAGATAGTCAACGACTTCCGTCGCCGTCCGCCTGGCGCGATGCAGATACAATCTCTCTTCATTCTTCGCGCGTTGACGGTGTCCGGCGATAGTTTCCAGCAGCTTCGACTCGGTCTTTGCGCCAAAGCCTTTGATGACCTTGATCCGGCCGGCCTCAGCAGCAGCTTTTAACTCCGCAACAGAAGTGATTCCCAACGCCTCGTGAAGTATTTTGATTTTACTAACAGAAAGACCGGGCAACGCTGAAAGCTCAATAATGCCGCGAGGAAATTCTTTGTTGAGGCCCTGCAGGACTGACGACTCACCGGTGAGATAGAGCTGCTCGATTTGCAACGCGAGTCCACCGCCAATTCCAGGCATTGAGGTTAAGCGGCTTTCGAGGACCGCTACGCCGATGTCTTCCGACAAACCAGCAACTATGCGAGCGCCAGTTTGATAGGCGCGCGCCTTAAAACGGTCTCTGCCGCCCTTCAACTCCAGCAGGGCGGCGATCTCCTGAAGCGCGGCTGCGATCGCAAACTTATCCAAAGGCTTGTTCTTACTCATACGGAGTCAGAATACTCGAATTCTTTCGCAAATCAATTGTCCAAAAACGAGAAAGACATGGAAGGACACAAAGATTGCACATAGAAGATTTTGGTTTGCTTCTATAATACTGTTATCCAAACGTTCAAACCGAGGATACTTCAATGTCTATCGCATCAATCAATCCCGTCGACGGCAAGACTATCAACACCTTTGAGTCGCTCAGTGAAACTGAGATTGACCAAAAACTGCAGCTCGCCGCCGAAACGTTCCGCGCCTATCGCTGGACTACTTTCGACGCACGTGCCTCTATGATGAACCGCGCGGCGGAAATCCTGGAAACGGAGAAGCAAGAGTTTGCGCGCCTGATGACGTTGGAAATGGGTAAGCCAATCAAAGGCGCCATCGGTGAAGCAGAAAAGTGTGCGCGCGTCTGCCGCTACTATGCAGAGAATGCCGGAAAGCATTTGGCAGACAGCGAAGTGGAAACTAACGCGCGCAAGAGCTACGTGAGGTTTGAGCCGCTCGGGCCTGTGTTGGCAGTGATGCCCTGGAATTTTCCGTTTTGGCAAGTATTTCGTTTTGCCGCGCCGGCGCTGATGGCCGGCAACGTCGGACTACTCAAACACGCGTCGAATGTGCCGCAATGTGCCCTGGCTATTGCAGACATCTTTCGCCGCGCCGGATTTCCCGCGGGCGCGTTTCAACCCTTGCTGGTGGGCTCAGATGCGGTGCAACGCATTCTTGAAGACCGGCGCGTCGTCGCGGCAACGCTCACCGGGAGCGAACCGGCTGGTCGCAGTGTGGCGAGTATCGCGGGCAAACAAATCAAGAAGATGGTGCTCGAACTCGGCGGCAGCGATCCTTTCATCGTCATGCCTTCGGCTGATCTCAAAGAGGCGGTCACGACCGCTGTCAAGGCGCGCACAATCAACAACGGCCAGTCGTGCATTGCCGCGAAACGGTTCATCGTTGCCGCGGAAGTCTACGACGAGTTTGAGCGTCGCTTCGTCGAAGAAATGAAAGCGCTGCGCGTGGGTGATCCGCTAAATGAAGACACCGACATCGGACCGTTAGCTACAGAGCAAATCCTGAAGGACGTGGACGAACAAGTGAAAACATCGGTGGCCGCCGGAGCGGTCGCGCTGACTGGCGGCAAGCGAATGGATCGACCGGGACATTTCTACGAACCAACTGTGCTTGTCAACCTTCCTTTGGATTCCCAAGCCTCGTGCCAGGAAGTGTTCGGGCCAGTCGCGATGCTGTTTCGCGTCAGAGATATTGACGAAGCGATCGCACTTGGTAATGCAACCAGCTTTGGACTCGGCTCGGCAGCATGGACGAATGACGCTGGTGAACAAAAGCGGTTCATCGAGGAACTCGAAGCCGGCTCAGTTTTCATCAACAGCATGGTTGCTTCTGATCCGCGCTTGCCGTTTGGGGGAATCAAGAACTCAGGCTACGGTCGCGAGCTCAGTGAATTCGGCATCCGGGAATTTGTCAATATCAAAACCGTCTGGATCACGTAGGAGCGTCAAAGCACTTGACGACCTGACTATTTCGCAAGCACGCAGAATGAAGCTTGATCGCACGTCCGAAAGGCGTATGATGCGGAAACGTCCGCGGAAACAGTTTCTGGGTAGTAGATCAGAGATCCTAAACCGAATAGGGGACGATTCACCAGGCAATCGGAAAACCAGTTGCCAACCTCGCTCAATGCTTCAAGTCGGCACGTGGAAGACGGTCGTGGGGACGATTGCATGCCCGCAATTGTTGTTGAGTAGTAAATCCGTACGCCCTTAAGTAACTTAGGTTTGAAAGTGAGGGAGTAATGCAAGAAAACGAACTTAAAGTATTGCAGCGCCTCTACGAGTTGAGTAATGGAAGGGCCGACCACGTCTTCAAGCGTAGGGAACTAGTCGGAATGCTCGGTCTCCCGCCAAGCGAAGCAGAGACGATCCTGGATGGGCTGACTCGACAGAGAATGGTTCGCAATGTCTTCTTCCGCTCATTGAGGCTCACATATCTAGGCGTTGCCGAGATTAGAAAGAGCATCGATCCACAGGCAGGTATTCCCAGCCGCGAGGCAGGATTGCGCTTTCCTGAATTCTCGATTAGTAAAAACTCCGCGACTAATAGAAGTAAGACTGCGAAGCTTTGTTCCACCTGTAAGGGCACCGGCAAAATTAAATGTGGGAGGTGTCACGGTTCTGGCAGTTTTTCCACTGTCAAGACAGTTATGGAAACTAAGACATTTCCTAGAACTGAGTACTACACCGATTACCGAGGACAACGTGTTCCTCGGACAACTTTTGAGACAAGAACCACTCCTAAGACAGTTCCGACCCGTGAGAGTTGTTCTTCTTGCATGGGATCCGGAAGAAGAAGATGCTCGGCGTGTGGCGGTACCGGACAGACCCCCCCCTGAGCAACAACTCTTTTTTGGGACGGGCCAGTGCTCGTCGCCGCGTCTCAGAGAATTTTTGCCGGTCGGCACGCCGCGGCTGAAGTTTGCCACTCTTAACCTCTGCGGCTGGCTCAACTACTTTTCCAACTACTAGTTCGGCTATAGTGGTCACATGAAGCAAAGACGCGTTGTCGTGAACGACTTCATGCAGCAGGGTTACGTCTATTTTCTGCGAGCGCCGATGGGACAAGAGTTTCAACCTGACTTTACTCCCCAGCTTACACCCAAACAGATGCTCAGGCTCGGTGTCTTTGGTGGCAAGTACCTGAGCGACTGCCAGGCAGAGTTTCCCGCGGACTGGTTTACAAACGCGAAACTTTGCCACGAGCGTCACGATCCGAAGTTAAATTATTTTGGCGTCAATGCGTCTCAATCCCTGTCAGCCTGGCGCCGGAATGGTTGGCTCTACGAGGAAGATCCGCGTGGCTGGTTTCAATGGTATTGCCGTTACTACCTCGGGCGAAGGTGCGTGGACGACGAGCGGCAAATCAAACGCTGGCGCGCCGTCAGCCGCCATGTGGCCCAACTCAGGAAAAATTGTCCCGCCGGCGCGCTCGATTGCCGGCCGCGGCAACGCCAGGCGTTGCTTCACTGGGCTTACGATTCGCGCCGGCTGTAAATAAATCCGCGCAAGTATTGCCCCCTTTCCCAAGAAGCAGAGAGTTGCGCAACTCGTCGGTTTTCCTTTTGGAGAGCCTAGCCTTCGGCCTCGCTAGTAACTGCGGCCTTGCCGCCGATTTTAGAAGCCGCGCGGGCCAGCAATAAGAGCACTACGACTGCAAGCACGGTCGCCAGATTGCGTAAGTGACGAGCCCGGCGATGCTGTCGCCAGTCTGCAATACTTCCTTGATGATGGCTTTGATCGCTTCATTCGAGGCCAGTGCGGCTACGAGGCCAAGCGACGCGGATGCCAGGGTGACCATGGTTTGGAAGAATATTTTTGGACTCATTGTTGTTCTCGGCTCTCGGGTTGTTAGTAAACACGTCGCTTCTATGTCATTATTCCATTAAAGTCAATTTCCACCCCGAGAACAGCAGATATTCAAATGATGCGCCAGCCGCTGCCAAAATATTCACGCCGGGCTTTCAGCAAATGCTTTGTAATCGTGCTGGGATTCAGCGCGGTCTTATTTCTTGTGTCCTGTGGTAAGGGCGCCAATACTGTGAATTCCCGCAACACAAACAGTGCGGCCACCAGGAGTGAGCGAGGCAACGACGGCATGGTGGATCTGAATTCTGCCTCAAAGACGCAATTGATCGGGCTGCCCGGAATCGGAGAGGCTTATGCGCAGAAGATTATCGACGGCCGGCCCTATCGAGAGAAAAGTGATTTGGTGAGGAAGAACATCATCTCAGAAAAGATGTATGAGTTGATCTCAGCCGAAGTGATTGCGAAGCAGAACTAAATCTTATCGCGAGTGATCGCAATTGAAAAAACCAGTCCCGCTTCTGAAACAAAGCAGCCCGACATCCATTTCGAACGAAAGGCCCGCTCATGGAAGACTACGAAAAGCTTGGAGCTTTCTACCTCGGTCGTCCCTACGATCTCAAAGAAAAGAAGGCTAAAGAAGGGATTCTGCTCTACGATTCAAAAGACCTGTTAACGCATGCTGTCTGTGTTGGCATGACTGGTAGCGGCAAGACCGGGTTGTGTCTGGCGTTGCTTGAAGAGGCGGCAATTGATGGTATCCCTGCCATCATCATCGATCCGAAGGGCGACCTCGGCAACCTGCTGCTAACCTTTCCCGATCTCAAGGCTGAAGATTTCGCCCCCTGGGTAAACGAAGAAGACGCCCAAAAGAAGAATCTTTCAACCGCCGACTACGCAGCCCAGCAAGCCGAGCTTTGGAAAAAGGGCCTGGCAGATTGGGGACAGGACGGTAGCCGTATTAAGCGACTGCGCGATGCTGCCGACTTCCGTATCTACACACCGGGAAGCAATTCAGGAATTCAAGTTTCTATTCTGAAATCGTTTGCGGCGCCACCGGAGGAAATCAGGGACGACAGCGAGCTGATGTCCGAACGCGTCAATACAACGGTAACGAGTCTGCTCGGCTTACTCGAAATCGAAGCCGATCCGATCAAGAGCCGCGAGCACATTCTGATTTCAATGATTCTCAATAACTCCTGGATGAACGGTCAGGATCTGGACATTGCCGGGTTGATTCAACAGATCGAGTCGCCTCCGATGACGAAAGTTGGCGTTAAGGACATTGAGTCGTTCTTCCCCTTTAAGGACAGACAAGAGCTTTCAATGTCCCTCAATAATTTGCTGGCCGCGCCCGGATTTAGTAGTTGGATGGAAGGCGAGGCTCTGGATATTCAACAGATCCTGCACACGGCCGGCGGAAAACCGCGCCTTTCAGTCTTCTCGATCGCCCACTTGAACGACGCACAGCGAATGTTTTTCGTTTCGCTACTTCTCAATCAAACTCTCGGTTGGATGAGAACCCAATCAGGCACAACCAGTCTGCGCGCGATTCTTTACATGGACGAAATTTTTGGCTACTTCCCGCCCACCGCTAATCCGCCGTCGAAAACTCCCTTGCTGACGCTGCTGAAGCAGGGACGAGCCTTTGGCCTGGGTGTAGTGCTGGTCACGCAAAATCCGGTGGATCTCGACTACAAAGGTTTATCAAACGCGGGAACGTGGTTCATTGGCCGGCTCCAAACTGAACGCGACAAGGCGCGCATGCTGGAAGGTCTGGAAGGAATTGCCGGTGGCAGCGGAATGAAATTTGAACGCAATCAAATGGAGCAAACTCTGGCCGGTCTTGGCAACCGAATATTCTTGATGAACAACGTTCACGAAGACAGCCCGGAAATTTTTGAAACCCGCTGGGACATGTCCTATCTGCGCGGTCCGTTGACGAGAACACAAATCAAGTCGTTGATGGAGCCTGTTAAGGCTGAAGCGCTGCGAACATCGGCTCCGGCGGCGGCCGTCGGCGCCGCAGCTGCCACCTCGCAAGCAGCCTTCAACGTGTCACCAGCGACGACGCTCGCCGCGATAACGGCTGCCAAACCAACCGCCGGAAGCCAACGCCCAGCTTTGCCGCCGGGCATTTCTCAGTATTTCATTCCTGTTCGCGGTAGCGGGGCCGCAGACACGTCGCTCGTCTATCATCCCGCGCTGTTTGGCGTCGCGGAAGTCGGTTACAGCGACTCCAAAACGATCGATATCGCCCAACACGTTACCCTGCTAGCCTCTATTACCAGCGGACCAATCCCGGTGGATTGGACCACAGCATCAACGATCGATTTGCCCCTTGAAGAGTTGGAGGGATCGCCCGAAGCGAGCGCGCAATTTGCCGAGCTTCCCGGCAATGCGAGTAAGCCCAAGAGCTATGATTCCTGGCAGAAGGACTTCGCAACAGCGATCTATCGAAATCAAAAGCTTGAACTGCTGGAAAGCCCGAGTCTTGAGGTTGCGTCCAACCCGGGCGAATCGGAACGCGACTTCCGAGTTCGACTACAGCAACTCGCCCGCGAGCAACGCGATGACGCGGCAGAAGAGTTGCGCCAGAGATACGCGCCCAAAATTGCTGCCATTGAAGAGAAAAGGCGACGCGCCGAGCAGGCGGTGGAGCGCGAAGCCGAACAGGCGAAGGGTCAGAAATTGCAAACGGCAATCTCGTTTGGCGCCACCCTCCTTTCGTCCTTCATGGGCCGCAAGGCTGTCAGCCTGTCTACGCTGAGCCGGGCCACGTCAACCGCGCGAAGCGTCGGCCGCACAATGAAAGAATCCCAGGATGTGGGCCGGGCACAGGAAACTGTCGAAGCAATTAATCAACAATCGGCGGACCTGGACGCGCAGTTTAAAACGGAAACTGAGGCTCTGGAAAAATCCCTGGACCCGCAAACAGAAAAACTCGAGACGATCAGTTTAAAGCCTAAGAAGGCAAACATCTCAGTGAAGCTGTTGACGCTTGCCTGGACGCCTTATTGGCACGATGCGCAGGGAAAGGCAGTACCTGCATGGGAATAAAACAACTATCGTAACAGTAACAACTAAGGAGAATCATATGGAAGAACTCATTAAGCAAGTAACAGCTAAGACTGGCATATCAGAAGAACAGGCCAAATCAGCCATCAACACCGTGCTGAGTTTTCTGAAAGATAAACTTCCGGCACCCATCGCGGGCCAACTCGACAATGTGGTTGGGGGTGGCGGTGGAGTTACCGGCACTGCCGGTGACCTGGCAGCGAACGTCGGTGGGCTGTTCGGTAAATAACAATTTTTGTATCCGGCCAGATGAGAATCCCAACACGATTTTTGATTTGGTCATTCGCTTTGCTTCTCTGTGCGGCGGGAGGTCTCTCCGCACAGAAGAATAAGCCGCGTGAACAAGAGACTGGATCTCCCCGCTCACAGTTATTAGCCTACGATCACGATGTTGCCGCGCGCTTTGCACCGGTCTTTTATCAAGCGCTCGGCGATAAACCGCGCAGCGACTACATAACCAATTTCGATTTTGACGGCGATTGGCGTGGTGACAATAACTGGGAACACACTGACGACCCGAATTTTCCGCTTCGTGGCTACCTTTATTACGCAGTAAGCGAAACGCAAACTCATTTCTTTATTCACTACGCTGTTTTCCATCCTCGTGATTACAAGGGTGGCGAGGTCAAGGGTTTAATCCTTAGCGAAATAATTCGCGAAGGCGTCAAGCGCGGCAGCGAGCACGACCCGACCGGCTTGATGGCGGAAGCGGGCGTCGCACACGAGAACGACATGGAAGGAGCGCTGGTAGTGGTTGCGAAGGACGGGGAAAATTTGGAGCGCGCCCGCGTAGTCTTCATCGAAGCTTTTCGCCACGACGACTTCGCTCCGTATCTGACCGGCGAGCCCGCGCCCAAAGGCTTCGGTATTTTCCAGACCGACAAGCAGAGCGTTTTGCTTTACGTGGAGCCGAAAGGGCATGGCATTGAAGCTTACTCAGGTGATGAGAAACAAACCGCGAAGAAACAGTTTTTGATATATAAGTTCACCGGGGAGGCAGAAGACCCTGACAAACAGAAATATGGATCGGTGGGTTATGAATTACTGCCGATTCAAACGTCGCTCTGGGCGAAAGCTCGAATTCCCCGGAAGGATAAAGGCATCACCTACGCAATGGTTCACGACTACGCCGAGATTCCGCTGAGTGTCGTACAGCCAAACGGTCAGGTGGCAGTGAAGAAAATCAAAGTGGGTGAAATCGGTGAGACCTTTGCCGGTGACACTGGGGGGATGAACATGGCCCGGCCTCCCTGGGCCTGGTTCGACAAAGGCAAGCGCGGCGAGCCGCTTGGTCTGTGGTTCTTCGACCCGGCCCGCATCATCAAGCGTGACTTCAAACTTGATGAGTCGTTTTCGACCGCCTATGTTCGCCTGCCTTTTTGGGCTGCAGCAAATTGATCGAGCGGCTCAGCTGGAGGCGGATAGGAACACTGAAGATTTCGCGGGAAGACTGAAAGTCACAATGTAGCTACCGGACTCTTTCTCAAGCAGCGCCTGGCCATCGTGTTCAAGCCATGCGTGCCCGCTAACTTTCCCGTCAAGTTCTTTTCGCAATCCAAAGTTGATCCGGCTCTCGATGCCATTAAGCGACAGAAAGCGATGGAGCACAATCGCGCGCTTCCAGCAATTTGGCCGGAACATAAACAGATCGATCCTCAATAAACTATCGACGACCTGGCCAAGCTTGGCAGGCGTAGTCAATGGAGTCTGAACGGCAGTTGAGCTTAGCCTGAAAGACACGATTCTTTGCGCACGAGGTAACGACGTTAGTCTAGCTAACACCGAAATCAATGCGACCCAAAAAGCGATTCTGATACTTAAGAGAAAATCGCGCGGGTGAACCCGGAGCTTGCTTCCGGCGACGCGCGCGACGAAGAGAATCTTTCTGAAGTTAGAGCTATTCATTCGGACGGCAAATGCACTTATCGAATGCGTGGTAGGTTCAAGAAAGCGAAAGAACGTCGCCGAACTGCGGCTGCGCTATTCGGCGACGCTCTTGAAACTCTCCGCCCGAATTCACTTCACTAAAGAAGCATATATTCGGGACGCAAGGGCACAAGTCGGAGATGCACATTCAAATCAGCCGGTAGCGCCACTGTCAACGGCCTGAAAGAAAGTTGTAGCCTCCAGCACATCAACCGGCTGCGAAATTTCAGGTTCCACAAACGGCTTCCTGACGGCGGAAGCAGGTACTTCGTTTTCAGTCGTCTGGTTGCTCTCTAAAGACCCGCCGCGCGGGTTTTGATCTTGAACTGTCAAGAGAATCCTCCCGGTAAATTAGAAACTAAATCGAAATAGACTGTCAAAGTCGCATCGCAATTACGAAACCCCTTAAGGCAGAGCTTCGAGATTCACGTAAATCCTGAAGTTACCCGTCTGCTGGAGACCGAGCAGAAACTGCACGTCGATGCTCGCGCCGTTGGCCAACGGTGTTCCAAGCGTGATCGTGCCTGCGCTTAAGCTGCTATTGAAGCCGCCGCCATTCGGCTGCGAAGGAGGCTGCTCCAGTGTTGTGCCCTGGACAGTAACGGAACAAGGCGTGGATTGTCCTGCAGCGGTACAGGTTCCTGAGTCATTGATGCCTGCAACGACCACCGCACTAGAAGTCCGCGGCCTCAGATCTGCGATGCCCGACGGCGCGGGGAATGTTGTTAAGTCAATTATACGGAACCGCAAGCGCGTAATGTTGGCGCCCGTATTGTTTACAAATCTCCGGCGGATGCTGAGCGTGCCGAAGGTCGAGTTCTGAGCCGGGACGCTTGTGAAGTCGCGCACGCGGTTTGGTGCGCTTGAACTTGCTACCGTCGCATCCAACAAAGCCGTCCCGATTGTCGAGTTACGCTGAATCGGTGACGAAAGATTCTGCGGCCCAGGCGCTCCTAATCTTTGGCCGGCGCCCGCCGAGGTCCCATTGGTATCAACAAAGATGAAATCGACAGCGTTATCGTCAGTGTCCTTGGGAGTACTAATCGCACACGGCCCCATCGTGGTGATTGAGCCGCCCTTGCCGCATTCGTCGCGCACAAAGGCATAATCGATCGAGAATGGCGTTAGTGCTGTGTAGCCAGTTCCTTCTTTGTAGATCGTGTTTGCCTCGGATGTAGAACCAACCGCGTCAAATCTGTTCGCCAGGCTGTAACTGCCGCCGCCGCTATTGTTGTTAAAAAGAGCGATGCCCGCATTGTCGGGAATGTCGGTGGCGTAAGTGGCATCTCCGGTAGCGCCTGTGCCATTGCCAGCAGGGTAGGTTGCGAGTGAGTACCCAACGCTATTGACGCAAAGGTAGTGGCCTCTGGCGGGAATGACGGTCGCATTGGGGATGGTACAACGTGTAACGCCGTCAGACGCAGCAATCGCGTATCCCGTGCCCGAGACTGCGGTCACCGTGTGGTTCGCGCCGCTGTCGTTATAGATCTCAACGAATTCGTCGTTAGCTCCAGCTGGGCCTCGCAAGCGAAACTCGCTGATGATCAGGCTGCCGGCGAGCGGAGCCGCGGGAATCGGATCAATACTTATTCCGCCTCTACCCTTCTTGCCACTGCCGGCACTATCACCAACACCATCAGTGGTCAAGCCACCGCCACTGGTTGAGGCGCTTGGCGCAACCCGCGCCGCGGGACCTGAGCGGTTCACGAAATCGTCGGAAGAGTTCACTACGTTATTGTTCGACACCGCCGGAGTAGCCGGCGTAAAAGTCGGGCGCACTATAACCAGGGGCACACTTTGCGCCGTCTCGTGCCGGCGTTTAGTATTCTTTTTCTTAGCTTCGACTCCGCTCTGCATGGTAAGTAGAACAACCACCACAGCAATAGCCGCCAGCGACATCCGAACTGATCTAAGCATCTTCAATTCTCCTTTTAATCAACCGCGAGCGCTTCAAAATAGCATTTAACATTAGGTCCGCGGACGGGCCCCTTCAAATGTCACAAAACTGTCAGAAGAGGAGTGTGAGTAAGTTAAGTGAATAATATAGTTGCGGTACGGGTACGTCAACAACTTTCTCCTTGGAGGTCGAGCCAGGAGGGTAGTTTTAACTACTAGAAGGATTCGTTGCCTGCAGCTTCAACCAACTTTTAAAACAACGAATCAATCAGTCTCGCTGCACGAGTTTTTGGGCGTGCAGAGCACGGAGCAGAGTCTCCACGCTACTTACCGCGCGATCTGGTGAGATTTCGTATGAAGCAGCTAGTTCCGTGGCGATTTTTTCGACACTTAGGTGTCTCTCAATTCCCCGCCAGACCAAACTCGCAGTCTCATTGAGCTGGTAGTACTTCTTCGTGTTGAGATCCACCAGCACGCCCTCAAGACCGTCCAGGTCGGTAAAGATCACGTGCTCATGCGGGATCGCCGCGGCTAAAACGTTCTGTTGTGTGTCTTCCACAGGCATGTCACAAGTTCCCCTTTGCAAGCGTTACTCATCAGCTAATCACTGGGAGACTTCTGCTGCTTGCTGTCGCCGGCAACGCGCTCCACGGCGACTTGCCGAAAGTATTCAGACAAAAGAGACAAGGCGAACCGTTGATTAGATCCGGCTTGCTACCTTCATCCGCAAACGCTTCGAGCACGCGAAAGCGGCGTTCAGACTGTGTCTCAGCCAGAGATTGCAACCGTGTCGATGCGGTCGCGAAATCTTCGTTATTAAGATCGGCAATTACGTCGTCTTCGCCTTCGCCGCCGCGAAAACCTGAGAGGTTACAGCAAAGCGAGAGTTGACCGCGATAATTAACATTCGCGCTGACTCCGCTTAGAGCCGAACAAGGCGCGACCGGATCGGTATTGTAGTAGCCCACGTCAATGCCAACTGGCATTTTGAGCATCCTTGCAAGCATCGCGATTTCACGTTCAGCTTCGGCGCGCTCATCGAGGCTCAACGCTGAAATATCTTCGATTTCCGTCGATGTCGGCATGATGTGAGCGAAGTTCAGGCCCGCAGCCCCCATGCGCGACGCAAACAGCGCGAGCTTTTCTAACTCCGGGACCGTGTCGCGCCGAATTCCTACCTTGACCCGGAAAGGAAACTGGCTGGCCCAACAGCGCGAGAAGGCACGCACAACTCGCTCAAAGGATCCTTCACCGCGCCAGCGATCGTGCGCCTCACGTGTCGCGCCATCAAGACTGAATGCTACATGAGTTACCGTGTCGCGATGCCGTTGCAGCAGTGGCCAGACTCTGTCGAAATGCCATCCGTTTGTCACGAAGCTGCACTTCAAATTCAGGGCGGCAACTGACTCGACTATTCGAGCGAAACCCGGATGAAGTGTCGGTTCACCACCGGTAAACATTACCTGTTCAATACCCATCGACTCGCGCGCCTGTTTGGCCACCCGAGCAAAAAGCTCTGTTGAAAGAAAACGCGCCGGAGAGTGATACAGCGCGTCTTCGTCTCGGAGACAATAACTGCAGTGCAGGTTGCAAACGTTAGTCAGTTCGACGGTCAGACGGCGTGGCCCGTAGTCTGGAGTTGTTGTTTTTTCAGCCACTACCTTCATTTCAAACTAATCCTTTGTATGGGTTTCTATCAGACGCACCGCACAGTCAGGGTCCAAAAGATCCGTGCCGGCAAAGAGGGAATAGCCCCGAGACTGCTTAACCAAAGCTGAAAGCACTGCCAGGTGGTCCGCAGCCGTCGCTTGATCATAACAAGACCAGGGGTTCATGCGTATCAGCCGCGCCATCGCTTCGCCGGGCGAAAGTTTGCAAACGCGACTCTGCTCATCACCGCTTACCTGCGAGAAGAATAGGACCCTTGGCATACAGTGTTCCCTGAATGCTCCGGCAAAAACGTCATGCGGCGTGAACTGTTTCTTCTCGTCTTTTTGCGGCTTCCGGTGATCGAGAGACGTGCAGGACTGAAGAAAATTACTCGACGCAAGCGTTTCAGGGGTGATAGCAAAACAGCGGCGCAACGGCCAGGCGCTAATCTCGCCTCCTGAAGTGGTCAGTGCTAAAACGTCGTCAGTCAGGAATGGCCACCCCGCGGTTGCGAGCTGTACCGTTAGCGTCGACTTCCCGCTTCCTGAAGGGCCGACGATTAGCACGCCCCTGTCACTCCGTGGTTCGACAAGTGCGGCACTGTGCAACTCAAACACTCCACGGCGCCGCAGCACAGCAGCCAAAGCATAGGTCACTATTCGCGTCAACGCCGGTGATTGGAGATCGAGTGGTCCATTGGCCCAAATTTCAACGGCTGCAGAACCCGGCGCGTTAATCGCGACTACCGAGCCTTCAATATCAATATATGATGTGCTGCCATCGGTGTAGCACACGCCGCTGCCGGCGATCTCGAACTGTTGCCAATCCCGGGGAACTTGCGGCGGTGTCGCCGTGCTTTGAATAACAATGTCGTGGGCCGTTTGCTCCGTCCCGGTTTTTGTTTCCGGAGTCAGATACCAACCCGCAAAAAGTTTCGCAATTGCATCTTCAGCCCAGGAGTCTCGTGCCTCAACTACGATCGACTCGCCGGCCACTCGATAGACATTCTGCTGCTGCCGCGACCGTGGCGTCGCAGGAATTGCTTGCATCGTGTTGGCATAACCGTCAATTGTCATGCGTGTTACTGAACTTCAGTCTTCGTTTGCGGCGGCACGATTGCGAGCCGGAGAGGAACGCGGCGTGACTTAGTCAGGTCGGCACGAACATAGAGGCGTACATTGGGGGAGAGCCGCGGAATGGCTTCCTCAAACGGCGTGTCCTTTATCTCAAGATCCACGATTTCGTTGGAATCGTAGTCGATCCCCGCCGGCACACCGAGCAGGTCTGCGATTTGCATGACGACCAATTGCAGCCGCTGCTGTTTCGACTTAACAGTTAGAGAGTTGTCATCGAGCTCGATTTGCAAGGGATCGTCCCGGCCAACTTCTGTTGTCTCTCCCTCTTCAGTGTTCCCCTCAATCAGCAGGGCTTGGGAGGTCGATTCAACAATCGCATTTTTCGCTGGATCAGGATCGTCGCAGCCCAGCAGCATTATCCCCAATGGTTTCGCCGGGGCGTCAGCCCGAATCTCGTAATCGATAAACACACGCGGCGCAAGTAAGCGCATCGCCGGTTCGAGTGTCAAATCATAGAACTCAACCGTGATTGCTTCCTTTGCCAGGCCCGGTCCCAGCATAACCTTTACACCCAGCCGCTTTGATAGTTCCGCGACCAGCTCGGACATCTTCGTTTTCTCTGCTTTCAAAGAGACGCCAATTACGCCCTCTCTCGTCACGCGCAATTTGAATTTCTTTTTTGCCGGTGGCTTGCCGGCGTTTCGCGGCGGTGTTTGCGCTTGCGCTCGGACAACCGTTGCCGTGAAGGCGGTTGAAACTGTTATCAGAAGCACGACCAACATTATTAGAAAAAACATCATCAAGCCACGCGTGGCGTTGGAGTTTATGAAGACTGCGAAAGAATTTTGCTGCGTCACTGATGTCTTTCCTGGCCTCTGATCGCTGACTTGAAGTGGCTGATGAAACCTAACATGCGTCTACAGACGCGTCAATCAAAGGATGATTCTCAAGCCTGAAAGCCCGATGGGACGATTTTTACTTGCTCGCCCGGCTGTTACCAACAGGCTCGCGGCGCTCCCGGTCCCGCCTTAGCAAATCAAACGGTCGCATCATGTAATAAAGGAAATTCAGCGCTCGCGGTAAGGACAGAATCTGAATATCTGCATCCGTTGGGCGCAATAGCAGGCGACAATACCGCAGCCGGGTGCGCCAATCCGTACGCAATGCCCATTGAAATTTAAAACTCTGGCTGATCGATGCTGGCGTGAGCGTGGTGCCATCGAAGAGTCGCCTGCAAACCTGGGTTGCGAGTAAAGCGACTGTCGCGTCTTCCACTCTTGCTTCCGTTTGTCTTGGCAAAGGAGCATTGAGCAGGCGACTTGCCAGATAGAGGCCCAATAACAACATTCGCTCACTTCCCGAGGAAACGGAACGCTCCAGAAGAACGCTCCAGTCGAGGTCGGTCCGCATTTTTATCAGTTCAGCCACGTCGCATATCCATGCCAATCGTTCCCAATGATGCTTGGAACCATGCACACAAAGCGATAGCAAGAGGTCCTCGATCGACAAACTCTTTACGGGCACATTGTTCAGGCGGATTGTTTCCAGGTGCCCCCAAAAATCTTCGGCCTGCAACGACGATGCAAACAAACTTGATGCTACCTCCCAGTGCAATTCCACGATGATGCGACCGGCTTCGCGACTGAGGGACAGGTTGTGTTGGGTACGCATCAGGAGCTCCTGCTGTCCGCTGGTCCAGGGGGAACCGCACACAAACCCGCGAGTAATCAAGAGTTCCTTGGCTCGCAAGGCGTCGTCCTTTCGCACGAGAATGTCCAGATCCACAAATCGTCGCAACCCCAGTTCTCCATACGCCTGGACCGCAAGCGCCGGGCCCTTGTAAGGAACTGCTTCGATACCAGCAGCTTCAAATAACTTAAGAATGCTACATAGCTCAGCCGTCAACAAAAGATTTCGGGCGACATTCTCCTGGTAGTTTGCTTTAAAGCGCGCGAGTTGATCTGGTGGAACATTGGCTGCCGCTGTCGTGCGCAGTTGTGAGTAAACCAAGGGAACTACTGAGTGGCGACGAGAAATTTGGTAGACATAATTCCAATCAATTTCTGCGCTGGAGTTTGTGATTGATTCAATCCGCGCACCAGTCTCCGGTTCAACCTTCGTGCGCGAACAAAGCAAAACGAGCTCGTCCTCGACGCGCAACTTCAATTCATCCAAAACCAGGGAACGAGAAGGCATGACGATGCACGTTGGAGCGCGGCACTATACTAAGAACTAGACGGATCAAACGGCAGCTAGCTGTCGCTCCTTGATTGAAACTACTCGGACAGGATCACCAGTCTATCATTTGAGTGGCACGCGGTAATACAGCCGCCTCCTTGTTCCGTTGGTTCAGCTCCAAGACTCCTTCCGGTTTTTGTTTGGTTGAGTGATAATGCCGCCGCTCGCGTCTGGAGAACACTGATTGAATATTCCGATTAAGTATGGGCTGCTGATCACGCTTGGAGTGATCGCCTGGGTGCTCGTTGCCCATTTGCTCGTCCCCGATCCTCGTTCGCCGGTTCACAATGTGGGTGCTGGAATTTTCTTTAATCTTCTGCACATCGCCGGCATTTATCTCGCTCTCCACACCGCAAAAAATGGAGCTGGCGGGGAGTTGAATTTCAAGGACGGAATTAAGACCGGAGTAGCAACAGCCCTCGTCTACGCAGTTTCTTCCAGCCTGTTTTTTCTGGTGGCGATCCTGACGGTTGGTTCCCGGTTAATGGCTAGCGAGCCGGGTGCGGAGAGTCTGCCGGTGTGGCAGGTGGCTTTGGGAGCCTTTGTCGGATTGTTCTTAGGGTCGTTAATCTTCGGTCTAATCTATTCGACGGTGATTTCGTTCTTCCTCGCAAAACGCCGGGCACCCTAACCAGTTTCATCCGCAGATTACGCTTGCAGGTCCCTTACGGCACCAGCACAACCTTGCCCGTGTTCTTCCTTGCTTCCATGTAGCTGTGCGCATCACCAACCTGGGCAAACGCGAACACCTTGTCTACATGCGGCCGAACCCAACCTTCGGCCACGCCATCCAGAATCTCTGTCATCCACCGCGCGACTTTCTCCGGCTCATGCCACATGTGACCGAGATTCAAGCCGAAGACTCCGCGGTTTTTGTTGAGCAACCCAATCGGGTGAAATCTCGGCATCTGCGCGGCTGCTTTGATCATTTTCAACTTGCCCTGCAGGCCGTTCGCGGAAGCAGTGGAAACTCCAAACATTCCCAGCCGGCCCGTGTGTCTGAGCGCCGCATAACTCTTTTTCCAATGACCACCACCGATTGGATCGATCACCAACTCGACACCGCGATCGTTGGTGAGTTGTTTCAGGACCGGCAACCAGTCCTGGTTGCGATAGTCGATAGGATGATCAAGACCGCGTTCCCGCAAAAAGTCGTGCTTCCCAGGACTCGCCGTGCCGTACGTTGTGGCCCCTATCTTCTTTGCGATGTCGATTGCTGCCAGCCCCACACCGCCGCCGGCATTGTGAATCAAAACCGATTCGCCGGCGTGAAGCGCACCCATCACATAGAGCAATGCGTACGCTGTCAGATAGTTGACGGGGATCGCCGCCGCTGCTTCGAAACTGAGCGAATCAGGTTTCGCAAAAAGTTGGTCCGCGGGAACGGCCACTTTTTCGGCCTGGCCACGAAAGCGCGTCATCGCCATCACCGCCTGGCCCAACATTTGTTGATTGACGTCTTCACCAATTGCCTCGACCACGCCCGCAACTTCATAACCCATCACGCAAGGCTTCTTCGGCGCATCCGGATAGAGACCCTGGCGCGCGAGTATGTCAGCAAAGTTTAGTCCGGCCGCTTTCACCTCGACCACAACTTCGCCTTTCGCAGGCACCGGATCAGGCGCCTCCTGAACTTTCAATACTTCAACGCCGCCGTTTGAGGTGGTGACAATCTGTCGCATTCATCCTCCCTGACCGGTGGGCAATTTGAGTTAGACTCGGTTGCAACTGTTAGCGAATAGCCTTCGCAAATGCTTGCCTGCCGATGAACACCCTTCTCTTCACATTGGCAACGACCAGCGCCCGGGGCGACATCGATTTGAGCTTCGATCCTTGCCCCGCCGAAACCCATGAGCAGGAGGCCGCAGCACCAGGACCAACAGAATCAGTTTGCTAATTTTCATGAGATGTATTTTCCAACTAACCCTGGAAAAATTAAGGCGCAGAGTTTTAAGCTCCGCGCCCCAATCACAAACTCACAGCAGCTGCAACGCTCAAGCTATTCTACGACGCGCTCTTCGCTGCAGTATCTTTCGTCGTAGTCTTGTTCGGTTGCGGCGTGATGCGCAGATAAGGCTTCACGGCTTTCCAGCCGGCGGGAAACTTCGTCTTCGCATCTTCATCCGACATTGAAGGAACGATGATCACGTCGTCGCCATCTTTCCAGTTTACCGGCGTGGCTACGCTGTACTTCGCGGTGAGTTGAAGTGAATCGATGACGCGCAGAATCTCATCGAAGTTGCGCCCGGTGCTTGCCGGATAAGTAATCATCAGTTTCACTTTCTTGTCCGGGCCAATGACGAAGACTGATCGCACGGTGAAGATGTCGCTAATCTCCGGATGGATCATGTCGTAGAGTTCTGCCACCTTGTGATCCGGATCGGCAATCACCGGGAAGTTCAAGGCCGTGCCCTGTGTCTCCTTGATATCCTCGGCCCATTTGCTGTGCGAGTCCGTCTTATCGACGCTCAAGCCGATAACTTTGACGCCGCGGCGATCAAATTCGGGTTTGAGACGCGACGCCTCACCCAGCTCGGTTGTGCAAACCGGCGTAAAATCCTTGGGGTGTGAAAAAAGCACACCCCAGCTATCGCCGAGCCAATCGTGAAAACGAATCGGTCCGTCGGTGGTTTCTGCGGTAAAATCGGGTGCAATGTCACCTAAACGTAAAGCCATTTCGATCTCCTTCCATCGCTAAAGAATAACTCCCTTTCGCCGGCTGCGAGGCAGGGGTTTTCCGAGTTGTAAACGGGAATGAAGTCCGCAAGGCTTGTACATCCAAAGTCCGCGCGAAGTCAAATTTTCGAGTCTGCCTCTGGTTAAGAACTCTCAAGATGCGGCCGTCCCCTTGAAAACGGCATATGTGCGTTGCCGCGCATAAGTGTTGAGTGTGTTGACGTTATGGAGGGCCGTAGGCTACGGTTAGCGCGTGTCCCCCGTAACCTCATTCGAACCAGGAGAGTGGTATTTGCTCGTCACATGTAGACACTGTGGCGCGAAATGCATTTTGCGCGATCCTTCTCACGGCCAGTCAATCACCCCTGAATACTCAACCTGTTTGAACTGTCTGAGTGTCGCGAAATACACTAGCGACAATATCGAACGATATAGGTTTGAGGGCGATTCGCCTGCCTAGCATGGTGGCTATCAAACGTGGCACACCTGGATGAGGATCGCGCGAAACCCAGTGTTGCGACTCTTCCAAGCGGTTGGCGTTGATGCTATCATCAGTCATCCCCTGTCAGTTAGTTTTTTATAAAACAACTACACCTCCCTCCGCTTAGCGTGGCAGCACTATGTCCAGCAAGACACCAAAACCCAGTGTAAGTCCGACCTCCAGTATACGAGGACAACTACGGCAGCATATGTACCACGCGATTTTCGATCATTCGCGAGAGCCTATTGCGATCATCGACTCGCAGGGCATTTACCTGGAACAGAATGCTGCCCACATCGACTTGCTGGGTTATTCAGACGAAGAGCTCAACAACCAAACGCCGGCTTTACATATGGGAGACAACGACTTCGCAAACGTGGTGCGCGAGGTGGCGGAAAAAGGTGAGTATCGTGGCGAGGTGATCAGCAAGACCAAAGCGGGTGAGATCAAACACATCGAGCTGTCGGCCTTTGCCATGCGAGACGAGTCGGGCGAGCCAATCTGTTATGTTGGTATCAAGCACGACATCACCGCACGCAAGCAGGCTGAGCAGGCACTGCAACGAAGCGAAGCCGAACTTACCGACTTCTTTGATAACGCGGTGATCGGCTTACACTGGGTTGGGCGCGACGGCATCGTGATACGCGTAAACCAAGCTCAACTGAATATGCTTGGATACAGTAGTGAAGAATATCTCAGTCACCACATTGCCGAGTTCCACACCGACCAGGATGTCATCGAAGACATTCTTCAGCGCCTGCAAGCCGGCGAAGTGCTCGAGAATTTCGAGGCGCGAATGGGCTGCAAAGATGGCCGGACAAAGTACGTCCAAGTAAATTCCAGTGTTTACCGGGAAGCGGGACAGTTTATTCACACTCGATGCTTCACGCTCGACGTCACCGACCGAAAGCGCACCGAGGGCCGGTTGGCTCTGCAGTATGCCGTCACGAGAATACTTTCAGAGTCTCTCGAGGTTGCGGAGAGCGCGCGAAACATTCTGCGAATGGCCTGCAAAACTCTTGATTGGGAAGTCGGCGCACTTTGGAAAGTTGATCCTCAGGAATCGGTCTTGCGCTGCATCGATATTTGTCATGCCAATTCGAGAGCGACGCCGGAGTTTGATCGGTTCACTAAAAACGCTGCTTTTAAGAAAGGAATCGGACTGCCTGGCCGCATTTGGGAGAGCGGCAAGCCGTCGTGGGTTGATAACGTCGTCAAGGAGCCAAATCTTCCTCGCGCTCCAATCGCCTTAGGCGAAGGGCTGCGCGGCGCCTTCGGTTTTCCAATCCTCGTGGGCAAGGACGTCTGGGGAGTAATTGAATTCTTCAGCTCAGAGATTAGAGAACCGGACGACGAGTTGCTGAATTTAGCTGGTGGTATCGGAGGGCAAATCGGACAGTTTACCCAACGAAAGCATGCCGAAGAGGAGCTAGCCAGGTTGTTTGAGCGAGAGCGTGTTGCGCGTGCGGATGCTGAAAAGGCCAACCGTTTGAAAGATGAGTTTCTGGCCACACTCTCCCACGAACTGCGCACTCCATTGAATGCGGTAATTGGCTGGTCCCAAATGTTGAATTCCGGACGGCTCGACAGTGAAAACTCAAAACACGCCCAAGAGGTTATCGAGCGAAATGCCTGGGCCCAAAAACAGATTATCGAAGACATTCTCGACATTTCCAGAGTAATAACCGGTAAGCTGCAACTCAATCTCAGCGCTGTCGATCTGGCAACCGTGGTCGATGAGGCGTTGGATGCCGTGCGACCGGCGATGGAAGCAAAGGAGATTGAGATTGAGACCAACGTGGACTCGAACCTAAGAGTGATTTCAGGAGACCCGGATCGTTTGCAGCAAGTCGTTTGGAACCTCCTCTCAAACGCGGCTAAGTTCACGCCCCGAGGTGGCCGGGTTGAAGTTTCGGTAAACCAGAGTGGTACGCACGTCGTCATTCAAGTCAAAGACAGTGGACCTGGCATTGAACCCGATTTCTTTCCCTACGTTTTTGAACGCTTTCGGCAAGGAGACGGCTCGACTACTCGCACTCAGGGCGGCCTGGGTCTCGGCCTGGCGATCGTTCGTCAACTGGTCGAACTTCATGGCGGCGAGATCAAAGTTGAGAATCGTAACGATAGTCACGGCGCGATCTTCACAATCAATTTGCCGCTGCCATCTGGAATTTTGCGCAAGGAAATTCTGGATAGGGCCGTCTCGGCATTCGAAAAGAACCAATCGCCACGGCCGAGTCTGGAAGGACTAAATATCCTTATTGTTGATGATGAAACTGACGCGCTCGATTTGATCACAATCGAACTGGCGCAACATGGCGCGAACGTGACGGGCGTCAGCAATGGAGCGGATGCACTGAAGGCTCTCGAACAGCACAAATTCGACCTCCTGGTTAGCGACATAGCCATGCCTCAGATGGATGGCTACGATTTGATTCGGCGCGTTCGTAAAGAGGAAACGGGTCGAGAAAAGCCCATTCCCGCCGTCGCCTTAACCGCTTATGCCCGGGTTCAGGATCGCATGCAGGCGATCCTGGCGGGCTTTAGTACTCACGTTGCCAAACCAATCGAAGCCAACGAACTGATTACCGTAGTTGCAAGCCTCGCTGGACGATTGGGGTGAAATTCATGCCACTCAATATCGGTCACGAGTTTCCTCAGCTGCTCAAGGCACTTCCTGATAAACTGACTCCATGCCGAAGCGTTGCGACTGGGCCAAAACAGACCTGTCAATCGCCTATCATGACAAAGAGTGGGGCGTGCCGCTGCACGACGATCGCAAACTCTTCGAGTTTCTCATTCTCGAAGGCGCTCAGGCAGGTCTTAGTTGGGAGATAATCCTGAACAAGCGCGAAGGTTATCGCGCCGCTTTTAGCGACTTTGACGCGTCCAGGGTAGCGCGTTATGACGAGCGCAAGCGCGCACAGTTGTTGTTGAATGCCGGCATTATTCGCAATCGGTTGAAGATTGCCGCAGCCATTCAAAATGCAAAAGGGTTTCTCGCAATAGGCAAAGAGTTTGGCAGTTTTGACCGTTACATTTGGCAATTCGTCGCCGGAATTCCCATCAGAAGAAAACGCGGCCAGGGCCTGCTCACGCACACCGAGGAATCAGATGCGTTGAGCAAAGACTTGCGCAAACGCGGCTTCAAGTTTGTAGGCACGACCATCTGTTACTCGTTCATGCAAGCGGTCGGCTTAGTGAACGACCATAACCACAGTTGCTTTCGTTACCGAGAGCTGAGTTAACCTGACTCAGCAAGGAGCCACCTTATGATTAGATTTGCTTTTCTGGCGTTGGCGGTTCTGATTGGTTGCGCCTCGCTCGCTTGTCAAAGTTACTCGACGGGATTGCAGACCGGCGTGACTCGCGCCGATGAGACCGCGGCATTAGGAGCGTTGCGCACCATCGCAACTGTTCAGCAAACCTACTCAGTCAGCAACAGCGGCAATTATGCAACTTTCCAGCAGCTGGTCGCGGGAGATTATCTCGATTCGCGTTTCAACTCCGAGAAGCCGGCGCTGAGAGACTATGTCTTGACGATGACAGTTGGCAGCGACTCGGGTGGCCCCTACTATCGCTGCAACGCTGATCCGATACCGCCAAAAGAAGGAACTCACTACTACATTGATTCGAGCGCAAACGCGCTCCACATCAACCAATCGCAGCCGGCTTCTGCGAGCGATCCGCTGCAACCCTAGCTTCCGCTTCGGGTGGTGCTACGGAATGATTTCCTGTCCGGCCGCGTCGCGCCGAACCTGTTCGATGATGGAACGGATTGCCGGCGCGAGGCTGCCGTTAGGCGCGAGGGTCAGATACTTCTCATAAGCCGCAATCGCTTCTTTGTATTTTTGCGCCCGCTCATACGCCGCTCCGAGCAACTGGTAAATTACCGGTTCGGAATCTGAAAGCTGGTCGAGTGCCTTGCGATACTCCACGATCGCTTCCTCGGTCTGTGACTTGTCTTCGAACACGCGCGCTAAACCCACGTGTGCTTCCGGCTGAAAACCCCGCCCTTCCCTGATTGCGCGGCGAAATGACTCGATAGCGTCGGCCGTGAAGCCGGCCTCGCGATTGATGCGTCCCTCGACTGCAGAAGCCTCTGGATAAACCGGACGCGTTCGTCGTGCTGCTTCAATCTCGTCGAGCGCTGCCGAATGCTGGTTTAGTTCAAGCAGGACGCGGGCGAGACCGACGTGCGCCGCCGGATTGGCGGGACGAACTTTCAGAGATTCTCGATAAAGTTCTGCAGCTTTTTGTCTCGACGCGTCATCCTTCGCTTTTTCGCGCGCGTCTTCTGCTTGCTGGAACGTGAGCTCCGCCTGTTCGCTACTTCTGATTAACTTAACTGCCGCGCTTCGTCTGCCGGCGACGAGCGGTACAGCAACTTCCTTAAAGCCCATTGCGCGTACGCGCAGTGTGTGACGACCCGCGGATGTCTTTAATTCGATTCGTCCCGTCGCGTCGGTTAGACCACGACGAATATCATCGATCCAGACAATTGCGTTGGGTTCGGTGGTGATAGTCAGGTTTGCGGATCTTGACGGTCTCGTCGCCGCGCGTTTTTGCGGGAACGAAGGGACCGGAGCGATTAACAAAACTACGAACAGGAAGACAGATCGAAATCCAACGGGACCGTACTCAGAACTACTACGAACGACCGTCATATCTACCCCCCCGGATTGTCATTCCTCATTTTCATCACTCATAACCCGACGCTTGCGAACGGTGGGGTCTTCGGCTTCAGGTGTTGGGCTCGTCGCCGCTCGTTTTGTCACCGCCCGCGTGCCAACCTCCGGACGGAACTTTCCGTTCGCATCGTAGAGTCGCTGATATTGCAAACGGTTTCGCACAACGCCCTGCACGTAGCCACGCGTCTCCTTAAACGGAACTGCCTCGGCCCATTCATCCATGTCCGCCGGCAGCGACGCTTGCCACTGCACGACGCGTTGCGGGCCCGCGTTGTACGCCGCCGCCACGTATTCGATGCGACCAAACTTGTCGATCTGATCGCGCAGGTAAGCGGTGCCAAGTTGGATGTTCAGGCGCGGTTCGTATAACGACTCTTCGGTGATGCCGCGTTCTACGCCATACTTCTTCGCTGTTAAAGTCCCGGTCGGAACGAGCAACTGCATCAAGCCGAATGCTCTGGCCGACGATCGCGCGCGCGTCATGAAAACCGTTTCCTGACGAATCAAGCCCGCCACCTGATACGGGTCGAGATTTCTTGCACGCGATTCCTGCACGATGATGTCCCAATAGGAAAGCGGATAGAACACGTCCCATTCCTCGCGCGTCAGTTCCTCGGGCTTCATCTGCGAATAATCAGGAAAGCTTTTCTTGAGCACGTTAAGCGCGCGGACATTGTCTTCTTCAGAACGATAGACTCGAGCAATCGCCAGGTTCACCTTCGGACTGTTTCCTGCAGAAGCAGCCGCAACCGCCAACTCTTCCAAGGCCCAATCGTTAAGGCCGACGTTGTTCAGTTCATCTGATTTTGCGATCAGCTTGTCTTCGTTCGCTCCGGCCGTCTCTTCAGCTACGGTCACTGTTTGCAGATTCGCCACTGCGCGAGCCATCACCGAATCGGCCGGAAATGGTTTCGCCGGAACTGTTCCGACGCCGCCGCGAAGCATCGCGTCCAGGCGTTGCTTCGCCAGATAGCCGTACCAATTGGCGTCATAGCGTCCCTGCATTGCCTGATAAAGCGCACGTGCTTCGGCGAGTTTGCCGGCCCGTTCGGAATCGCGCGCCGCCCAGTAGCCGGCTCGCCCGCGATTGTCGGTGTTCTTGTCCGCGTAGTAGGCGAGATGTTCAGTTAGGAGTTTTGACGACTCGGAAAAGTTTTTGCTTTCGTGAGTCATCCAGGCCAGATCGAATTGCGCCTGCGCAACTTCACCCGAGCCTTGATATCCATTGACCGCGGTACGCAGAAAATACGAAGCGTCAGCATCATTGTTCGCGTCTTCCGCGAGCTGTCCAACGCTCACGAGCGCCCGTGGCGTGAACTGACTCGCAGCAAAATTCCGTCGCAACTCTTCGATGGTTGCGCGTGTCTGCTCCCATTGCCTAGCGCGCGCGTATGCCTGGGCGAGGTAGTAAAGCGCCTGGGCGCGTGTTTCGGCGGCTGAAGCTGGAATCGCATTCAAGGCGCTAACAGCGTCAGGAATTTTTCGGACGCTGGTCGCCGCGATTACGCGACGCAGTTGAGCTTGAGAAGTCGCCGTAACCGAAAACCTCGAGAAGGCATCACTGTAAGCCTGCGACGCGTCAAGAAACCGCTTCGCTTCGAAAAGCTTGTCCGCCCGCGCTATGGCTTCAGCCGGTCTTCCCGGCAAGACCGTTGAGCCCAACCGCGATATTGCGATTGTGGCTTCCCCACTTTCTGGCGCCGCCGGCGCAAAGAAAAAGAGGCGACGATAAGTGGCGAGGGCCTGCGTTGAATCAGACGTTTGCTCGTAAGCCTTAGCGGTAAGCAGCAATGCAGCTGGATCATCTTTGGCCGCGAGGTCTCGCAATTGAGTTGGGACCGCGGCCACACTTCCAGTTCGCATAAGAATATTGGCAACTCGCAAATCGGTTTCACGCACGCGGGTCGAGGCGGGATAGTTTTCGAGCAATTGCTCATAGGCCGTGCGCGCCTCAGATATTTTGCCGGCCTGTTCAAGCGCGCTGCCGCGCATGAAAAGCGCGTAGTCCGGAAGCGTGCTGTGATCGCGGATAACACTCGTATCGAGCAGCGACGCGGCGCCGGCAAAATCCTTCGCGTTAAGCCGGATACGCGCGCGTACTATTCTCGCAAGCGCAGCAGCTTTCGTGCGCGGATAGTCTGACTCGATGCGCGCCACGACATCTTCAGACGGCAATACGCCGCCACGAGTCATCGCCCGTAGACCATCGAGTGCTCTTAATTCAGCTGGAGTTTGTTGTCGCGTCAGACAACTGGCGGTCAGGAAAGTCGGAAGCGAAGCCCCGATAACTACGACGATTCCGATCACAATCAGCGTCAGACGATACTTCACAAGTTTCTTCACGACTTCCCCTTAAAAACAGTTTCGAGTTTCAAGCTTCGAGTTTCAAGTTTACCTTACTCGCCCTGATTAGATGCACTGCGCGGGGCGATTCGTGTCAACTCGAAAGCTCAAACCTCGAAACCCGAAACTCGAAACCGGAAACTCGAAACTTTTACGCCGAAACCGTTGCTCCCGGATAAGCATTGCCAAGCTTTGATTCTTCGCCTCCGGCAAGCGTCGTTACCAATTCGTTGTGGAAGTAGTCGTAGCGCTGCGCCACTTCCGGCTTGACGCGCCTGTCATACATCTCACGCGAGCGATCGATGTATTCTCGCAGGCGCTGGTAGAGATCGCCCTGCGAACGGCCATCAGCAACTTTCTGCTCGTTATAGAGTTTGATTTCCGAAACCAGCAAGCGGGCAAAACGACGCGCGTCGTTGTGGAGGCGCCGCTCTTCATCGCTTGTGACTTCAACCGGCAGTTCGACGAACGCGCCATATCGTCGGCGCTGTGCTGGCGCTGGCGGCTGTGTCTCCGCTGGCGGCTGTGTCTCCGCTGGCGGCTGTGTCTCCTCGGAAATTTCTACCGGCGGCGCAACCGCAACTGGTGTAGCTTCAATTTCCGCTACGTAAGTTTGCGGAGCCGGCTGGTGGTCGATTAGAGGTTGTGCTTCCTGCACCTCCGGCTGTGCTTCGAATTCTGCGACCACTGCAGCGGGCGCACTTTCTTCCACCACTGGCGTTATCTCGCCATACTCCACCGCCGGCGTGTATGCAGGTTGCGCCGGAGTCGCTGCTGCCTCTGCAGCTGCAGGTTCACTGGCGGCCGGTTGCGCCGCCGGTGCGGCTCGCGCCACCAACAGTTCAACCGCCATTCCGGCAACGCGTACCAGCGTCTCGAGAGCTTCAAGATTGATAGCATCAGAGTCGAGGTTGGCAGAATCGGCATACAAAACTGCGACCGTTCGATCGCGCACGACCAGAGGTACCGCAACGATCCGCGAAGGCGCGTCACCCAGCCGGTTGAGGATCAGGTGGTTTTCAGAATGCGCGCTTGAGCTGCCGCTCCATGACGCATGCGATCTGGCGGCCTGTCCTACCGCCGTGTCCGCGGCGGTTGGAAACGACATTTGATGAACCGCCTGATCGCCAACCGTTCCCTGGAAACCGCGCGCACGCCAACCGATGCTCTGTTCTCCTTTGCTGACGAAGAAAGCAACACGGGGCGCAAATGATGCTGCGCGGTTGACCAATATTTTCAGGATACCGGCTTGTGAATCCTGCTCGTCGATTTCGGAAATGGCGGCCTTTACGATGGCCATGTCGCTGGAGGCTTTCGCCCGCGAAGACTCCGACGCCGCGACGTCGATGCCCTCTTCGTGGGCCGCCCTCAGGTGCTCCGAAATGGAGGCCGCGACGGAACCGTCAAGTTGGACACCGCCCTGTCGATCCACCAGGCGGCTGAGTGATTCGTTGAGTTGGCTCTGAAGTGCGGCGACTTCTTGCTTGATACCGCCAATGCGCCCTTCGATATAACTCTCCAGCTCGTGGCGCAAGCTGTCTTCCAGTTGTCCGCTAACCACAGTGTGTTCCTCCATTGCAGGTTCTTTTGAACTCCCAAGGTGAGAATAATAACTGAGATGCCTAACTGAGATAAAAGCCGCTTCTAAGACTTGAGCAGGGGCAAAACGTCTCCTTAGGGATTATGGACGCGTGGGAATCGGAGAGTCAAGAAATCGTTTCTGACCTCGTGATTGACAGTGTTTCGGCCCTAAGCTATAAGTCCAGTATGAACCGCCCGATCGCGAATCCCAGATTCTCTTGTCGAACTCAATGGCAGCCACGATCCTAATCGCCGACGATCATGACGACAACCGGGAGCTTTTGCAACTCTTGCTCATAGCCGCGGGTTATAACGTGCACGAGGCAAGAGACGGAGACGAATGCCTGGCGATTGCTCGGAGCGAATCGCCCGATCTCATCGTCATGGACTTGTCTATGCCCGTGCTGGATGGCTGGGGAGTTCTGCAGGAATTGAAGGCGGACCAGCGCACGCAGACAATACCTTGCATGGCTGTTACCGCCCACTCCGAGCTGAGTGAACCTGAGGCTCTCGCAACCGGCTTCATGGCCTACGTGTCGAAACCTTACACTGCCGAAACGCTTCTATCGAAAGTTGCGACACTGTTGGCGGACGGGGCGAAGACCAATCAAGTTGGTGAACTCTAAAGAGAACTTGTGACTGAGACCGCGGGCGTGACACCGGCGATTCCAGCAATCCGTTGCCTTCTTCTTATCAAACATCACTTTTGCGAAATCACCACTCGCTGAATCGATGGCGGCAACGGATGCATTTCGCTGGCAGCAAAGCCTGCGTTCGTGAACATTCGTTCCAGCTCCGCGAGGGTGTAGGCATCGCCGCCTTCGGTGCCGCCAAGCATTTGGATGCTGAACGAAGCTTCCGGTGGCGAAATGCGATCATCGTTGGGAATAAACTCAAGTGTGATCGCGCGCCCGCCTTCAGCTAACGCCGCATGGACCTTCCGCAACAGTTTTTCATTCGTCGGCGGATCGAAGTGATGCAGGAAGTTGGTTAGCAGGACCAGGTCATAGCCCGCGCCGTAGTCGACGTCGAAAGCACTGCCCGCGATAGTTGAAAATCGATTGCCAATTCCCGCCGCCATCGCGTTCTCTTTTGCTACTTCCAGAACATTGGGCCAGTCGAGGGCGACAACGCTCGCCTGCGGGTTATTTTTCGCAAACTCGATTCCGTAGAGTCCGTGCCCGGCGGCAATGTCGAGAATCTTTAGTTTGCTGTCTGCGGCCGGGGCGACCAACTCCGCCATTAACTTCGCGGGCATAGCCATCATCGGCGCCATCGCCCGCGCAAACTTCACCCAGATCGGATTGTCGTGCGAGACAGTGCCCCCTTCCGGCATCGTTGTGCCACCTTTGCGAACCGCGTCTGCGAGATTTCTAAAAGGATCGGTAATTATCGACGACGAGATGAACTCCGTTACGCCACCAAGATAAGCGGGCGAGCGCTTGTCGAGAAACACCGCAGAGTCAGGCGTCAGGCCGTAACGGTTTCCGTCTTTGGTAAGAAAGCCGATGATGCAAAGAAAGTCGCAGAGAATGCGCATGCCTCGTTCGGAGGTTTTGCATCTCTGCGCGATCTCCGGCGCCGTCGCATTGCCTTCGCCGATGGCCGTGAAGACTTCCAACTCGATCGCCGCTTTCAATCCTTCAGTCTGCTGGTAGGCATTGATGGTTTGGAAAAACAGTTGTGGTGTTGGCTGCTTTGCTGCTGGGCTAGACATGATTAGTGCTCTCCTAAGTCAGTTTTAAGTTTTAAAATTTTTCATCCGTCGCCGCCTGCCCTGGGAGTCAGATGCGCGATGGTCTTTGATGCCGCGTGAATCTCTTTCAGCAGCGAGGCGACGGTTGCGGAAGAAAGCGCGGCGAGACCGAGACCCTTGCCCCCGAAGGAAAGAAAGTTGCGACGTTCGGTCAGAAGAACATCGCTAGACAGTCCACGTTTCATCAATTGGTCCTCTTCTGAGTGGAGTAGCCCAGCCGTGTGACAGCGATGCGCTTTTCCTGCTTCGGATCATCTGCTATCGACACCTGCACTTTATGAAAACTGTTGATGGGGTTCTGGTCAGACGGAACATAGCCAATCACGTACTGCGTTCTGATATCGTTAACGATCTCGTCAGCGATGCTCGACAGCTCGCTAATTGACTGCGGCAAAAACACCCGTCCTCCGGTGTCAGTCGCGAGTCGCGTGAGCAGTTCAACAGCTCGATCCTTAGCCGTGCCTCTCAGTTCTTTAGTGAAGCCTATGACGTAAACTTGAATGTCGGCAGTTCCCAGAAGGCTGAAGAGTTTTTCGCGGGTGTAGAAACTGTTTCGATCCTCGCCATCCGTAATCAGAATCAGCGCTTGCCGGCGAAGATTCTTGTCTTCCAACTTCCGCTTGATCAGTTTCCCAGCCGCCAAATAAACGGCATCTATGACCGCGGTCCGGCCGCCCTCGACATAAAGGTCGTTCAATCCGTCTTCCAAAAGCCTCTTGTCCGACGTCGTTTCCTGCACAATCTCGATCTTGTCGCTGCTAATGAATCTGATTATGAACGCTTGGTCGTCAGGCTTATTGGCATTAATTACTTTCACTCCGGTTTGCACGACCTTACTGAGTTGACTGCGCAGCGATCCTGAACAATCAATGAGCAAACCATAGGTAACCGGGATCTGCTCCTTGGAGACGAAGGAGATTTTTTGCGGTACACCGTCCTCCAGGATGCGAAAAGCATTTTGGTTAACGTCAACGACTGCGTGGCTCAAACTGTCGGTCACTCGAACACTTAGAACTACCATTCCCGGCTGATTGGCGTCAGTCGACGCCGGCGACTGCGTTTGCGCGGTCGTTGGCCAGCAGGCGAAAAGGATAGAGCCCGTCAACGCAAGCTGAACGAGAAAGGTTTGTAACCACGCTCCTGCCCTATTTCGAAAAGGAAACACGAACTAGTTATCTCCAGCCTCATAAACGATCTCGCCGCCAATCACCGTCATCACGCAACGCGTCTTCAAAATCTCCATCTCCGGAATCATCATGATATTTGCAGAGAAGACGGTGAAGTCTGCCAGCTTACCGGTCTCAATCGAACCTCGTAGTGTTTCTTCAAACGCGGCGTAAGCAGGCCAGATGGTAAACATATTGAGCGCCTGCTCGCGCGTGGCCGCTTCTTCCGGGTGCCAGCCTGCGCCGGAAAAGCCTTTCATGTCCTTGCGCGCCACGGCCGCGTAAAACTCGATCATCGGCTCACCACGTTCGACCGGCGCATCGGAGCCTCCGGGAATTATCGATCCGGATTTGATAAAACTTTGCCACGCGTAGGCGCCGGCGAGTCGTTCAATGCCAAGTCGCTTCGGCGCAAAATGTAAATCGCCAATCGCGTGCGACGGTTGCATTGACGGAATGATGCCCAGCTTTTTGAAACGCGGGATGTCCACTGGGTTGACGATTTGTGAATGCTCAACACGCCAGCGCGGCTCTTTAATTTTCCATTCACTTTTCGGCACCGCATTCATCGCCTTTTCGTATTGATCGAGTATGAAACGATTGCCACGATCGCCAATCGCGTGCGTTTCGATTTGAATTCCTTTTCTCAGTGCCTCCCGCAACAACGGCTGTAAATCCTCTTCCTTGATTGTTAGGAAACCCGAAGTGTCTGGCTTGTCCGAATAAGGCGCGAGCAGCGCTGCGCTGCGCGAACCAAGTGAGCCATCCGCGTAGAGTTTCAGCGTGCGCACATTAAGGCGGTTGGAATGCGCGCCTATTATTGGCCCATCGTTGAAGAGTCGGCGCGCTTCTGGGCCCGGAGCTGAAAGCGCTTTGTAGATGCGAAGTTTGATCTTGCCTTCACTGTAAAGCTTCTCGTCAATAGCGACGTCAGCATAACTGCCGCCCGGATCCTGGACCTGTGTCCAACCGAGTGAGATGTCGCGCTGCACTCCTAGAATAATCGCACGTTCAGCTTCGGCGGCAGTTGTTGGCGGGATGTGGCGTTGAATCAGATCCTGCCCCGCGTCGAGCATCATGCCATTTGGTTCACCGCTCTGTTTGTCCTTGGAAATTTCGCCGCCGAAAGGGCTGGCGGTATTTTTGTCGACCCCGGCTATCTTCAAAGCCGCACTGTTTGCCACGGCTCCGTGGCCATCAGCTCGATCCAGAAAGACCGGGTTGTTTGGAGAGATCTTGTCGAGATCCCAGCGCGTGGGAAATACCTGCGGCGTCCAGAACGTTTCAATCCAGCCACGACCGGTGACCCATTCGCCCGGTTGTTTCTGATCGACGCGCTCTTTAACCTTTACTAGAAACGCTTCGATGCTGGTGAGGCCTTCAAGGTTTAGCGTCATCTCCCGAAAGCCCACGCCGGAAAGATGATGATGCGCATCCGTCATTCCCGGCACCATTGTCCTGCCACTGAGATCGATTACGCGCGTGTTCTTGCCGATGTACTTTTGCACCCCCTCCTTTGAGCCGACAAAGACAATGTGATCGCCCTTTACGGCCACTGCTTCCGCCGACGTAAGCTGCGGGCTGACCGTATAGATGTTGCCGTTTTTGAAAACCAGATCCGCTGGTGGGACCTTCGCCGTAGCCGGCGAAAGCTCAAGAGCGGAGATGATTACCAGTAGAAGTGCAGCCAAAGATTTCATGATGGTCAGCCTTACACGTGCAGAAGATGTATTGGTGGAGCGTCCGTTTTATATCACTGATTCGTAGCGTAGGAACAGGGGCATGTGATGATTCCACCGCTTCACGTATAATCTGCGTTCTCAAGGAAATTCTAATATTTCGGATCTCGATGGGGACGACTATGAAAACAGAAGTGCTGAACCTGGACACAGCCGGTGGCGCCACCACAGCGCATGTTGCCCGCCCGGATAACGATCCGACGTCGGCGGTAATTCTGATCCAGGAATACTGGGGCCTCAATAATCACATTCGCGATCTTGCCGCTCGTTACGCGAACGAAGGCTTTCTTTGCGTGGCGCCGGATCTGTATCGCGGCAAGCTCGCCAAAGACAGCAAAGAGGCGTCACAGTTTATGCAGGCATTGCCGATTGCAGACGGGATCGAAATAATTCGCCAAACCATCGCGGAAACGAAGCGCAACTACAACGTGCAAAAGGTGGGCCTCACCGGTTACTGCATGGGGGGCATCTTCGCGCTGCGTGCTGCTTGTCTGCTAAGCGACATTGCGGCGGCAGCGCCCTTCTACGGCGACATCCCCGAAGAAGACGTGCTCAAACGGTTGGGGGTCCCGACACTCTTCATCGCCGGTAGGCGCGACGCGTGGATCAATCCGGAGAAAGTAAATCGACTAATTGAGGCGGCGCGAAAGTATGACTTGCCGTTGGAGGTCGTAACTTACGACGCCGACCACGCGTTCTTCAACGACACCCGGCCTGAGGTTTACGACGCCGAGGCGGCGGCCGACGCGTGGCGACGTGTGCTTGAATTATTCCGTAAGAACCTGAGGTGAGGCTGGATGGAATTTTGACGGCACGTTTTCACGTCCCCACTTCAACGTGCGGCTCATCCAGACGAGTTCGTCCAAAAACTCTTTTGCGAATTTCTCCACAGCTGGATTCAAAAGTTTTCCCTCAGCATCAAATGTTTTCTGAACCCTGGAAAAATTAAGGTCTGAAAACGTGACCGCCAATCCCAATTCGCGTACGACCGGCAGCATTGCTTCAATTACACGCGTGCCACCCCAAGGGCCGGCAGAGACGCCGACAAAGGCGACGGCTTTGTGCACGTATTCTCGCAACAACAAATCCAGTACGGCTTTTAATGAACCCGAGTAGCCGTGGTTGTATTCCGGAGTAACTATTACCAGCCCGTCTGCTTTGATAATTGCGTCGCGCCAATCCGGAAAAAGCTCCTTGATCTCCTGGCCGTAATCATCCTGCGGCAATGCAAACTCGCTGACATCAAACAGCTGCGTCTGAATATCGTCGCGTTTTTCCATCTCGCCGACCAGCCATTTGGCCGGATGCACGCTGTTTCGGTGTTTACGATTGGTTCCCAAGAGAACCGGCACAAATAATTTGGCCACCTCGATACCTCCCTATCGGTGAAACCGCCGCTACAGATAAACACGGATTACACAAATCTGAAACAGGGCGGGAAACTGTGTCTTTTGAGTCTCAATTGATCTGTATTCATCCGTTAAAATCTGTGGCCCTGCTACTTTGCGCAGAGAAACTCGGTCAATTCACTTTCACTCGGCAAGGCGGTGCGCGCGCCAAGATTGCGACACTTCAGCGCCGCCACCGCGTTGGCAAGTTTCAGACTCGTCTCAACATCCTTGTCGCTCAGAAAGCCATAAAGAAAGCCGCCGTGAAATGCGTCACCGGAGCCGGTTGTATCGCGGCAGCCACCGGGAACCGCGAACGACGGTGACTCGATGAACTGTCCCTCGCAATAGACGAGCGAACCAGCCACGCCTTTCGTCATGCCGACTAATCCACAGCCGTATCGCGCTTTCAACTCGACTAACGACGCGCGCTCGTCAGCAATGCCGGTGAGCCGGTGCGGAAACTCACGCGAGCCGATCAGCACGTCGATAAGGGGCAACAGTTCCGGCAGTCCCTCATAAATATTGTCGACATCGGCCGTAACGATCGTGCCTTCAGCGTGTGCCGCGCGCGCCATACGCGCGCAAGCCCGGGGATCGTGTGCATCGATATGCAGGACGCGTCCGCGAGTAGCCAATGCAATCGGCGCTTCTTCAGAGGCGTAAGACAATCGCTCGTCCCTGTCCCAGATGATCGTGCGCTCGCCGCTCTGCGCATCGACGATGATGAATGCCACTTGATTGCGCGCGCCGTCCATCACCTCCGCGAATTCGTAGTCTACGCCTTCTGACTTTAACGACTCGAAACCATATTGACCTTCAGCGTCTGAACCGAATCTGCCGGCGTATGCTGTCTTCAGACCGAGACGTTGCAACGCAATCATCGTCGTGGCCGCCTGACCGCCCGCGGCTTGCTTGTGTTCCAGCAAACGAATCTTGCTATCGAACGCCGGGTACTCAGGCACAACGATTAAATGATCGACGGCATTCAGCCCGAAGCCAACGGCATCAAACTGACGATTCGCCGGAGCTGCAAAGGGAAAGTTCATGTTATTGGCTGGGCGATTTCTAGCCTCGTGGTCTTCACCTCATTCGTGCGTTAGAATAGTTGGGCAATTGTTTCGGTCTCAACAGCATCTGAAAACAGTGACATTAGCCGAAAAGCTCAAGGAAATTCCAGTTTCTGCCGGCGTCTACCTCTACAAGGACAGCGCCGGCAAAATAATCTATATCGGAAAGGCCAAGCGCCTGCGTAGTCGCGTGCAATCATATTTCCGCGAGGCGCGACCTTTTGATCGCAAGACCGACGCGCTCGTTCGGCAGATTGCCGACGTCGAAGTCATCGTCACTGACAACGAAGTCGAAGCACTAATACTCGAAGCAACGCTTACCAAAAAACATAAGCCTCGTTACAACGTCAATCTAAAAGACGACAAGTCGTATCCGCATCTCAAACTAACAATCAACGAGCCTTTTCCGAAAGCGGTCATCACGCGACGCGTTCAAAAAGACGGCGCGCTCTACTTCGGGCCATTTCTGCCGGCCAGCATGGCGCGCCGGACGATCGACGTCATCAATCGCACCTTTCAACTGCGCACCTGCGACATCGAAATCAATGGCAAGGCGCCGCGTCCGTGTCTCGAGTATCACATCAAGCGCTGCCTTGGTCCTTGCGTGAAGGGCCTCTGCACGGCCGAACAATATCAGGAGGCAGTGCGCGACGTTCGCCTTTTGCTCGAAGGACGAAATACGGAACTCGCTGACACGCTCGCGGAGCGCATGACTCAAGCGTCAGGAGAATTGCGTTACGAGATGGCGGCGAAGTATCGCGATCTGCGCAAAACTGTAGTCAAACTTTCCGAGCAACAGAAGATGGCGACGGTCACCGATCGCGACGTTGACATCTTCGCTTACTACCGCGAAGGACCGCGCCTCGCGCTGCAACTTTTCACAATGCGCGAAGGCAACATCGTTGGTCGTCGCGAATTCTTCTGGGAAGATTTATCGGAAGACGATTTCGATCCAGCATCGTTTCTCGGCGAAGTGTTGGCGCAATACTATGCCTCCGATTATGTCCCAAATGAGATTCACGTTCCCGTAGATTTTGAGGATCGCGAACTGCTGGAGAAAGCCCTGACCGCGCGCAAAGGCCGACGGGTGAAGATTCACCACAGCCAGCGCGGCGAGAAGCGTGACATGATCGACCTTGGCGAGAAGAATGCGAAGCTCGCCTTCGAACAACGCTTCCGCATTCTCAAGCCAGACATGAAACTCGTACTGGAAGAATTGCAGGAGACGCTCGAACTCCCGCGTTTTCCGGCGCGCATCGAGTCGTTTGATATTTCGCACATCCAGGGCGCGGAGAATGTCGCGGGCATGGTGGTTTGCGACAACGGTAAGATGAATCGTTCGGAGTATCGCAAGTTCAAGATCAAGACGGTCGAGGGCGCGAACGATGTAGCGTCAATGCGCGAAGCCGTAGTGCGCCGTTATCGCCGCTTGTTGGATGAAGGAAAACCTCTTCCGGATCTGATCATGATTGACGGCGGCAAGTCGCAGCTCAACGCCGCCGGAGACGCGATGCGCGAATTGGATCTGGAAGCGATTCCGATGGTGGGCGTAGTGAAGCCGCCTTTGAAACATAACCAGGTCTCTTACCTATTGGTGAAGGGACGGGAGCACGAGCCCATCTATCTCGATCCACATTCGCTGATTCTGCGTCTGCTGCAAATGATTCGCGACGAAACGCATCGCTTTGCGTTGACCTACCACCGCAAACGCCGTGAACTGCGCGACTTCACTTCTGAACTTTCAGCGATTCCCGGCGTCGGCGAAAAACGAAAGGGAAGATTGCTCCGGCACTTTGGTTCGATTCATCGCATCGCCGCCGCAGCGGTTTCCGAATTGACGCCGTTTGTTGGAAAGAAAACGGCGCAGGAGATCGTTGATCATTTTGAACGTCAGCGCGCGCTGGCAGAAGATGGTGCTGCGTTGCCCGCATAGCCTGCGGAGCGCGCTAACCTTGTGGCACTTGTCCCTTCGTCCCCGCAAAATCGTAAGTGATGTGCAAGCGCAGCGAACCATCCTGAACTTCCGAGCGCACATCCTTCACTTGCGCCTTCACTGAACCATTGCTCGCCTGCACCGGAATCAGCAACTGCAGTTGCTGCGGACGCAGAAACTGAATCGGATTCACCTTGCTGTCGATTGCACTGCGAACAAAAACAGTTACGAAGTTATTAGCAATCGGATTGACGCCTTCAAGATTCACGCCTTCAACATTCAACCGGCCATAGAGCGTTTGGTTCGGCTGATCAAACGAAAGCTGAATTGTCGTTTGCGCCCAACCTTTAAACTGCAGGCAGTTTCCCATCAGATTGTAGCTGCCGCTGAAAACCAGCGGAGCGGAGATCTTGCCGCCGGCAAACTTCACCTCAGTCTTAACGCCGCTGCCTTCGGCCGCAAGCGTCATGGTATTCGTGCAGCCGCCCTGAAAAGCAACGATCTCAATATTTGCAGATCCCGCCGGCGTTCCGTTGCTTGCAAGCTTGAACGATGGTGGTCCCAGATCACGAAAGACTGTTCCCAGCATCCCGTTTAGAAAACTGTCGCTGATCGACACCACTACGGTTCCCGGTGCATCACCACCCGCCGGCGGAGCTTGCACAACTGAACCTGGAATCGCTTTCGCGCTCGGAACGCCCAGAAAGAAAACAGCGCCCACTCCGCCGATGAGCAGACCTACTACGAGCAGCAATACATATTTCATCCGTATCTCCTTAGTTAACTTAACGCGCGGGCGACACTGCCGGCGAAGCCGTAGCCAGGGGCGAAGCGCTGCTAGTTGCTGACGAGTTCATGTTAGACAGTAGCGCCTTAATCAGGGCCGCGACTGTGTTGGTCAACGAATCGATTTGCTGACGCACCTGCTCGGGTGGAACTTTGCTAAACCCTTCGGGAACCTGAAACAGCGAGTCGTCGACAGTGGTGCTGATGTCTCGCATCTCAGCAGCGATCTTTGCGCCCTTCACGCCCTGAACATTTCCGCTGGCCTCGGAGTAGAGCTCGGCCCTCAGCGGCAGACCGGTTTCCTTGTCAACGTAAAAGTACGCTTCGCTCTTCACATCGCCGGCAGAAGTTGATGTGCTGGTCGTGGTCGCATAACGATACTTGTCCGCGGGCCGCCCGTTCATTGTGTCATCGCCAACGCGTTCGACGCCCTTCAGTTTCTCCAGGTAAGAAACGACCTGGCCTGGGGTCATCAGTTTCTGTAACTGAAAGCCGGTCGCTTCCGGAGTAAGCTCCGCATACTGCTTGCGGGCGGGCGCGATCACAATGTGTTTGTCGCCCTGTTCGAGATAGATCAGATCAGAACCGTCTGGCAGCTTGAACGACACGCGACGATCAGCTCCGTTGCGTGCAACTTCTGCGGACAACGTCGGCATGCCGATCGTTTTTTGTCCACCTTCCGTTTCCGCGCTGAACACCAGAACAGCGCGATACTTTTCCGGCTCGCGCGCCGCGCTAACCGGCGACGGCTCGACTGACGGACTAGCGATCGCGACTGCGGGCGATGTGTTGGCATTAGCTGACACGTTGGTATTGCTATCGGCTCGCTGGCAGGCACTTCCAGCCAAGCCCAGCAAACTGATCAATAAAAGAGAGCGCAATCGGCGTGGCGATAAAAACCCCGAGGCGAATCGCGCAACGCGCTCAGTCCCATAGACGATGGTGTTCATAAATATTCTCCGAAGAATTTGAGCGGCGAGCTCGGTTAATAAAAGGGGGTTAATGGAGGGAAATGTAGGATAGCACGCGCGGCCTAACGTTGTAACGCAAACTAACAAAAGGTGGCGTGGGGAAAACTACAACCGCCATCAAAGTTTGCGCCACAGAGTTGACTTGCCCCCCCTTTTTGGAATAGAAGCGCACTGCTCTTTCAGTCTTCCTTTAATGGTGTAGCCATGAAACATCTTCCTGTCCTGCTAGTGCTCGGATTTGCGCTCTCCTTTTGCAATCTATCCAATAAACTAAAACCGTCCGGCAACTCCGGCGGGCCCGGCAAAACCGCAACCAGCGACACCGGCGGCGAAGCGGAAAAGGCTACGCCAACCGCTGCTCAGACTGCGGCGTTGGCGGGCGGCCAGACCGCCAAGTGGGATGCCCAGGGAATGTCGTGGACAGTGCCGCCCAGTTGGAAGGAGACATCGAACGAATCGAAGATGCTCACCTGGCGCTCACGCGGCGGCTCGGAAGCGGCGAACCTAATCGTCAGCATCTCGCCGATGGATGAAAGCTTCCCGACCGACATGAGCATCAAGGCTTTTTACGATGGCGCCAAAACGCGCGCGAAGAACGGCGAAGTAGATGAAGTGAAGTGGCTCGAGATCGACGGGCTCAAGGGCCTCGAGTTTCGCGAAGCGAATCCTGAGAAGCCAGATGGTTTCCGACGACTACAGTGGATGGCTTACCG